>NZ_JAAIUV010000029.1 GCF_010975035.1 Neobacillus thermocopriae | reverse complement strand
TCCTTTTCTGCCTTTCCCCATAGCGTTTCATTCAGTTGTTCTATGTCATGCACCACAAGCTCCGGAAGAAAGAAGTTGTTTCGAACATATTTCACCATCGATTCCACATGTCCTTTTTCGTTTCCACTAGCCGGATTACAAAATTCATATTCAAAACCATAATGGCAAACAAAACGCTGAAACTCCTCCGTTAGCTCTCGCTCCCCATTAGGTAATACTTTTTTCACCGCAGGTGATAAATTATCAAAACGAATTACTCTAGGTACTCCACCTATGTGATGAAAGATTCGTTTCAATCCTTCTAAAAAGCAATCCCGATTTTCAGATGGAAACACCTGAACGTAAAAGGTATTACTATAGGGAAACGATAAAACCAAATATGGCCATGTCACTACTTCTCCACGATATTTAAATGGTGCCTCCCTAAAGTCCACTTGAGCTGTTCCTGGCTTCGACTCTAATGGCAATGCAGCTGTTTCTGTTTCTTCGGAAAGCTGTTTTTTACGTTGGGATACATAATGCCGAACGGATCGTGCAGAACCTTCAAACCCATATTCTTCGACAAGTTGCGTATACATCCGTTGAGCAGTTCGTTGAAACTTCTTTTTCTTCTTCAAGTCTTCTTGAAGCCATTGATCTAGAATCGGTTTCACAGGATCCATGACTTTTGCTTTTCGTTTTTGCTTTGGTACTTCTGAAGGACTAAAATCCTCCACCTCTGCATATTTCCGAACCGTTCTACGGTCTCGACTCATTTGTTTGGCAATAGAGCTATACGAACGCCCTTTTTTATTTGTTCATGTCTGATATAATTAATTTCTGCCACTGCTAACATCTCCTTCATCGCCTCCTGTCATTTTTGCCCAATAACAGGAAGTTTATTTGAATGTAGGAATGTTGGCAAGTGGTTTTTTTTATGCCCGAAAAGGGCTACATAAATTAATTGCCAAACTGTACATTTTTAGTTTGCCATAAACAATTCAGCGCAGCTTGCTTTAAAATATCATTCTCCATCAGTAAACGCTGATTTTCTTTACGGAGTTTGATCAACTCTTCTTCTTCAGGTGTTCGGTTATCCTTCTCTTTAAATGAACCAGATGTTTGGCTCTGTTTCACCCATTTGTCTAATGCCGAAGGCGTTAAATTGTATTCACTTATAATGTCTTTTCTAGGCTTACCACTTTCATATAGTTTGACCATTTGAGCTTTAAATTCGGGAGTAAATGTTCTTCTAGTTCTCGTCATATCGGCGTACCTCCATTAACTGAATGAGATGAAGTAGACTTCCAAATTTAGAGGGTAAACACCGCAACTTGACAAGGAACCTCTACGGGCATGCTTTCCCAGCCAGGAAACCAGATGATGAAAACATCTGGCTTGCCAAACAGACTAGCATACCCGCCTCTCCTAGTAAAGTTGCTGGTATGGGATCTCTTACGTTTGTTAGCAGTATACCCAGATTAGGTAGTTAGTCTACTTGACCTTAATTTTTTTGTCCAGTTAAGTGTAGCCGATTCACAAGCTTTTCTAAGAAATGTGAATACACACTGCCTCTAACTACTTTTTACTATCCTTTGTTTCACTAAAGAAACTATAAGTAAAAGTAAACTCCATTTAAATAAATTTTAATTAAATTTATCGCACGAATCTTTAGTAATATAAAAAGCGTGTAGACAATGCATAAACGCAACTTTGTCTACACGCTTTGAAGTGAAGATTAGTGGAAACAGGTTAATTAAGGTTTATTCTGTAATTTGGTAAATTGACCAGTGGATAGGAGTAGCTGGTCCACCTAAGTCAATTGAAATGGATAATCCATCCGCTACATAGAATAGTCCTATTTCGTCATTTTGATTTAACTCTACAACTCCAGATAATGTGACAGTTCCATTTCCAAGAATACCTCTAACATTGATTAAACCTATACCAATAATGTTTAATGATAGATTTAATACTGGGAATAATCCAGAAATTAAATCTGTTGTAACTGGCGAAGTTCTTCGAACAACGAATGCAGGGGTTGCCGAATTGATACCAATAGTTAACGCAACTAAAGTCTCGTAGGAGATTGTTGCGGAAATTGCATATCTTCCTGTAGCTGGAACCGTATATACTCCAGTTACCGGGTCGAAGTTTCCGCTGTTAAAATATGGTGTTGCAACAGACCAGTTGGTAATTTGTGTATTGCCAGTTACAGAAGTAGCATTGGCAATTGCAGAGAAACCTTCTTCCATTAGATTAGGTCCAGTAGGCCCTGTTGGTCCCGTCGGTCCTGTTGGCCCTGTTGGTCCTGTTGGTCCCGTCGGTCCTGTCGGTCCTGTTGGTCCCGTTGGCCCTGTCGGTCCTGTCGGTCCTGTTGGCCCTGTTGGTCCCGTCGGTCCCGTCGGTCCTGTTGGTCCTGTCGGTCCTGTCGGTCCAGTTGGCCCTGTCGGTCCTGTCGGTCCTGTCGGTCCTGTTGGTCCTGTTGGTCCCGTCGGCCCTGTTGGTCCTGTTGGTCCTGTTGGTCCTGTTGGTCCTGTCGGTCCTGTCGGTCCTGTTGGTCCCGTTGGCCCTGTTGGTCCTGTCGGTCCTGTCGGTCCTGTTGGTCCCGTTGGCCCTGTTGGTCCTGTCGGTCCTGTCGGTCCTGTCGGTCCTGTTGGCCCTGTCGGTCCTGTTGGCCCCGTTGGTCCTGTTGGTCCCGTCGGTCCTGTCGGTCCTGTTGGTCCCGTTGGCCCTGTCGGTCCTGTCGGTCCTGTTGGCCCTGTTGGTCCCGTTGGTCCTGTTGGTCCTGTCGGTCCTGTCGGTCCTGTTGGTCCCGTTGGCCCTGTTGGTCCCGTCGGTCCTGTCGGTCCTGTCGGTCCTGTTGGCCCTGTCGGTCCTGTTGGCCCCGTTGGTCCTGTTGGTCCTGTCGGTCCTGTCGGTCCTGTTGGTCCCGTTGGCCCTGTTGGTCCTGTCGGTCCTGTTGGTCCCGTTGGCCCTGTCGGTCCTGTTGGTCCTGTTGGTCCTGTTGGTCCTGTTGGTCCTGTTGGTCCAGTAACCCCATTACCAGTCAGTTGAACAACTTGCTTTAATTTATTGTCTAAGAGTAATTCCTTTTTAATTGCCATTGCTAATGTATCCTGAACACTATCATTAACAGTTAAAATTTCATCAAGTGTTGCTGGATTAGGCAAACCAGGAATTGTACCTAATGAATACTGAATTTTTTCCCCCTCAGCATTAATAATATGAGCAAGCCCTAACTCCTCCATAGCAATTGATGCTAATAGTAAATTAATAACACTACTTCTACTAAGAGTAATGTTCGGGGTTATATTAGGTAAATTGGGTTGAGACATTCCATTACTCCTTTCTTTAAAATAAGAAACGCGTATCTCTATTTAACTCATAACTAAACAGCCGCTAGGTGTTCTTTAATAAGATATTCAAATTAAAAAAAAGAGTATATATAATAGCCTATAAATTTAATATTTTCTTTTTAAAAATTAAAGGTACTAAACTCCATGAATTTTGAAATTAAGTGGTACCTATAAAATTCTGAAAACCCAAATCATAGTAAGTAATCAATAACATTGTGTATCAACAAAGATTATTAGAAAAAAGGATCATTAAAGAAAAATAATTCATTGTGTTATAATGTTTAGCCATAATAAACTATGAAGATAATCAACACTAGATTTCAACTATACAAATTGTAATAATCACAGAATGTAATAGAAATGTTCTTTCTAAATATCATCATTAAATTTATAAAATCATGCATTTTCTAAAACAGAACCCTTCCAAAAGAAAAAGATTTTTGAATACTTAATTAGAGCCTGTAATGAAATCAATAGCCTGTTTCAATTTATTTTCTAAAAGTAACTCTCTTTTGATAACCATTGCCAGCATATCTTGAACACTATCATTGACATCTAAAAGTTGATCTAGTGTTGCTTCTGGTCCAGGCATTGTTTCAATCGCGTATTGAATTTTTTCCCCTTCGGCATTAATTATATGAGCCAGACTAATTTCCTCCATGGCAATGGATGCAAGTAATAAATTAATTACATCATCTCGATTAATCGAAACTTGCAGTGTAATATTCGGTACATTCGGTTGAGACAAACAAAATCACCCTTTGAACTTTATTGATCTCATATGGATTAATTGATAAAAAAAATTTTTCAAATGGAACAATGTGTAATTGATAGCAAACGCGCTCACTTGTAATGTATTCAAAAATAAAAAAATGCCCTACATTCGGTTTCTTTTTCCAAAAATAAATTGAATAAATATCATTGATATTTTGAAAATAATAAAAAAGTTCTATTGATGTTACTTTCATAAACGAACTTTTAAATTTTTTCGTTATACTATTAATTTAAAAAGATGAAAAATAATGAAATATTGTAAAATGGGTGAAATAATATAATAAAAATTGGACTAACCGACTGGGGAGATCATCCTTTGATTTATCGTCCAACTGCAACGAATCAAGATCAATTATTGGATTATAGTGGTTATTTTTCCGATAGTTGAGGTAAATACGTCTTTTTTATGGGATTTCTACTGTTAGCAGTATAGAAAAATGGATAAATGTAACATTGAATACATTTCAATTTATTGAATGAAAAGACATTTTCCAAATGAGAATCCAAACAAGACACGAAATAATATGTTTGTAGCATTTCGACAAGGTGTGCAATCGTTTCAGAAGACAAACAAGTTAGTCATGGTCTTCATTCAGTTTCCCCTTTAGTTTGAATGTTCACCTATTATTAAGCTACAATTACATGTTTTTCCTATTGCAATTGAGTTTTAAAATCAGAAACGGTATAGCAAGGATAGGAAACAAGCAATTTTTTATATTTTTTGAAAGAACTTGTTTTTATTTATTCTCTTTGTGATGAAGCACAGACAGGTGTTGGGTCAATTCTTCTTGTTCCCGTTGCTACTTCCAAAAAGACTTGAACGAATTCATGGTAGAAATGTATTTGTATGGAAAAATTCAGGATCCACTGAACATTGGAGAGAAGTTCGTTTTTTATACGATTATAATAATGAAGACTTTATAAGTTAACAGCAATCATTAAAGTATTAGCAAAGCAGTGAGAGGAAGTGAAGTCACCTCTGTCAAATAGACATGAATCAAAATACACGCTTAAGCAACGGGGCTGTCCGGAAAGTGGTATTTCAGCCGAAATCTTTATAAAAGCAAAACCCAAGAATGCTGTTAAATCAACATTCTTGGGTTTTTAATTTGGGTTCATTTTTCTCTTAAATGGACTTTTTAGACAGCCCCGTTATTTAATTTTTTTCGAAACGTTGGTGGTGATAGAAACGAATATATTTTTGTACGACAATCTTAACCTCTTTGGCTTTGTGAAAAGGTGCAGATAATAAAACCCTCTGCCTTAACATGTCTGAGGAAGTTCTCCATGCTGGCATTGTCTAAACAGATTCCTTTACCAGTCCTATTTTTCATCACTTTCCCATATAAAGCCAATTTAATTTCCAATTAATGTACGATCTTAATATTTTATACACAATTGCTGACGAAAGAGTTACGATAGTTTGAACATGTATATAGACTAAAACAAAGCTACTTCAGTTCTTTCCTACCTCCATGAATAATATAGTCCATTAGACAACCACCAACTTATGTGTTAACATTAAGTTGTCACATTGCAGAAGGAGGCTTTCGAATTGATAGAATTTAAGAATATTACAAAAAAATATCGATCTAAGACGGTTATTAATTCTTTTTCTTTGGAAATTGAAGCTGGTCAGTTAGTTGTATTTATTGGACCAAGTGGTTGTGGTAAAACTACTTTACTCAAGATGATAAATAAATTAATACAGCCAACATCTGGTCAGATCTTTGTAAATGGATCGGATATAACGGAAATGGATCCCATCGAGCTTCGAAGAAATATCGGTTATGTTATTCAAAATACAGGCTTATTCCCTCATATGACTATTAAAGAAAATCTTGAACTCATTCCAAAACTTAAAGGGGAAGATCCAAGATTAATAGAGAAAAAAACTAACGAATTACTTGAAATGGTTGGATTAGATCCAAAAGAATACTTGAATCGTTACCCCAAAGAATTAAGTGGCGGGCAGCAACAAAGGGTTGGGGTAGCAAGAGCCTTCTCTACAAACTCCGATATTATTTTAATGGATGAACCCTTCAGTGCATTAGACCCCGTTACAAGGTCATCTCTTCAAGACGAGTTATTCCAAATGCAAAAAGAATTAAATAAAACCATTATCTTTGTTACCCATGATATGGATGAAGCTATTAAAATCGCAGATAAGATTTGTATCTTAAAAGATGGAGATATTCTTCAGTACGATACACCGGAAAACATCCTAAAAAATCCAGCTAATGAATTTGTGGCGGAATTTATTGGTAAACGAAGAGTATGGAATAACCCTGAGTTATTATTGGCCGAAGACATTATGATTTCCAACCCAGTTAAAATCACAACTCGGCGTACCGTTCTTCAGGCAATAGAAATTATGAAAGAGCATAAAGTGGACAGCCTAATGGTAACGGATAAAAATAATATACTTTTAGGCTTAGTTACTTTAAAAGGAATCCAGCTATTAAACAGAAATTTAAGTATCGAAGAAGTGATGGAACACAATGTACTCTCTGTTTCAGAAGGAACCAATTTAATTTCAGTATTAGCCACAATGAATGAACATCAAATTGGATATGTTCCTGTGGTAAACCAAATGAATAAGCTGACTGGTCTTATTACAAGAAGTAGTATTTTATCTGCCTTAAGCAGTCAGTTAATCGATATGGAGGTAGCATTTTAATGAGTGATTTATGGAATTATTCGGTTGCAAACTTTGATCAAATAATAGAATTATTAGGACAGCACATTTATTTAAGTGTGATCTCTGTTCTTATTGCAACAATCGTTGGTATTCCTCTTGGAATCCTCATTTCAAGAGAACCTAAACTTTCAAAGCCGGTAATTGGTACGACCAATGTCATTCAAGCCGTACCAAGTCTAGCATTATTAGGATTTCTTATCCCATTTATCGGTATCGGAAGTACACCTGCAATTGTCATGGTCGTTCTATATTCTTTACTTCCAATTGTAAAAAACACTTACACAGGACTAACAAATATTGATCGTGACATTCTGGAAGCCGCCAAAGGCATCGGTCTGACGAAAAGTCAAACAATGAGAAAGGTACAACTACCATTAGCCTTCCCGATGATTATGGCGGGTATCAGAATTTCAGCCGTTACTGCTGTCGGTTTAATGACCATAGCTGCATTTGTTGGAGCAGGCGGACTCGGTTATTTAGTATTTTCAGGGGTCCAAACAGTTGATAATAATATGATTTTAGCAGGAGCGATTCCAGCATGTATTCTCGCCCTACTTATCGACTTTGTTGTTGGAAAGCTGGAAAAATCCATTTCCTATACTAATAAACAAAAAAGAGAATCTAAATCTGGGAAAAAAGGTAAACGTGTTCTCCTTTCATTTGCAAGTATTATTTTAGTTTTTGCAGGTGCATTTACTATTTATACGAAAGCTAAAGCAGATGATAAGATCGTCATAGGATCCAAAAACTTCTCTGAACAATTAATATTAGGTAATATTCTTGCAGATTTAATAGAATATAAGACTGATATAAAAGTTGAAAAAAAATTAAATCTTGGCGGCTCCCAAGTTACCTTTAATGCTCTTAACACTGGAAATATTGATGTATACGTAGAATATACCGGCACAGCTTTGGTGAACATTCTAAATCAGCCACCAAAGAATAATCCGGATGAAGTGTATGATTATGTCCAAAAGGAATTTAAAAAGGATGGCATTGAACTATTAAAGCCTCTAGGGTTTAATAACACGTATACCCTTGCTGTTCGTCAAGACACAGCTGCTCAATACGGGTTAGAAACCATTTCTGACTTAGCAAAAGTCAGCAATAACCTCATTATGGGTCCAACGATCGAATTTCCTAATCGAGAGGATGGCCTAATAGGGCTTTCCAAGACTTATAATTTAAATTTTAAAGCGGTAAATCCAGTTGACGGGGGGTTGCGTTATACAGCATTAAAAAATCACAAAAGTGATATCATTGATGCATTTTCCACAGATGGTTTAATCCAAGCTTTTGATTTAAAAGTATTAAAAGATGATAAAAACTTCTTCCCGCCATACTATGCCGTACCAATTATTAAGGAAGAAACACTAAAAGAGCATCCAGAATTAAAAAAGGTGATTAATCTTCTTGCAGGCAAACTTACTGAGGAGAAAATGCGGGAGCTTAATTACAAAGTTGACAGCCTAAAACAGTCACCTGAGAAAGTAGCAAGAGAATTTTTAATTCAGGAAGGTCTCATTAATTAAGTATGAAAAGAAGCCAGTGTTTACTGGCTTCTTTTATTCTTCATTTAAAAAATGAATGACTCTGTCATATGTTTTTTCATTTCCAATGACGAGAAGGACATCCCCTTCCTGAATGATAGCATAAGGTCCTGGGGAAATAATTAATTCCCCTCTTCGTTTAATACCAATGACGGTTCCACCTGTATTTTGCCAAAATTTTACCTCTGAAATAGTTTTTCCTATATGTATACAATTAGGGAGAATTTCTACTTCAATTGGCGCCAAAGGATTGGTGTGTCGAAGTTGACCTGAATAATCCAATATTCTACTTAACACTTCAAATAACTGGTCATCCAGTTTACGTCTTTCCGATATTAAAGCGTTCATTTCTTTTTGAAGATCTTTAATGCTTGCAAGATTTGTAAAGCGAGATATATACTTATAAGCATTTTCGCGAGAAGCGATAATGATACCACTACCCTTGGTAGAACGAACAATTTCCACATCTTCCAATATTTTAATTGCTCTCCTGACCGTTTCCGGGGACACTTTATAATCACTCGCTAGAGTAGATCTTCCATAAATTTTCTCTCCAACTTTAAAATCCCCATTATATATACGATTAGCTAAATCAATTGCTATTCGCTCGTATGTTGGTATTTTCGCCCTTTGCATAGGACACCCCCAAAGATAAACCTTTGTTACGAATATTACAATTACAATATACCGCTTTTATTCTAATTTTGCGAGTTCATAACTAATATATATAGCTAATAAAAAATGAGGAAATAATTAAAAGGTATTGGTTGGAATGGAGGATAATGATGAAAAGAATAACAGTAATTACACTAAGCGGGATTTATGTAGTTTTTATGGCTATATTGGCTTTTTACTACTTTAAAAATGGCGAAACCTATAAAGGAACGGTAGCCATAGGAGGAATCTTTTGTGGGGCCATTCCACTTCTCCTGGCTTTATTTACAAAACTCCAATTTAATTTACCGTTAGTCATTTCTTATTTAGTTTTTCTTGTAGGCTCACAATATTTAGGTTCCATATTAGGATGGTATCGACTTGGCTGGTGGGATACATTCATACATTTTATTAGTGGTATATTATTAGCATTTGCTGCTATTGCTTTATATGAAAGGATGATTCATCGAGAAGCAGGTAGTGAAATTTCTCCTTGGATAATCTTCTGGTTCACCCTCTCGTTTGCCGCATTAGGAGGTGTTCTATGGGAGGTTTATGAATTTAGCTGTGACCAACTATTCGATATGACCTTGCAGGGTGGTGGAAATGAAGATACCATGATTGATCTTATATCAGACACGGCAGGGGGCTTAGTTATCGCCATTGGAGCCGAAATTAGAACAAAGTTGAAACTAAAATCAAAAAAACAATTCCCTAAAATAGACTAAAAAAGCAGCCGAATGGGCTGCTTTTTCATTTATTAATTTTATACCATAACAGGGGCAAAAAACTCATTGTATAATGCTTGGACAGCTTTCTTCTCGTCAATTTCTTTTACACCAAACATCATACTTACTTCTGATGACCCTTGATTAATCATCTCAATATTGACATTTACTTTTGCTAGGGCTTTTGATGCTCGTGCCATTGTACCGATATTATGACGCATCCCTTCGCCTACGACCATAATGAGGGCAAGTTTGTGTTGAATGAAAACTTGATCCGCATGTAATTCGGTTTTAATCCTATCAATAATCTGTTCTTCCATTTCTTTATCAAATTGATTTTCTCTTAAGATTACAGAAATATCATCAATACCCGATGGAGTGTGTTCGTAGGAAAGACCGAAATCTTCTAAAATCCCTAAAAGTTTACGCCCAAACCCAATTTCTCTATTCATTAAGTATTTGCTTACATAGATACTGCAAAAGCCTTTATCACTAGCAATTCCAATTACCGGGCCATTCGTATTATTGCGATCAGCAACAATTTTTGTACCTTGTGCAGTCGGATTATTTGTATTTTTTATTTGAACAGGGATACCTGCACGGAATGCCGGTACAAGTGCCTCGTCATGTAAAACACTGAACCCCGCATAAGATAGCTCTCGCATTTCCCGATATGTAATTTCCTTTATTTCTTTCGGCTTTTCAACGATAGATGGATTGACGGAATAAACAGCATCTACATCTGTAAAGTTTTCATAAAGGTCCGCTTTCAACGCATTAGCGAGAATGGATCCAGTAATATCTGATCCACTACGTGAAAATGTATAGACATCTCCTGCCTTGCTATAACCGAAGAAACCTGGAAATACTAAAATTCCTGAACGCCACCGCAATGAAGAAAGACTTTCATAGGCTTCGGGAAGGGCCTGTGCATTCCCTGGTTCGTCACTAACAATTAGGCCAGCTTCTTTCGGATCGATGTAATGTGCTTCTACTCCCATTTTTCGGAAAAAGGCAGCCACCAATTTTGCGTTATTATCTTCCCCACTTGCCTTCATTCTGTCCATATAGCGGTCCGGTTTGCTTTTGTCACCATTCAGTCTTTCAGTTAAATCCAGTCGAATCTCTTGTATAATTTCTTCCGGTAACGTTAATTCTTCAGCAATATCTTGATATCTAGCGATGACAGCTTCAAATACTTGATCCGTTTTTTCATTCTTTAAACTTTTTTCGGCACATTCAATTAATAAATCCGTTACTTTTATGTCTTCAGCAAACCTTTTCCCTGGAGCTGAAACAACAACCACTTTTCGCTCGGGATCTGATACTACAATATTAAATACTTTCTTAAGTTGAGCGCCGGAAGCTAATGATGAGCCCCCAAATTTTACAACCTTCATTTCTACATCTCCCATTACCAAAAATTTAATCTTAATTTTATTACAATTTGAAAAATTATCAAGTGTTTTTTCTTTTCTATATGGACATTTGTTCTTCTGTAATAGACAAATACTTTTCAAAAATAATAAATATAACTAACTAAATCCACTGTTCAATACAGTCCAAATTATTCTTTGATAATTTCAATAAAATTTGATAGAATTCGCGCAGTTAATCCCCATATGACTTTATCTTCAAATTTAAAAAAATACTCTTCCATAACTCTTGGACGCCATTTATAATTTTTTCCACCAGTGATTAATTCGAACGGAAAATTTTCCTCTGGTTCAATTTTAAATTCAACTTGATATATTTCTGGTTTATTTTCCAAAAAATAGGGTAATGGAATGGTGAAAACCTCTTCGACCTCCGAAGGATTAGGTTGTATATTTCCTGGAGCATGTAAAAATCCAACATATGGATAAATCATCATTCCAAAAGGGGAAATCATATAATCCAATGGATATATTTCAGAAATATCCTTTTCGCTTATCCCAAGTTCTTCCTTTGTTTCTCGAATCGCTGCTGTTTTTTCGTCCTTATCCCGCGGATCCATTTTTCCACCAGGAAAACAAATTTCACCTGGCTGCCGTTTTAACTGCAGCGATCTGACTTCAAACAAAACATGGATGTCATTATTTTTTTGGATGAGTGGTACCAAAACGGCGTATTTTGAAAAATGTTTATGTCCTAATATATCAGGAGTGTGTGCCGCTAATTTGGTCAAGATCCATTCCCTTTCCATGCTTTCACCTCCAATGATACTTTTTTTCAAAAAAATTCTTTTATTTTTACAATTATACAAAAAACAATCCAACTTGGTTGGATTGTTTGTCATTTTATTGGTACAAATTTCAAAATATATGTTTTGAACGATTATTTAGAAAACGTTAAATCAATATCGCCCGGTCATTTACCATTTGCGTGCCACGAATTCGCTTAAATTCTTCAAGCAATCCTTCAATGGTCAGGTTTTTCTTTTGTTGTTCATCTACCTCTAAGATAATTTGTCCTTTATCCATCATGATTAATCGATTCCCTAAATCAATGGCTTGCTGCATATTATGAGTCACCATTAAGGTGGTAAGCTGATATCTTTCAACAACTTCCTTAGTCAGGTTCGTAATTAATTCTGCTCTTGAAGGATCGAGGGCAGCAGTATGTTCATCTAGTAGTAAAATGGAGGGCTCTGTAAAAGTTGCCATTAATAAAGATAATGCCTGTCGTTCACCCCCGGATAAAAGACCCACTTTTGCGTTTAGACGGTTTTCCAGGCCAAGATGCAAGGTTTCCAAAGCCTCCTGAAAATATTGACGTCTTTTCTTTGTCACTCCTTTTACAAGTTTTCTTGTTTTGTTTCTTGAATAGGCCATCGCTAAATTTTCTTCAATCGTCATACTTGGAGCAGTTCCTGCCATCGGGTCTTGAAAAACACGCCCAATCATTTTAGAACGTTGAAATTCTGCCATTTTGGTAACATCTTGACCATCAATAAACACTTCTCCCATATCAGGGACCAATCCTCCGGATATAATATTCATTAAAGTTGATTTACCTGCCCCATTACTCCCAATCACCGTAACAAAATCCCCTTTTTGTAAGGAAAGGTTTACATGATTAAGAGCAATTTTTTCATCAGGCGATCCTTCATTAAAAATTTTATAAATCTGATTTAATTGAAGCATATCGTCCCCCCTCCCGTTGTAACTTCTCCACTCTTCTCTGTGCTTTTCGCTTCTTCTCTTTATACCGCTCAATGACCTTTGGAGTAGTTAACGCAATGATGACGATGACAGCCGTTATCAACTTCATATCTCCTGGATCCAAAAAATCTATTCTTAAAGCCAGCGATACAACGATGCGGTAAATAATTGCTCCCCCAATGACAGCAATAGTTGTTCTTGCAATTGTTTTTGTCCCAAACAAAGTTTCTCCAATGATGACAGAGGCCAAACCGATAATGATCATTCCAATTCCCATACTAACATCTGCAAAACCTCCGTGCTGAGCAATCAATGCACCTGAAAACGCGACTAATGCATTGGATAGTCCTAGTCCAATAATCGTTAATAAATTGGTATTAGCTGAGAAACTACGGATCATTTTCTTATTGTCACCTGTTGCTCGAATGGCAAGACCGACTTCGGTTTGGAAAAACCAATCATTTAAAAATTTAATGACAAAAGTAACAACTAACATGAACAAAAGTATTCCCCATGTTTCAGGCAGGCTGTCTCCTAACCCAACCGATTTCAGTATGTTATTAAAAATGATATCGATTCCCCAGCTTTCTGATATATCACTAATTTTCGTAAATACTGTATGTTCATTTAATAAAGGAATATTGGAGCGTCCCATAATTCGTAAATTAATAGAGTAAAGTGCAATCATCATCAAAATTCCAGATAAGAGATTATTAATTTTTCCAAATGTATGCAACAGCCCTGTCAGACAGCCTGCAATAAAGCCGGCTAAGAGCGCTGCAATCGTGGCTAGAAATGGATCGGTACCACCTATTATTAATACAGCTGCAATGGCACCACCAGTTACAAAGCTGCCGTCAACTGTTAAATCTGGGAAATCAAGTATACGAAAGGATAGGTAGACCCCCAGTGCCATAATCGCATAGATGATTCCCGTCTCGATAGACCCAAATATGGATGTAAACATTGTTTTCATCCTTTCATATCAATTATTAAAAAACATGCCATTGATTAGGCTATATGTATTTTGAGAGTCAATTCTCATTTAATTGACTCCCTTTAATGTATTATTCTTCGCCTTCATAAAACTCTCCAAGTTGGCTCCATTCTTCTTTCACTTCTAAACCTTGATCTTTGGCAGCAGCTTTATTAATGACCAATTTCAAACTTTTTGGTAATTCCACTGGAATTTCAGAGACTTTCTTTTTGCCTGTTAAAATATCTGCTGCCATTAAACCAGATTGATATCCGAGATCAAAATAACTGAATCCGCTGGCAGCTACCGCACCTTTCTTCATCGAATCAAGTTCTCCAACAAACAAAGGTATTTTTTTACTTCTTGCTACACCAATCACAGAATCTAGAGCCGTAACAACTGTATTGTCTGTTGGTATGTAAATCGCGTCTACCCGTCCGACTAATGATTCTGCAGCTTGCTTCACCTCAGATGTATTAGAAACAGAAACCTCTACAAGCTTAGCATCCTTTTCTTCAACTAATTTCTTTACTTCTTCTACTTGTACAACAGAATTTTGCTCACCGGAGTTATAAATTACTCCAATATTCTTTGCCTTTACCTCATCAGTGATAAAATGAATTGTATTCTTTGTTGCTTCTGGATGGTTATCAGTCGTACCAGTAATATTTTTCCCTGGTTTATCAAGTGATTTAACTAAACCAGCACCAACTGGGTCTGTTACGGATGTAAAAATAATTGGAATATCTTTTGTAGCATTTAATGCAGCAATCGCACTTGGTGTTGCATTAGCAAATATTAAATCCACCTTATCCCCAACAAAATTTTGGGCAATTGATTGTGTATTGTTCTGATCTGCTTGTGCATTTTGTTCATCAAAATCAGCTTTAATTCCTTTATCTTTTAATGCTTTTTTAAAACCTTCTGTTGCAGCATCCAATGATGGGTGAGGAGCAAACTGGGAAATTCCAACTTTAAAAGTTTTATCCTCCCCTTCTATTACTGATTCATTAGACGATTCTTTACTTCCGCAGCCTGCCAGAAGCAGCATTCCTGCTAATGCAATGGATATACCTTTTAATTTCATTAATTTTTACCCCCTTATTTATAATTTTTTAAAAATTAAATATTTTAAAAATAATTCTAGTGTTTTCCTAGTCTAAAAGCAATAGAAATAAAAAAAATATTTTTCCACTTTAAAGCGTCTATGCCGTAAAAATACATAAATCTGAAAATCACATACCTATGCTTAAGGGTGATTGCCACCTCTCTCATAAATGCTTGATTTATATTTGTGTGTTGCACAATCCACCAAAGCCTTCTTTAGAATATGCTCCAACTGGGATCTATGGAACACGATGGAGTGAAGGACATGCATGGAAGACTATTTCGAAAAGCCACTTAGACGTTTGTTTCTAACCATTTTCGAAGTCAAAAATATCCATTCCTTACATAAAAAAATGCCTTCTGTCAGACAGAAGGCATTGAAAAAATATTTGAAAACAAAATATGATATTACCAATCTTTCGTTTTATCCAGCAGTTGGTCAATCTCAACGATTTTTACATTCAAATTATTTTTTTCAACGGTTAGATTTTGTGTATTTTCTAATAAATGATCGATATCAATCACCATCATTTTCCTATCAAACCTCCCGAATCCTTTTGACTCCCCTTTGTTACATCATTCGCTCGTTATTATTCTATTTATGGGGGTTTTCCAAAAATGAAAGATAATTGTATCATAATGATTTATTTATACATTTTTCTGAAATTCGTAACCTCCGATTAGAATTCTGGATATAAATATTAAACCATGCCTTTTTTTTACCCTTTCTATTATATGCCCATACTTAAGGACATGCTTTAACATAAATTAAAGTAGTTCAAAGTAGGGAGGTGAATAGCTATGAGCTACGAAAGAAACAATAGCAGCTTTGTGCTAATTGTAGTTCTATTTATTTTGTTGGTTATTGTAGGTGCTTCCTACGGAGGATACTATTAATAAGCTCTATGATTCAGCCTTATTAAAATGAAACACACTACCTCCTCCTGACAGAAGCGCCAGAAATGGCGCATTTTCTGGTTTCGTAAACAATAGACAGAAAAAAGCTGTGCATATTGCACAGCTTTTTTCAATTCGTATTGGTCGTTTCCGTTTTTTTACTATCAGAGGATTTTTCTCCTTTTAATGCTTTCGGTCCTAAATATTCATAATCATTTGGATTTATCGGTGTAAATCCAGCAGGCTTATAAAAACGAAGCAAATCTTTATAAACAATTTCGTCTGACATTTGCAATTCAGTATTAACACTTTCCGCAATATTTTTACATACCGTTGTATCCTCTAACAAATCACCTGTTTGGGAATCATAACAATTCCCTTTCACCTGGATAACCTCTGGTGAGACAAAATCACCATTTCTAAATAATGCCCAGTTCCGATGATTTTTTGATAATAAATCTGAGCCGAATTCTAAATAGTCCTTTGTATCAATCCCTAACAGATGAAGAACCGTTGGCCTCACATCTACTTGCCCGCCAAATTGCTTTTGAACGCCACCTTCTACACCTGGTATGTGAATAAATAAAGGAACTCTCTGTAGATTAGCACTGATAACCGGTGTAATTTCTTCTACACCTAAAACCTTTGCCATTGCTTCATTATGATTCTCGGAAATTCCATAATGATCCCCATACATGACAATCATCGTATTCTCATATAGCCCTGCTTCTTTAAGATCATTAAAAAATTGTTGTAATGCCTGATCCATATAATGGGCTGCTTGGAAATATTGATCCACAACCTTATTTCCTGTATCACCTGCAGGAAAATCCGTATCCTCTGGATCCATTTCGAACGGAAAATGGTTTGATAAAGTAATAAACTTTGTATAGAATGGTTGTTTTAAACTCTTAAGCATAGGGATGGATTCTTCAAAAAATGGAATATCTTTTAATCCATAATTTTTAACATGTTCATCTGTCATATTATAATATTCTGCATCAAAAAAGTAATCGTAACCTAAAGCTTTATACATAACATTCCGGTTCCAGAATGTTTTATAATTCCCATGGAAAACTGCTGAAGTATAGCCCTGGCCTTTTAGAATCGCAGGCAATGCATGATACGTATTCTGTGCTTTATTGACAAAGACAGCCCCTTGAGCCATAGGATATAAAGAATTCTCCATTAAGAATTCTGCATCAGACGTTTTCCCTTGCCCTGTCTGATGAAATAAGTTCTCAAAGTAAAAAGTATTTTTATCACGAACTAATGAGTTTAAAAATGGAGTAACTTCTTGACCATCAGGCATCTTGTAATCTATTAAGAAGCTCTGGGTCGATTCCATGGAAATATAAATCACATTCATTCCCTTTGCTTTTCCAAAATACTCTGGATTTGGTGCATCATAATTTGCTTTTCGATAGTTCTCTATTTCGGTAACATCGCTTGAATCAGCTAAAGCACGCTGGCTAGAAGATCGAATGTTTTGGATCACATCGTAAATGGTAAAATTATACGCTCCCAAATATTTCACTAAATAGTTTCGGTCAAAGGAACGTGTAAGTAGTTGAGGGCGATCCTTTTCAGCCAGCCCTAAATTAAAAAAGAAAATGGTAATCGCAAATAAAAGAGCCATTTTAAAAGATCTTCTATTATCCACTGTTACATTTTTGAAAATTGTTAATGCTAGCCATATTAATACAAAGAAATCAGTAAAATAGAAAATATCAAATGGGGACATTAGAGACAGAGCACTATCCCCCAATTGTCCAGCATTCGTTTTCGTCTGCATTAATACCGGTACAGTAATAAAGTCATTAAAGAACCGATAATAAGCAATATTAGCATATAGTAAAAATGATAATAAGAAGTTGGTAATGATCAAGACAAGCTTTGCTCGCTTTTTAAATAATAAAGCGATGCCGAAAAAGAATAACGCAGAACTTAATGGGTTAATAAATAACAGAAATTCTTGAAGGTTATTATCTATCCCTAAATTGAATTCAATCTGGTAAGCGGCATAAGTTTTTATCCAGAATAAAATAACAGCAATTATAAAAAAAGAAATATGACTTTTACTTATTTTTTTCATTACAAAATTTCTCCTCTCACTTACCATACTTCGGTAAACGAACCGCTATTACTATACCACATTTCCAAAAAAAAGAAAAACCACTCAACACCAATTAGATATCCATTTATTTTTATGCGTGTTTTATGTTGGACATGACTCCATTCAACTTCATATGTATATGACGAATATCAAACCATATAGTTTCATCAAATGATGAATTTCATTCTTTCATACTAAATTTACGGATTTTTTTGGAAATCACATTAAAAGTATCATATAAAGGAACAATCTTACCTTGCAATCCACATTTAGCCTCATTTTTGGAATGAATTCGCTGGTTCATGGTTAACAATAATGAAAGGAAAACCTTCAAAAACTAAGGAAAGGGATGAGTTCATTGCCAAGAATGAGGCCCAATTTTACAAAAAGCCCATACTTTGTTGATGAACCAGGAAATTGGCATTTAAAACCTGGTGCACCTAAAGAATTACAAATAGAACTAAAGAACTATTTAAAAAGTTTAGAGGACGATTATCAACCGGGTACTATAAATGGGGTACATATTGATTACCCTTTTGAGCGGTAAACCAAGATTATTATCAAATGTATAACTTAATAAAACCTGAAATATATCTTCATTCAATTACAAAATAACAAGAAAACCTAAGGGGGATTAGTAATGAATGCAAACCGTGTAAAGCAGATATTATCTTCTCCAGCAGATGTTGAAGTGAAGTATAATGGGGTATCTGTTTGGATTGATAAACTTAATGAAGATGGCACAACAGCAACTGTCCATTTGAGAGGGCCGCTAGAAGAACGGACCATTGTTAATATTAGTGAACTTCAAGAAGAGTAATGTATAAACGAATAAAATTGAAAAAGGCAGGATATATTTCTCCTGCCTACAAAATTTTTTTTAAACTTCTATTCCTAATCCTTCCCTCTTTACGAAACTTCCATAAGCTTCTCTGTTCATACTAATTGTTCTTCTTTTCCATAGAAGTATGCTTGTCCATAGGCTGCAGTATCAATTTTTTATCTCTAGCAGTTTACAGTTCATCTCAAATAAGACTCATTTATTCTATCGCTTTAACTTAAATTGGCAAATCGTTCAAGGTCACGATTTTCTCCAATTACTACAAGAACATCTCCCTCGTCAATAATTTTATCTGGTGGCGGAGAAATTGTTAATTCATGATCCTTTCGAATGGCAATTACACTAAGATTATACTTCGCTCGTATATCCAGCTCTCTTAGTGTTTTATCTTTCATTTTCTCAGTAGCTCTTACCTCCTCTACACTATAATTCTTTGATATTTCTATAAAATTTAGTACATTGGGAGATAAAAGTTGATGAGCCACTCGAATTCCCATATCTCTTTCCGGGAAAATCACCCAATCAGCCCCTACTTTTTCCAAAACTTGGCCGTGTAACTTATTTAATGCCTTAGCTATCACTTTTTTAACGCCTAATTCTTTCAATAGTAAAACACTTAATATACTAGCTTGGATATCATTTCCAATCGCTACAATTACCGTATCAAAATTACGAATGCCAATTGCTTTTAAGCTTTCAGGATCTGTAGAATCAGCAATCACTGCGTGTGTAACGAACTCATTTGAGTCTTCTACCCTCTCCATATTGACATCCACTCCAAGTACTTCCTGACCAGATTCATATAACCTAGCAGCAACACTTGATCCAAATCTCCCCAGTCCAATTACTGCATATTGCTTTGCCATGATGCTACCTCCTTGACTGCGAAAGATTATTCCTTTTCTCTACTTTTTCCATTCTGTCAATTATTATTATTATTTAAATCCTTGCAATAAAAATAATCATTTGAGTGAGGTATCTCACATACAGGTTCATGAAAGATAACTATAATTTTGTGAAGAAAATTTTATTATTTATGGAGTTAGATTAATTTGAGAAATGAAGGGGATAATACATTTTGATTGGATTCAAGGGGGATTTTAGATGAATCAAGGTACAAAACAACTTTATATTCAGACTGGAAGTCTTGTGGCAGGATTTATGGTATGGGTGCTCATTTCTTCACTTATGCCTTATATTAAGACAGATATTCAACTAACTTCCACACAAATCGCTTGGGCAACCGCAGTTCCTGTTATTCTAGGATCGCTATTACGAGTACCAATAGGATATTGGACCAATCGATTTGGAGCGAGATTATTATTTACTATTAGTTTGATTGTTTTAACGATCCCAATTGTCATTATTAGTATGGCAAATTCATTATTTATGTTAATCATTGGTGGTTTTTTATTAGGGATTGGGGGAGCATTATTTTCAGTTGGTGTTACATCATTACCAAAATATTATCCAAAGGAAAAACATGGTTTCATCAATGGAATTTATGGAGCTGGTAACATTGGAACAGCGATTACTTCCTTTTTAGCTCCTGTTCTTGCGGATAATTTTGGCTGGCGAACAACCGTTAACATCTATTTAATCATCGTTTTAGCTTTTGCCATTCTTAACTTTTTTCTAGGTGACCGAAATGAGAAAAGAGTAAATCACCCTCTAACAGAACAGATAAAAAATGTTTATAAAAATCCAAAACTATGGTTTTTAAGTTTGTTTTACTTTATTACATTTGGTTCTTTTGTCGCATTTACCATTTATCTTCCTTCGTTTTTAGTTAACCATTTTGAATTAACCAAAGTAGATGCTGGATTACGTACAGCTGGTTTTATCGCCCTCGCCACTATTTTTCGGCCCGTGGGTGGCTGGCTAGGTGATAAAATTAATCCTTTTCTAATTCTCATGGCTGTATTTTTTAGCCTTACCTTTGCAGGATTCCTTTTATCTTTTACACCTTCATTACCTATATATTCCTTTGGGTGTTTGTTAGTTGCCTTTTTTGCAGGGATTGGCAATGGAGCAATATTTAAATTAGTTCCACTCTACTTTTCAAAACAAGCAGGAATTGTAAACGGTATTGTTTCCGCAATGGGAGGTCTTGGAGGTTTTTTCCCTCCAATTATTTTAACCATACTCTTTAACCTTACTGGTCATTATGCGATTGGATTTATGTCACTATCTGAATTTTCTTTAGCGAGTTTGGTTATTGTTGTTTGGCTATATTATCAAGAAAGACTTGATATAACTTCTAAAATTGTAAACCAAGCAGTAGATGGAATCTGTGTAACAGATGTAAATGGAACGATACTCCGGGTAAATCCTGCTTTCACAAGAATTACCGGTTATACTCAAGAAGAAGTAATTGGAAAAACGATGAGTGTGCTACAGTCAGGCGAGCACGGCCAAGAATTTTATGAAAAAATGTGGGATAGCCTACTATCAAATGGCTATTGGGAAGGATACATTTGGAATAAACGAAAAAATAATGAAATTTATAAAGAATGGTTGACAATTACGGCAATAAAAGACGATTCCGGTGAAACAAAGAATTATGTAGGAATGTTTAACGAAGAACATGAAAAAAACAAAAATAACTAGCAAAAAAGGAGATCTTCATTTAGGATGATCTCCTTTTTCGTGTTACAAAAAATTTTTACAACTTTTTGTCAAACTCCATGAGTTCACAAATCCTTCACCTTTTTTGTGATGTTTATCACAAAATTATTTCAATCATCTCGTTTATATTATCAGTGGAAACAACGAATCATTTATTATTTAAAGATGTATATTAGGAGGAAACAATATGCCGCGAATAACATATTGGAACCCAGAGGACGAAAAATTCTGGAATAATGAAGGTAAAAAACATGCGAGACGTAATCTTTGGATCTCTGTTCCATCTTTAATGCTTGCTTTTATTGTTTGGCAAATTTGGTCTGTTGTTGCCGTTCGACTGAATGATATTGGGTTCAATTTTACAGAGGCACAATTATTGACCCTTGCGGCAATACCTGGTCTAGTTGGTGCAACTCTTCGATTTGTTTATACTTTTGCTGTAGGTTCGATTGGAGGTAAAAACTGGACTGTCATTTCAACAGCAATATTAGCCATACCAACAATTGGAATCGGAATAGCTGTTCAAAACCCTAATACCCCCTATTCTGTTATGCTATTACTCGCTGCCTTATGTGGCTTAGGGGGAGGAAATTTCTCTTCTTCAAGTGCCAATATTAGCTTCTTATTCCCGAAAAAAGAAAAAGGAACAGCACTTGGTATTAATGGCGGTTTAGGCAATATGGGGGTTTCTGTTGTACAATTCGTAACTCCATTAGTTATCTCATCCGGTACATTTGCGTTGATTGGGAATAAACAAGTTTTAGCAAATGGGCAAGAGGTTTGGTTACAAAATGCAGCCTTTATTTGGGTAATCCCGATCATAATCATGACATTCCTTGCATTATTTAAAATGGATAATGTTCCTGGAGCAAAGCAATCTGTAAAAGATCAATTTGTTATCGTAAAACGTAAACACACTTGGATTATGACCATTCTATATATAGCAACATTTGGTTCTTTTATTGGCTACTCTGCAGCATTTCCTTTATTATTAAGATCTCAATTTCCAGAATACGTTTCACTCGCCTTTCTTGGTGCCTTAGTTGGAGCTGCAGCCAGACCTATTGGTGGATGGATATCTGATAAATTTGGTGGTGCAAAAGTAACTGCCTTTGTATTAGTCACTATGGCAATTGGCGTATTTGGTGTCATTTACTTCTTAAATTCAAAACAGTTTGCTGGTTTCTTAGTTTCATTTTTAGTTTTATTTATAGCCAGTGGAATTGGTTCTGGATCAACATTTCAAATGATACCAAGCATCTTTATTCCAAAAGAGGCTGCACCAGTTATTGGTTTCACAGCTGCATTTGCTGCATATGGTTCTTTCTTAATACCAAAATTATTTGGATGGTCTGTCAACACAACTGGTTCCTATGTACCAGCATTTTATTTCTTCATTGCCTTTTACGTAATCTCCATTGGATTAAACTGGTATTATTATCAAAGAAAAGCAACTGTTACAAAAGTAATCGTCAAACAAGCCGGATAAATATCCGGCTTGTTTCATTTATATATGCCATTTATTTCAAATGGCAGAGGGATTAACCTTCATTTACGGGACTTCCGTAAAAAATATTATAGAATGTTTATTTTATAACATTTTCTCCCTTTCCATCTTTTTATTATCCATAAACATAGAAACTAGAGAATATTTTTTACTATCTATTTATTTTATAATCTTGTAAAGGTAATAATCTTTTTGATAAATAATAATAATTTTTTCTCAGATAAATTGACCTAATTAAAATTATCTATTATGATTTCACCATATTCTGTTAGGGGGATGTTTTATTATGGTGAGTCGTAATTTAAAATGGGTAGCTGGAGGGTTAGAAGCCTTTTTAGGTATTCCTATACTCGGAGGCTTTTTTATCATATTATGGAATTGGGCTCCATTAGCTATTATGTTAGTCTTACACATCATTACCTTAATTTACTCCAATAAAGAAGGAAAGGTAAAAACTGGTCCTATATTAGGCATTGTTTCTTCTGTCGTCGGACTTATCCCAATTGTGGGTTGGTTTTTACATATTATTACTGCTATTTTCCTTTTAATAGAAGCTGGAAATAACAAATAAAAACAGGCTATACATTTTTTTATCTCTCCCTCAATTATAGATGATTATTTTAAAAAATGTAGATTGTGAAAATTGTTGCTGACACGTAAGGCCTAATTAAGTAATGGTAGGTAAATCTTATAGTCTAACAACCTATTTCGGTAGGATAAAAAATATCGCCCATTTTGTGTGTTAGTAATTTAAGTGCGGAATCAACTTAGAGTGAACCAAAAAAGTAAAAAGCCATCCTCTTAGTAGGACGGCTTTTTCATTTGATGAATCCCCTAACACATTTCTATGTGAATCCTCATCACTTTCCCATCAATATACATATTTCCCAAAACAACAACTTTACTAATAATGCGTTTATTTTATTTTTTCAATTACTCAAAAATGCTAACCTCCAAGCTTTAAGTTGATCTTGTAGGCAAAAATATATTAAAAGTTGTTCCTTTATTCGGTTTACTCTCAACAAAAACTTTACCATTATGATTTTCAATAATTTTAAAGCTAACCATTAATCCAAGCCCATTACCATTTTTTTTAGTGGTAAAGAAAGGGTCACCTAATTTGTTCAGTTTGTCCTTTGGTATTCCAACACCTGTATCTTGAATTGAAATGTGGATATTGTTTTCATGGATTCTCATTCTAACATGGAGATCTCCACCACTTGGCATCGCTTCAATTCCGTTTTTTATTATATTCAAAAATACTTGTTTTAAACGATTTTCATCACATATTATTTGAATGATATCTTGATCATAGTCTAAATGAATGCAAACATGGTTTTTCCTTGCTTCAAATTCAAGTAGAGACACCACATTTTTGATGATAGAGACTAAGTTCTTTTCTTCCAATTCCACATCCTTTGGTTTTGCCAATACCATAAAGTCTTCCACAATGTTGTTAACTCTCTCAATTTCATCAAGTATGATATTTAAAAATTCAATTCGTTCAGGATCTTTTTCATCTAATTGTAAAAATTCTGCGTACCCTTTCATGGAAGTTAACGGATTTCTAATTTCATGAGCCACCCCTGCAGCCAACTGACCAACCGCAGCCAATTTATCTTGACGATGGAGCAGTTCCTCTTGTTTTTTTCGTTCCGTTATATCATTACGAATCGAAAGATACTGGTATGGTCTCCCTTTATCATTTAAGAATGGAACAATGGTTGTATCTACCCAATAATAAGTTCCGTCTTTTGCCTTGTTTCGAATCTCCCCTTTCCACACTTTACCTCCACCAATCGTTTTCCATAATTCTTTAAAAAACTCTTTCGGATGATACCCAGAGTTTAATAACCTGTGATCTTTCCCCATTAACTCTTCTTTTTCGTATTTTGAGATTTCACAAAACTTCTCGTTCACAAAAGTGATTATTCCTTTTTCATCCGTTATAGCAACGATTGATGACTGATTAAGGGCAAAAGTGATATCTTGAACTTCCTTGATCGATTCCCGCAAACTTTGTTCCGCTATTTTTCTCTTCGTAATATCCGAGAGAATGGCAATAAATTTAACAGGTTTCTTTTGTATATCTAAAAATGGAACGATGGTTGTATCTACCCAATAAATAGATCCATCCTTTGCTTTGTTGCAGATCTCCCCTCTCCATATCTCACCAGCTTGAATTGTACTCCATATATTTTGAAAGTACTCTTTCGAATGGTACCCAGAATCCAATAACTGATGGTTCTTACCAACAATTTCTTCTTTTGAGTACTGGGAAATTTCTTCAAATTTTTGATTTACATAAGTAATGGTTCCAGTCGAATCCATAACTACCACAATTGTCGAAACATCAATCGCCTTATTGATATCCATTAGATTCATATTAGATGTGACTGGTCGTTTACTACCAAGATAGAGAAATCGTTTATTCTTATTAGATGATTTTGTGAATGTAAACCTATTTAAAACAAAATATAAAGATATTATGGTTAACCCTGTTGCAATGATAATAATTAAGGGATAGTAACCAACCGAAACTTCATTCATTAACAAGCATTCCCCCAGATCGGTCTATTTTCAAGTCTGATTGTCATAAATCATACAATTATGAAGTACTATATACTTTATCATAATTATGTCTTTAACTAGAAGTACAGTCTTGAGAATTTTAGGTCAAAAGTCTCAATTTCAAAAAAATTTAAAGATTATTAAAAATAACCTACACAAATTTCTTATTTTCGTTTATACTGTACTATAACAATTAGTCCATAATAAATCTGTACTAATAAAGGAGGAGCAAATAAAATGTTAATGAGTCCAGTTGAATTTTTCCGTCAATTACCAAAAAAGATTTGCCCTGAATGTGGTCAGCATATGGAGGAACAAGCTGAGTCTTATCTAATGGAATGTGATCGTTGTCTTTCAAAAAGGGATGAATAAATTATTTTTTTACCTTGACTGTTATACAACAAATTAAAATTTGTTCGGCTGTATTATTATAAAGGAGGAACAAACAATGTTAATGAGTCCGGTTGAATTTTTCCGTCAATTACCAAAAAAACAATGTCCAGAATGTGGTCAATATATAGAAGAACAAGCTGAATCCTATTTAACAGAATGCGAACGTTGTCTTTCAAAAAAGGTGGAATAACGAAAAAACTCTCCAGTTAAAACTGGAGAGTTTTTTCCTTCCTATTTAATTCCTATATTTTAGGAAGCTCTCGTATTTCCTGAATCATTTCTTTGCCACACATTGGGCATAGTAAATCATCCGAAACAAATTCTTTTCTCATCCAACCGATACATGTTTCATCCATGCAAGAGAAAACCTCTGTCTCTACTAAGATTGTTTCCAGTTCTTCATCTTTACCTCGTTTGCCAAAAAAAATGGGAACCGCCTCCTTTTTAATCGTAGTATGCCCAAAAATGGTGTTATTCATTTCCAAAATTTCCTTATTAATGGATAAATTGTAATTGTTAATTCATCTGGCTGGAAAATATGTATTGAAGAAAAATGCGGTTTACCTATAAATATATAATCACTTTAGTACGATACATAAATACTGTCATCCAAAACTTTAAAAACTAGGACATCTATATCCGTTTTTTGATGTTCACAAATTATCCATGTCTTTTTTTCATAAACTTCTTTAAATTAATGGTAGGAGGGAAATTGATGAAAAAAATATACATTATATGTAGCCTTGTTGTGATTCTCGGAATAGCCGCTGGAATTACTTTTTTTCTTATTCGAGATGCGAACATGGCCATACCGGAAGATATAACATTAATTAACCAGAATAGAGAATCATATACCTTTGGAAATGACCGGACGAAACTAAAATTAATTGAATTTATCTACACTAACTGTCCTGATGTTTGCCCAACCACTACAGTTAAAATGGCCGAATTAAAAAATGAATTGATAAAATCTGGTGATTTCGGCAATAAAATTAAATTTATTACGATTACAATTGATCCTTATAATGATACACCCGAAAAATTATTAAGTTATATGAAAGCTTTTGGGATAGAAAACAGTGATTCTTGGATATTCCTAACCGGAGAAAAGGAAAATATTAAAAAGGACCATGAAAAAATTAGAAGGGTTGCAGAATCTTTACAGTTTCAATATAAAGACCCTGGAAATGGACAATTTGTTCATACAACATTCACTTATTTAGTGGATGAAAACAATAACTTTATCGCAAAATTTCCAATGGGAAAAGATTTTAATAAAAAAGAGGTTTATAATAAAATAAAGGATAAAATGAACTAAATAAAAGAAAAAGCGGTTAGTCCATGAGATTAATCGCTTTTTTATTACCATTTTCTCTATCTAGTACAGGATTTGGGATATTGATTAATTTGCTTCAAGGATAAATGGTAATTGGATTTCGGTTTGGTTAAACTCACTTTAATTCCTGCCTTTTTTAATTTATTTACGAGTTCAATTAGTTGTTTTTTCGCCATATCTATCACCTTCTTAAATTAATTTTACATCAAAAATGTGAATAAAGTGTGAAAACGGATAATCTTTTTCAAATTTTTTCTTTATTTGTTTTTTCTTTTGTTACGTTCGTTCTTTCAACGATTCATGTTATAATTAAAAGTAATTTGTTTTTTTGGAGGATGCCTTTCATATGATCACAGTAAGTAATGTTAGTCTAAGGTATGGGGACCGAAAATTATTTGAAGATGTAAATATTAAATTTACCCCAGGCAATTGCTATGGATTAATTGGTGCAAATGGTGCCGGTAAATCTACCTTTTTAAAAATTTTAGCAGGAGAAATTGAACCTCAAACAGGTTCAGTACAGCTTGGACCTAATGAACGTCTGGCTGTATTAAAACAAAATCACTTTGAATACGAAGAACATGAAGTATTAAAAACGGTTATTATGGGCCATACACGGCTTTATGAAGTCATGCAAGAAAAAGATGCTATTTATATGAAGGAAAATTTCACCGATGAAGATGGGATGAGAGCGGCAGAACTTGAAGCTGAATTCGCTGAGTTAAATGGTTGGGAAGCAGAATCAGAAGCTGCCATCCTGTTAAAAGGTCTGGGAATTGGTGAAGAACTACATCACAAGAAAATGGCAGAATTATCTGGTGCGGAAAAAGTAAAAGTTTTACTAGCTCAAGCCTTATTTGGCCAACCTGATGTTTTATTATTGGACGAGCCGACCAACCATTTAGACCTTAAAGCCATTCAATGGCTAGAAGAATTTTTAATCAACTTTGAGAATACAGTTATTGTTGTTTCCCATGACCGTCATTTTCTTAATAAAGTATGTACACATATAGCCGATTTGGATTTTGGCAAAATTCAAATCTATGTTGGTAACTATGATTTCTGGTACGAATCAAGTCAATTGGCATTGAAAATGGCTCAAGAAGCTAATAAAAAGAAAGAAGAAAAAATTAAAGAATTACAAAGTTTTATTGCTCGATTCAGTGCAAACGCGTCCAAATCTAGGCAAGCAACCTCACGAAAAAAATTATTGGAGAAAATTACGCTTGAGGATATTAAGCCATCTTCCCGGCGCTATCCATATGTAAACTTTACTCCTGATCGTGAAATTGGGAACGATTTGTTAAGGGTCGAAGGACTAACAAAAACAATCGACGGTGTAAAAGTTCTTGATAATTTGAGCTTTATTATGAATAAAGGGGACAAAATTGCCCTTGTCGGAACAAATGAATTAGCTAAAACTACATTGTTTAAAATTTTAATGGGCGAAATGGAGCCTGACAGTGGAACGTATAAGTGGGGTATTACCACCTCCCAAGCCTACTTCCCGAAAGATAACTCGAAGTACTTTGAAAATTGCGATTTAAATCTTGTTGATTGGCTCCGCCAGTTTTCACCGAAAGATGACAGCGAAAGCTTTTTACGAGGATTTTTAGGTAGAATGTTATTTTCTGGTGAAGAAGTTCTAAAGAAAGCAAGTGTTCTTTCTGGGGGCGAAAAAGTTCGTTGCATGCTTTCAAAAATGATGCTTAGTGGTGCCAATGTTCTTCTTCTAGATGAACCAACAAACCATTTGGATTTAGAATCCATTACCGCTCTCAATAATGGATTAATAAATTTTAAAGGATCAATGATTTTTTCATCTCATGATCATCAATTCATACAAACCATTGCTAATCGTATTTTTGAAATCACTCCTAAAGGATTAATTGATAAGCAAATGACATATGATGAATACTTAGAAAATGAAGAACTTCAAAAACAAGTTGAAGAAATGTATAAATAATTCATACACCGAAACTGTTAATTAAGAAAACACCAGAGCTTTAAGGGCCAGTCAATAGGTCAACTAATGACTATTGATGGCCCTATATTTTTAACTTAGAAAAATTCAACATATCTATTCCAAATAGCGAAACTCTTAGCATCCCATTTCTAATGTTTCATTTATCTTTTCGTTTTTCTTCTCGATGAAGCTTCTACTCTTGAACCCGTTTCGATTGTTGTGGTTCCTTGCCCTTCCACCTGTGGTGAATCAAGCCCTACTGTAGACGGGTCTGCTTTCTTTTTACTTTTCTTTCCCATATAAGCCACCTCCATCTATAGCTTTTGAAAGCAGAATCTATCTTATGCGGAATATTTACACCATACTTTGGGAAGATAATAAATGAGGAGGTGTTTGGATGGCAAGAATTGGAGTAGAACAGTCACTTACAAATATTCAACAAGCTCTACGTGAAAAAGGATATGAAGTTGTAGAATTAAAACAAGAGTCAGACGCACAAAACTGTGATTGCTGTGTTGTAACTGGCCTTGATTCAAATGTTATGGGTATGCAAGATTCTGTTACTAAAGCTTCGGTCATTGATGCAAACGGTTTGTCTGCCGAAGAAGTTTGTCAGCAAGTGGAGAACAAACTACAATAATCTCTTCCTCTTTTCAAAGACTAAAGGTTACTCTTTAGTCTTTTTTCTTTTTCCTATTTAATGAGAAGAAGTCATTAGATATAATGAATAAGGATATTAGGATTAAAGGATTGAAGTAAATGGTAAATGATTTCTGGCCACCCATAATTTTATCATTAAAAGTTGCCTCTATTTCATCAGGTATTTCCTTGTTATTTGGGGTTATATTGGGAAGAATTCTGGCAGATAAAAATTTCAAAGGTAAAATGATACTTGAAACCTTTTTATTAATGCCCATTGTATTGCCGCCCACAGTTATAGGGTTTTTACTCATTTTCTTTTTTGGGAGAAATAGTCCCATTGGATCTTTTGTTGAGAATTTTTTCGAAACCTCGATTATATTCACCCCACTAGCAGCAGTGATCGCTTCAACAGTCGTTGCTTTTCCACTTATGTACCAAACGGTCAAAACAGGATTTCAATCAGTTAACAAAGATATAGAAGAAGCGGCCAGAGTGGATGGAGCAACAGAGTTAAATGTGTTTTTACACGTTACATTACCACTCTCATTCAAATCTATAATTACTGGTTTAATCCTCAGCTTTGCCAGAGCACTGGGGGAATTTGGTGCAACTCTTATGTTTGCTGGCAACATCCCCGGAAAAACACAAACAGCACCTACCGCTATATATATTGCGATGGAAACAGGAAACTTAAAATTAGCCTGGTTATTAGTTGGTGCGATGGTATTCATTTCATTTCTCATGCTATTCACAACAACGATAGCACAAAGTAAGCCATGAAAAGGTGAACCCTTCCATGGCTTATTAAGAAGCTATAATTTTCTCGTCCATTTCCGTCCCACAACCACACCTAATGCCGCTATGAAAAAGATTAAGATGCCAATAAACAAATACTTATCCTTTAAACTTACATCTTGTTTTTGTTTGGTTGACTCCATTTTTGCAACATTTTCCGTTTGATGTTCGTTTAATTTTAATTGGACAGTCTGAATAACTTGACCATTGTTTCCTACCACGGAAAGCACTCCATCACTGTTTACTTTTTTAGTGGACCCATTTATCCCCTCAGTAATTAAGATATCCTTTTCCGGATAAAATTCCTTTGTACCATTCTTAAATATTTGTCCCTTTGACAAAGTTGTATGCTGAAAATCTTTAAACCCAAAATCAAATAAAACAGAAGTATCGTCATATTTTTCTTGTTTCTGGTCGGATTTTAATACGACGGCTGTTAATTTCAAATTCCCATTATCTGCGGTTGTTGCTAAAGTTTGTTTTGACATGGATGTATAGCCGGTTTTTCCACCAGTCACTTCTGGATATGGAAATTCTCCAGTTACCATGCGATGATGAGACTTAATGGTGGTATTCCATGCTTGACCTGTCCATACAAGTTCTTTAGCACCAAATATTTCAGCAAAAACAGGATTTTTGACCGCATAATTAGTAATCAATGCTAAATCCATCGCAGTTGTATAATGATTTTCATCAAACAAACCACTAGGGTTAGAAAAATGAGTATGGTTGACACCAATTTTCGTTTTTAAATATTCATTTATATTTTTAGAAAAATTTTCCACACTGCCATCTAAATGTTCCGCAACCGCTACTGCTGCATCATTTCCAGAGTTTATTAACATTCCTTGTATAAGCTTTTTAAGAGGAACCTGTTCTCCTTCTACTAAATATACTCTTGTTCCATCTTGTCGAACAGCATTTGCACTAACAACGGCAATACTGTTTAAATCACCTTTCTCTATTGCATAAATAGCAGTAGCAATTTTTGTAAGACTTGCTGGGTACATTTTTGCATCGGCATTTTTCGTATATAGAACGGCATTTGTTTCAGTATCCAAGAGTACAGCAGCTTCACTTTTTATATTTAACTGTGGGGTTTCCTCAGCTAATACTTTGGGCTGAATCATAAAAATCAATAAATAACTTATTAAAATAATGAAAATTTTCTTCAAATAAAACACCCTAACTAAAATAAGAATATGCTTTTTTATTTTAACAGATTTCCAAACATTTCAACGGATTTTTTCCAAAAAAAACGTTTTCTTTACACATATCCAGATACTCATCCTTTACTCTTTTTTGAAGTCCTATAAAAATTGAAAAAACTGCAGCCAAAATCTAAACGCTTATCGTTCACTCATAAGCCTTTTTCATACGGTATTGAACCCCTCTAGATAAATCAAATAATAAAATGCCTGCCGTAACGGATAGCTGATGAGACATATTTATCATTGGCAATGACAATCATTCTTGAGCCATCCAAAGTCTAGAGATGATCTCTAGTATACAAGCTGATGGGGTTAGGATGATACTTGATATGAAGACAAGAACTGTTAATCGGACATGGCATAATCCTAGAATAACGTCTATCGATAAATCATTCCATGACTATTCCATTTTTTCCAATAATACTTGATTAATAGTATGAAACCAATTATAAATGGAACGAAATAGTAACCTATTCGATAAAACAATAAAAGGATCAATACTTTTTCATCAGCTATTTGTAAATCTTGCATCCCCCATATAAAAACCAAATCAAAAGAGCCTAGCCCACCGGGTATCATACTGATAATACCTACACAAGCAGCCGCAACATATACAGGTAATAAATCCGACAGCATCACATCAAAATCCAAAATTTTTGTTAAAAAGAAAATAGAAAAAAAGATGGCACTCCACTCAATGAATGAGATGATGATTAATTTTAAGCTTTCCACAGCATGAATGGCTACAAATTGTCCCTTTTTGGCATTCATTCTTTGTATGAATAAAATAAGCGGTAAGTACAAACAAATGGCGATGACAGCAAAATATATCCATCTTGAATCAGTAAACAGAGGGAATTGAGGAAATTCAATAGCAACAATCCATGATAAGACAGACATTCCTGTCAAATAAAAAAGAGAAATAGAAGCAATCACAGTAATAAGTTTTCGCTTATCCTGTTCATGCTCATGAAAAAAATATGTACGTAGCATGGCACCGACCAAACCGCCAAAACCTATAAAATTCGAAAATGAATTTGCAATCAGTGACTTTTCTAATAATTCTTTTTTTGAAATCCTAGCCTTCAGAATTTTAATTAAAGCCACATCATAGTTTAGTATCGGCAAGAAAGCAGCAAAGTTTACTACTAGAACGAATAGCACCATCCATACATCCAGCTTTTCCAATTCTTTCTCAAGGAGCTGTAAGTCCACTTGACTAATAAATTTTTTGATTTCATAAGTTGCTAATAATAATAAAAATAATGGGAAGAGAAATTTAGTTGTTTTTAGGATTTTTTTCTTATTAATTACCAACAAAATTACCACCTATTTTTTCATTCCTGAGTTTACTATAAACTTTTCCAATGAAAAAACAAAGTAATACTTTTGTTCTTAACTATAAATTATTTACATACATCCATTCTTTTAAACTTAACTTTTATTTTAAAAATTAGACAAGTTTTACCTCCTATCCTGCATATGTTTGAATAGGACAAATTTCTGAGGAGGTTATTAAGTGAGGTTTTTAGTATTTAAGAAAGAAACTTTTTTATTTTTCTTGGCAGCTGGAATTATGCTAGCCTCTGTTTCTGCCTGGTTTATGTTAAAGGCAGGTGATGCAGCTGTTTTTAATCAAGAGTCCAGCGAAAATATTCGCGAAATCCATATGGTGACAGTAGAATACAAATCGAAGAAAAAAAATGGTGAGGAAATCGAAGTTTATCGATGGGACCCTGGAACAATTAACATTCATAAAGGAGAAAAAGTAAGATTATATATTTCAGGCATTAATGGTGAAGAGCATCCATTTTTCATTGAAGGAACAGATATAAAAGGAACCGTGAAAAAGGGAGAAGAAACTGTTGTTCCTCTACAAATTAATAAAAAAGGCACTTACCGATTAATCTGTGAGGTTCATTCCAACCGCGAACATAACGGTCCAATGATTGCTGATATAATCGTTAATTAAAGAAACAGGAGTAAATTCCTGTTTCAGATTGTAGACAAAAGGCATTCCGAATAAGCTTAATTCGAAATGCCTTTTCAAATTTTAAGCAATTTGTGGTCTATATAAACTTTAATTTGACCCCTACGGGGTCAATTATTATACCATTTTTGGACTAGTCCAAGTCCAGTTTGCCAGTTTCTTTAAATTCATTGCAGCAAAAGTAAGCATCGCCTGCATGGACAATTTTTTAAG
>NZ_JAAIUV010000028.1 GCF_010975035.1 Neobacillus thermocopriae | reverse complement strand
TGGCTTCCTGGCATAGAACTCATGCCCGCCGAGGCTCCATGTCAAGCCACGAAAGGTAACTGTAATTTAAATTAGAAAGTGGTTTGGAATTTAATTTATTTGTGTCCGGAATATTGACGTAGGTCCAGTGCATATAATTTAGTTGGCCTTGTAACTAAAGTGTCACTTAAACCTAACATTATGTTTTGTTCACAATTTGTTTATTCAATGTTAAAGGAAGTTAATTTACATTATTTTGAGGTGCCGGAAACACTAGTTAAGCCTACAGACTTCATCGAAAAAGATTATTATAAAAAACTGCATTTTGAATATGAAATTAAGTTTTCTGAATACAAACCTAATTGATTAAGAAATCATTTGATTTTCACTAAACATCTATACAGAATTAATTTCGTAGCATTTTCAAAAAAATCATGTAACCATTAGAGAACCTAAAAAAATGTTCTGCTTCATAATTATTTCTTTAACTGATTATATAAGTTGTACTTTTCACTAAAATTAAGCTAAAAAATGATATATCAGTCTAAAATAGGAACAAAAAATATAAAAAACGAAATTAAAAGAATATGTATATTTAAATAAATTAACCCCTGAGATGCTATATCGTTTGGTTGACCGAATTGAAATAAAAGAACGGTTCCCCAAAAATTTATTATCGGTTTACAAATGATTTTTTGAACGAATATAGGAAAAGCCCGTTTCATTTATTTTTCGAAACGAGCTTTTCCGAATATTTATTTTTTTATAAGCAACGCACAACACTCCACATGGCTGGTCTGAGGGAACATATCCACAGGTTGAATGTATGTTACTTCATATTTCTTACTTAAAGTTTGGATGTCTTTGGCTAATGTGGATGGGTTACATGAAACATAGATTAATTTTTTTGCTTCTACTTGTAAAATTGTTTGGAGCAGACGGTGATCAAGTCCTGTACGAGGAGGGTCAACGACAATGACATCCGGTTTCCATCCTTTTTTCACCCATTTAGGCAAGATTTCTTCTGCTTTTCCCGGAACGTATTTGGTATTGGTGAAGCCGTGGCGCTTGGCATTTTTCTTCGCGTCTTCAATGGATTCAGGGATGACATCCATCCCACGTACTTCTCCGGCTTTGTCTGCCAACCATAGTCCGATTGTTCCTACTCCGCAATAGGCATCTACCACTTTTTCCACACCCGTCAGACCTGCGGCTTGTTTCACTTCATTATAAAGCTTAACAGTTTGTACGGGATTGAGTTGGAAAAAGGTCCTTGCTGAGAGTTCAAATTGCAAATCACCTAATACTTCTTGAATAAACTCCCGCCCTGCAAGGGAATGTGTCTCTTCTCCAAAAATAAGTGATGTTTTTTCGCCATTTATGTTTTGAACAATGGATTTCACATTTGGAAGTCGCTTTTGGATTTCCTGAATAATCAGGTCCTTTTTAGGCAACTCTTTTTTCGACGTAATCAAAACTATTTGCAATTCTCCCGTTTGCATTCCGACACGAGTGACAATTGTTCTTACGAGCCCCTTTCTCGTTTTTTCATGATAAATCGGGATGTTTAAGTCTTCTAATATTTTTTTTACTTGTGTAGTGGCTTCATTTGTCTGTGCATGTTGTACGGCACATTGGTCAATATTAATAAGCTGATGCGAATTAAGGCCGTATAATCCAGCAAGTACTTTCCCATCTTTTTCCCTTACTTGAAAACTGCTTTTATTGCGGTAACCCCACGGGTTTTCCATGCCAATCGTTTCGCGAATATCCAGTTTGCTTACATCTAGTTTCGTATGACGCTCTAAAGCTTGGATGACAATGTCGCGTTTTTCCTTTAACTGTTGGTCATATTGTAAATGCTGAAGCTGACAACCTCCGCATTGGGCGTACACTGGGCAAAGAGGTTTAATGCGATGTGGTGATCGGATACGAATTTTTTTGATTCTTGCCTCTGCGTATTTCGGGTGAATTTTCGTTGCTTCTACAACCACTTCTTCACCTGGAAGGGCTCCTGGTACAAAGACAACTTGCTTTTTAAAATAACCGACTCCTTCCCCATTGATTCCAAGTCTTTTAATGGTTAGAGGAAAGGTTTGCTTTGGTTGAATTTTGATCTGTTCTTTCTTCATTCGGTTCACTCCAAATTTTTCAACGCTTCTCCATAAATACAGAGAATCTAACATAAATCGGACTCCTTGCCTTGATTACGTTTTTCCATTTCTTCCAAGGCTAAGTCCATTCTTTATAGTTTCATCGTATTATAGCATGAATCAAACAAAAACCGAATTCCTTACGAATCCGGTGTTTGTTTCTTTTCTATTTTTTGTTGTTTCATTAGATAGTCAAGGCTTTTAAATGTATAACCTTTTTTCTTTAGATCCTGGATAGCTTTTTCAAGAGCATCCGCATTATCCTGGGAAACGGAATGTAGGAGCATGATGCAGCCAGGATGGACTCGGCTCATAATATTATCGTACGCATATCTCCAACCCTTTTGCTGACCAATATGCCAGTCAACGAATGCAAGAGACCAAAAAATATGAGTATATCCTTCCTCTTTTGCAATTTGCATCGTTCTTTCACTAAAAATGCCGCGTGGTGGTCTCAGATATTTCATCTTTTTTTGTCCGGTTATTTTTTTTGTTTCATCCTTTACTTTTTGCAGCTCTTCACGCACCCGTTCATCACTTATTTGAGTGAAATCAGGATGGTTCCAAGAGTGGTTTCCAATAATGTGGCCATCTTTAACTATCCGCTTGGCAAGGTCAGGCTGTGACTTTAAAAAATGTCCTGTAATAAAAAATGTGGCCGGAACATTTTCTTTTTTTAATACATCAAGAATTTTCTCGGTCTGTCCATTTTCATAACCACTATCAAAGGTTAGATATAATATTTTTTTATCAGGACTGCCCTTATAGACTGCTCCATATTTCTCTAAAATCTGATCGTATTCTGGACCTGCTTCAGCCGGTTCTTCATTCATCGCTCTTTTAAATCCCCAATGAATGGGTTTATTTGAAACAGCCGCAAAGGTAATGCTAGGAACCATTAAAAAGAATATACTAAATATGCTTAAAAATCTTTTCATCCCTATTTCCCCCTGAATTCTTTTTTTATATTTTTTGTATTGGATGGGGAAACATAATTAGTATTTAAAGGAAATTTTCGGGTTCTACTAGACCATTGACACAATCAAAACAAAACCTTATGAAAAAGAGCAGCCCCCTCATCATCGGGACTGCCCTTTTCATTATTTAAATACCGGATCTTTGAATTGTGCCAGTTTTTCCAAAGAAGATTTGTCCACATCCGCATGAAGGCTATTGCCATGGGAATCCATTGTAACAACAGCTTTAAATCCTTCTACACGGAGATGCCACATTGCCTCAGGGATACCAAACTGTAAGAGGTCAACTCCCTCGACTTCTTTAATACAATCTGCATAGTATTGGGCGGCTCCTCCGATCGCATTGAGATAAACACCGCCATGCTCTTTAAGGGCAGCTAATGTTTTAGGACCCATACCTCCTTTACCGATTACAGCACGGATACCGAATTTCTTCATAATATCTCCTTGATATGGTTCCTCGCGAATCGAAGTTGTCGGACCAGCGGCTTTCACGTGCCACTTACCATCTTCATCCTTCAACATAACCGGTCCGCAGTGGTAAATGACTTGACCATTCAAATCAACCGGAGCATCGTGATCCATCAAATATTTATGAATGGCGTCACGGCCAGTATACATCATGCCGTTAATTTGTACGACATCCCCAACTTTTAATGAGCGAATTTGTTCCTCCGTAATTGGTGCTTGAAGAGTGATGACTTTTTCTGAAGTTCCTGCAGCTGCCGCTTCTTTTTCTGCCTCAGTTTCTTTAAAATCAATAAACTCGCCATCTTGGTATGCCCAGTCAATAATTTCTCCCGTTTTAGCGTCCACGCTTACACCCATTCGACGGAATGCCCAGCAATTGTAAGCAACAGAAACATAAAAGCTAGCTGGGATACGATGCATGACGCCAATTTTACATCCTAAAAGGGTAGCTTCACCACCGAAGCCCATAGTTCCGATACCTAATTTATTGGCATTCTCTAAAATATACTCCTCTAGCTTGCGAAGATCTTCATTTGGATTCACATCATCAACCGGACGGAATAATTGTTCTTTTGCTAAATCGTAACCAGAGGAACGGTCTCCACCAATTCCAACTCCAATAAAACCTGCGCTACAACCTTGTCCTTGTGCCTGGTATACAGAGTGCAAGATACATTTGCGGATTCCATCAAGATCACGACCTGCACGACCAAGACCTTCTAGCTCACATGGAAGGCTATATTGAATGTTTTTATTTTCACAACCTCCGCCTTTTAAAATAAGACGAACATCGATATAATCTTTTTCCCATTGATCAAATTTAATCACTGGAAGGCCAATTCCAAGGTTATCGCCACTGTTGTCTCCAGTCAACGAATCAACAGAGTTCGGGCGCAATTTACCTTCCTTCGTTGCCTGAACAATGGCCTTTTTAATAGCTTCTTTTAATTCAAGTTGATTAACACCCACTGGGGTTTTAATTTTAAAAGTTGGAAGACCCGTATCTTGACAGATGGGAGACACTTGCTCATCTGCCATTTTTATATTGTTAGTAATCGTTGCAAGACTCATCGCTGCTCGTGTACCAGCATTTTCTCTTTCCTTAGCCGCCTTTATCGCACGGCGTACATCTTTTGGCAGCTTAGTGGAAGTTTCAACGACCAGCTTATACATGCTTTCTTGAAATTTTTCAATATTCACGTTCAAATTCCCCTTTCCCATTGCCCGTATCTTTATCTCTGCTATTCCTTAATCCTCATTACAACTTTTGACATGTTTAATTATACTCCTATACATACAAGAATAAAAGGCTTTGACTGCAATCGATTTCATATAAGAAAAGCGTAAGCCCCCTGTTTAGCGGCGTATGCCTTCCTCCCAAAAGCTGCGAGATCATTTTCCATTCAAAATACCTTTATTACATAATAAAACGAGTCTGCTATTTCACAGACTCGCTTAACTCACGATTTTTAAATTCTTTTATCTTAGATTCCAATTCATCAATCATTGAAATTAATCGATCAATATCCTCTAAATCCGCTTCTTCTGGATTGATGGAATCAAGGATATCAAGAAACATATTAAGACGATGTTTTAAGAAATCGACCTGTGTGTGTTTATCATGGATTGGACTGCCCACTCGACTCTCTCCTTTCAATTTCCTTTTCTATTCTACCGAGGTCTTATCACTTTCGCAATCATTACTAAAAATTTCTCAAAGTCAATCAATACTTTCTTAATTTATTAAAAAACTCCTGCTCTTTTGTCGCAGGAGTGCTGTGATCTATTGTCATCATCTAGGTCTTTCAGATACAACAAATCCAAATGAAACGTGATCCTGAACAGGGATCCAGGCCCCAATTCCTTGGGAAGTGACATTTTTGATCACGATAAATTTCTTATTCCCTTTCAACATTAAATATACTTCTCCGTAGGTAACTTTCCCTTTTTCATTCACAGCTGGGGCATAAGCATATAAATACCCGAGACGATTGGCAGGGATATTATAAATATGGTCATTTTTCGTTCCAGCCCCAATAATTGTTTCAAATGCAAGCGGTAACTTCGTTTTCTCCATAGCTTTTAAGAGCATCATTTTTTTAACATCTTCCGCATTGGGAATCTTAGCTGTTAATCCGCCTCGTACAATTTTTTGTGTCTCTTGTACGTATTTGATTTGGTAAGGTACATCTCCCCCACGGTTATCAAAGTAGTTCGTATTAATTTTTTGATATTCCCAATTCGGTGCTGTTTCCGATGATTCATAATTCAATGGCCATTGACCAAGATAAATGATCGCTCGGTAGCCAAGTGCAAATGGGGTACTGTTAATACTTGATTCATTTAACATCCGAATTAAATCAGGATTTTCAATCTTTACATTAGACGAATTGATCAGTTTTTTTGTTAACTCACTCGGCTGCAGTAAAGGTAAATCCTGTGTTGAATTAGGATAAGTATTTTGTTTAGCTATGTTTCGGACAGATGAAGGAATCTGATAGCTAATTGGTTGCTTTTTTGCAGGCGCTTTTTCAGCAGCGTACGTAACTGGTAAAAAAGGAAACATTAGAAACAATGTCATAAGAACAGATACAATACTTTTCACCTATGTGAACTCCTTTCGGTAGCATGAAATAATTTGCTTATAGTTTTTTCGGAGTTCAACTATATTATCCATTCTCCTAAGTTAATTTCATATATTTTGCTTGGAGATTTCTCATAAATTTATCAAAGAAAGGAAAAAACAATTGAATCGACGGTCCGATCGCAAACGTGATAATAATTGTCCCGATTCCAATAGGTCCTTTTAACAATAATGCGGGGATAAAGGCTGTTAATTCTCCTATTGTTTTAGCCATCCCTAAACTAATATGAAATCGTTCTTTTAAAGCTAACATAAAATTATCAATTGGACTTTGCGGGTATTTCGCCTGTAAATAACAAGAGATCCCCATTCCAATAATTAAAATACCAGAAATTAATGTAATTAATTTAATAATAAAAGGTTGGATTTGCCAAGATTCAAATATCATATACATCCAAAAATCGACCATGAATCCTATAACAATAATGGTTAAAAATGACAGGAAATCTGGTTTCCTTTTTACTAGTAGTGCGTTAATAAATACAAGAATCGCGCCATCAATCATGACCCATCTCCCAATTGAAAGGCCCAGATGATCAGTTAATGCCACATTTAAGGCATCCCATGCGCCAGCCCCTAAATCCGCTTTAATCGTCATACATACGCCAAAAGTCATGATAAATAATCCAATACAATAAAATGCTAGTCGAATAAGAAAGTTCATATTTCCTCCCAGATGTAAAGTAACGTAACAGAATTGTAATAATCAGAACATTTACAAAATTTGAATTTTAATTTATAATTAGCTTAACCTTTTAAAAAGGAGGGCCGCTATCCATTCGCTAATTCATTATCCACATAAGGAGGTTGGGATTCTCTCATACATGACAGTCAACACTCGTGTTTATCCTGAGATCATTCAAACATGAAGGTTGGTGATTGATGATCCCATAAAAAAGCGATTGGTTTTACCCTAATGTATGAAAAACGTGCGTTACCATTATAGCACAGGAACTTAAAGATTCACCGAAAAAGTATGAAAGAGAGGGTGTCCTCAATTTTAAGGACACCCCTTTTTGTTTGCTCCATTCATTTTCATTCCAGGATGCTTGCTCTCCATGGACGTGCATGCCTCGTTCTTCCCCTTCTGTACAGGGACTCCGTTCTCAATTGGAACGAATAATCCCAATAAGAAAAAAGACTGAGCCTGAAAAGGTCTTTTTTAATGACCTTATCGGACTTAGCCTCGTTTGTTTGATCTAAATGTCCGCACCTTATTAGAGCAGATAGAAGCCTATTCCCATAATAATGTAGGCAGCGAGTAGGGTCAGACCCTCGAACCAGTTAGATTCTCCGTCATTAGAGATGACAACCATTAGTAGAACAGAGGTTACCATAGTGATGAGTTCTGGCAATGTAAATACGAGAGGCATTTTCTTTTCAAATAAAAGAGAGAGGAGTACTAATACTGGTGCTACAAACATAGCAATTTGCAAAGTGGAACCTACTGCAATTTCTACCGCAATATCCATCTTGTTTTTGTAGGCCATGACAATCGCTGAGGCGTGTTCTGCTGCATTACCCACGATAGCGACAATGATTACCCCGATGAAAAGTTCTGTCCAACCAAATGCTTCGGCTACATAATGGAAAGTATGAACAAGATTTTCTGATATATATGCTACTGCCAAAGTAGATAATAAAAGGATCAAAATGGATTTGCCTTTCCCCCATTCTGGCTCTTCATGATGACCGTTTTCGGCAGCTGTTTCAGATTCTTCCGTTTGATAAACCCCCCGGTGGGTAACTAGTTTAAAGAATAAGGCAGCTAAATAAAGTGCAATTAAAATAATCGATATTCCAACACTCAAGGATAAAGTTTTCGTTTCATTCATATTCATTGAGAATATTTCTGGAATCACAAAAGCAACAATGATTGCAAACATTAATAGCCCGGAATTATGTCTTGCATCATGAACATTAAAGAGTTGGCGTTTAAATTTTAATCCTCCCACGAAAAAGGATAATCCTGCAACGAGCAAAAGATTTCCTATTACAGAACCAGTTAAAGAGGCCAGGACCACTCCAATTAATCCTGCCTTTAAAGAAAATATCGATATGATTAATTCAACCGCATTACCAAATGTAGCATTTAACAACCCACCTATTCGTGGCCCAGCCACAATGGCTAGGCTTTCAGTCGCTCTTCCCATATAGCTTGCAAGAGCAACGATGGATAAACAATAAATAATAAATAAAATCATTGTCGGCCAGTGCATTAAGCTTCCAATGACAGAAAGTGGGACACCAATAAACGTCATTAGCATAAAAATTTTATTCGTCATAATTTCCCTCCATATATTCTAGTTTTGCCAAAGAGTTATCTAATTTATTTTTCGAGTTAATAAGAAAAAATTTTTTATAAAGAGATTACCATTTTCATAAAAAAATGGAAACATTTTTCTTGCAAAAATACAGGTTTCCAGATACCATCGATTAAAACGTATTGAAATAGAGGAACGTCAGATGAAAAAAGGTTATTTTCGATTTTGGATCCTTGTCAGCATCGTCGCAATTTCAGGTTTTTCTCAAGGAATGCTTCTTCCGTTGATAGCCGTTATATTTGAAAATAGCGGGGTATCTTCCTCCTTAAATGGATTAAATGCGACTGCTCTTTATCTAGGCATTTTACTCATTTCTCCTTTCATGGAACCCCCGCTTAGAAAATTTGGATACAAACCTGTCATTATTTTCGGAGGCGGATTAGTGGTCGCTGCTCTCGCTCTATTTCCCGTATGGAAATCCTTTTGGTTTTGGTTCGTCCTAAGGTTAGTTATCGGGATTGGTGATCACGCCCTGCATTTTGCTACTCAAACATGGATCACCTCCTTTTCATCACCAGAAAAAAGAGGAAGAAATATTTCCATCTATGGTTTGTTTTTCGGGATTGGATTTGCTACCGGCCCATTAATGACACCGCTCGTCAACGTAAATGAAGCTTTACCGTTTATTATTTCCTCCCTCCTTTGTTTCATAGGATGGATTTTTGTTTTCACTTTAGTCAATGAATGGCCGGAGCAGGAAGCCGGAATCAACTCCTTTCTAGCAACTATCAAGCAATTCCGGAGCACTTTTAAATATGGTTGGGTAGCTTTTTTACCACCTTTTGTCTATGGATTTTTGGAGGCTTCCTTAAATGGCAGTTTCCCTATTTATGCACTTAGAATGGATATCCATGTTTCAAGCGTTTCTGTTGTTCTTTCTGCCTTTGCAATCGGCAGTATTATTACCCAGCTCCCACTTGGAATGTTAAGTGATCAATACGGACGAAGGAATGTCTTAATGACCGTTCTTTTTCTTGGGTTTGGAAGTTTCACTACAGCCAGTTTTCTCGAACACTCGTTTATCGGTCTTTTTATAGCCTTCCTTGTATCCGGAATGATGGTCGGTTCCACCTTCTCACTTGGCATTAGCTATATGGCCGATTTAGTTCCAAAAAATCTATTGCCAACAGGAAATCTGCTCTGTGGAATCTTTTTTAGCCTAGGGAGCTTAAGTGGACCTATTTTCGGAGGGTTATTTATCAAATTTTTTGAGAATGTCAGCTTTTTCTATATCATCAGTACCTTGCTCTTCATTGTCTCAGTCATCCTATTTGTGTTTGGAAAAAAATCATACTGTATGATAGAACAAGAAATTTCTAGGTAATGGAATGGACCAAAAACATTCTTTATACGATTGAAACTGTCTCTTTTTTATGACGCAAATATGATAAGGGATGGTGTTATTGGAATCTTTTTTAGTAATCTATAAGCAAAAACATTCCACCTGCGTAAACTGTATGATAAAATAAAAGAAAAAATAATGTTGCGATCAAGAATTTGTGCTGTCACCATTGGGTGGCAGCTTTCGTGTTTTATAGGGGTTATGAATTTGATTCTTTTTCTCAATTAGAAGAAAAATGCCAAAGTGGCTAATAATCAGGAGCAAAAGGAGGAGAAACAATGGTACCTGAAACAAAAGGATTAGAGAAAAGAATGGAAAATGTAGAAGTAAGTTGGATTGAAAAAATAAAACCACATGCCGAATTGATAGCGGCGGGTATGAGCGGTCTTCTTATTTTGGCTGGTTGGTTATTGGATAAGTATGGCCAAGGTACAGGATCCATCATTGCATATTTAATGGCCTTTGTTATTGGGGGATTTGCCAAAGCGAAAGAAGGTCTGGAGGAGACCATTGAAAATAAAGAGTTAAATGTAGAAATGCTAATGATTTTTGCAGCGATTGGCTCAAGCCTTATCGGCTATTGGACAGAAGGAGCGATTCTCATCTTTATCTTTGCTGTCAGCGGTGCACTTGAAACATATACAATGAACAAAAGCCACAAAGAAATTTCCTCCCTCATGGAGTTGCAACCTGAAGAAGCACTTTTGGTTTCAAACGGTTATGAAGAAAAAATCCCTGTTTCCCAATTATGTATTGGAGACCAGATCCTTATTAAACCGGGTGAAAGAATTCCTGCTGACGGTGTGATTATGAAAGGGAAATCAACGATTGACGAAGCAGCTATTACGGGAGAATCCATGCCTATCTCAAAGGGAGTCAATGAAGAAGTATTTGCTGGAACAGTAAATATGTCCGGTTCTATCACTGTTAGTGTTACAAAGGAAAGCAATGAAACTCTTTTTCAAAAAATCATTCAGCTCGTTCAATCCGCTCAAAGTGAAAAATCACCGTCCCAGCTTTTCATTGAACGTTTTGAAGGAACTTATGTCAAAGTAGTTTTACTTGTCGTAGTAGCCATGTTGTTCCTTCCGCACTTTCTGCTTGACTGGAGTTGGCAGGAATCTTTTTACAGGGCGATGATTTTATTGGTCGTTGCCTCTCCATGTGCACTTGTCGCCTCCATTATGCCGGCAACCCTTTCCGCTATTTCAAACGGAGCTAGACATGGCATTTTGATTAAAGGCGGAGTTCATTTGGAAAACCTGAGTCATCTCGGTGCCATTGCCTTAGATAAAACAGGAACTCTTACAAAGGGAAAACCTGAAGTGCTTGAGGTCGTCGTTCGGGAAGATTTGGATAAGGAAGAAATCATATGGGGCGCAGCCTCAATTGAAAGTCATTCGACTCATCCACTTGCCCAAGCGATTGTGAAATATGCAAAAGATTCTATTGATAAGGAGCTCTTTTATCCTGAAAGCCTAGAGGATGTTCCCGGCTGGGGAGTTACAGCTGTGATTCAAGGGAACCAATGGAAAATAGGAAAAGCAGCCTTTGTAGGAAAAGAAGTCGCTGATTCCTTTGCATCAGGTAAAGCCAAAGAACTGGCCAGTAAAGGGAGCACCTTGGTATATATAGCGATAAACGGGGAGTTATGTGCGATTATCGCCTTAAAAGATGTAGTTAGAGAGGAAACGAAGGCCGCCATTAACCAATTAAAGAAACAAGGGATCCATACCATCATGCTTACTGGCGACAGTGAAAAAACCGCGAAAGCCATTGCTAAGGAAAGTCAAGTTGATGAGTACTTTGCCGAATGTTTACCAGAAACAAAAGTAGAATACGTGAAACAATTAAAGTCGAAATATAATAATGTTGCCATGGTAGGTGACGGGATCAATGATGCACCTGCATTAGCTACAGCCAATGTGGGCATCGCCATGGGCGGAGGAACCGATGTTGCATTAGAAACAGCAGATATCGTGCTCATGAAAAACGATTTGGCACGAATTGCAGAGGCAGTTAATCTTTCTAAACGAATGAATAAGATAATTAAGCAGAATGTTATTTTTTCCATAACCGTAATTATGGTGTTAATTTGTTCCAACTTCTTTCAATTCATTGATTTACCGTTTGGTGTTATTGGTCATGAAGGTAGCACCATTCTCGTTATATTAAATGGGCTAAGACTATTGAAATAAAAAACTTCCTTGGCACAAAAAAAAGAAGGCTGTCCAAAATAAACGGACGGCCTTTTTTCAAATCATTAATGGTAACTGTTTGAACCGTTTGCAGAACTGGAGGTTTTATTCCCTTTACTGCCTTTCGCTTTTTGTTTCGTACTGCCATCTTTTTTTGTATGCTTTGTCATTTTGTCTTACCCCCCAAAGTTAAGACGGGATGAGCTCACTAAGTCCTCCCGTTCACTTCTAGTGTGGGCAGATAAAAGCTTTTCATAATGGGGATTTATTAACAATTTTCTCGATTTTTTTCACTATAAAATGCATTAATTTCTCCCCCTAAAATAATAACAAAGGCAGAGATGTACAACCAAAGCATTAACACAATAATAGCTCCAATGCTTCCATACGTGACAGAATAGTTACTAAAATTTCCAACGTAATAGGACAAACCTAAAGAAGAAATAATCCAGCCAACCGTTGCAAAAACAGCCCCAGGGAAGGCACTTCGGCAGCGTAATTTCACATTTGGGGCAATCCAATACAATCCTGTGAAAATAAGGAACAAAATTACTGCACTCACCACTAAACTCAATGTATTCCAAAGCCTTAAAAATTCACTCGTATAGCCAAATGTAGAAAATAAAAACAGCCCGATCTCCCTGCCGAATACTGGTAAAATAATCGCTACAATAAAAACTAAAATCATCCCAAACGTCAACAATATAGCCATTCCACGAGAAACGATAAACGATCTGCTTTCTTTTACATTATATGCCCTGTTAAACGCCTTTACGATGGAATGAATCCCATTTGAAGCAGACCAAATCGTACCAATAATTCCAAAAGATAATAACCCACGATTTCGATGGGTCAAAATCTCATTCACATTTTTTTCAATAAGCTCCATCGCCTCAGGTGGGGCAAACCCTCGAATCACTCCTAAAATATCGTGATGAGGGATTGGGAGATAAGGTAGTAATGTAAAAATGACAATTAATAGCGGAAATAGTGAAAGAAGAAAATAATAGGCTAATTGGGCACTCATTCCTGGAAGATCATCTTCTTCAATTCTGTGCCAAAGCAAACGAATCAAGGAAGAGCGAACATCTCCATTATTCTTCATCATCACCTCTCCTTTATTGCTTTAATGATACTCCTTTTCGTTCATCCGTTCTGAATCAGCTGTAGGTGTAAAGGATTCTTTCGTATCCTTAATAGCATCTGTCACTTTTGGAGTCAACTCTCTCAAATCCTCCACCTTGTCCATAATAAAAGCGACATCCTCGTTTACCTGTTCAAAAGTAGACTTCAACTTTGCTGCTGTATCCTTCATTTGATTGACGATTTCAGCCCGGTTTTGAACCAAATAAGAAACCTTACCAGATACCTTTTGGACATTTTCCTTCATCGTTTCGCGAGTTTCTCTATCTAATAAACTAATGGCGCCTCCGGCAATAGCCCCGAGGAAGATCCCCTTCCAAAAATAATTTTTCCTGGTCATCTTAACCTCTCCTTGTTCTCTATTTATTAATAAATGAAATTACTGCCAACATTATACCCTATTTAAATTTTTATTGACATCTACCCATAGGAATGAAAAGATTAGAAAAGCGGAAGCGCCCTGGTCGGTGTCGTATGACAAACTCAGATAAAGGAAACACGATGAACCGAAGGTGATTCGATGATGACTGATCATAGGGCGAAGACTAATGAATTATAGTAGCTAGGGCGTTGGAGTTGACAGATCTCGAATTCGATAAGATATTATCTTATTTTTCCCGAAGCGCATGACGCTGGAGCATATTAACAAGAAAGGGTGACGAACATGGACTTATCACAAAAATCGGCAGAAAATGTGGAATACATGATAGAGAAAATTAAAGAAAAGTTAAAAGTACTAAACCTAGGTGCAATTAAACCTTCCCACTTTGACGAAGAAATGTACGAAGAGTTAAAAGAAATTTACGAAATGGTCCAAAGAAAAAACTCCTTCAGTCCTAGTGAAATGCAGGCACTAGCTGAGGAACTGGGCAACTTACGAAAAAAATAACAGATCCAAAGCGGATCTGTTATTTTTTTATCTTCTATTCTTGATTCGTTAAAATAATCGGGCCTTCTTTTGTAATGGCTATCGTATGCTCATACTGAGCCGAATACGTTCCATCTACCGTCCTAGCTGTCCAGCCATTTGGGTCCATCTTCGTATAGAACGTTCCAATATTAACCATTGGCTCAATCGTAAAAACCATCCCCTCTTTGATCCGAGGTCCTTTTCCTGGTAGCCCATAATGAGGAACATCCGGCTTTTCATGAATGACAGACCCAATCCCATGACCAATAAAGTCACGAACAACAGACAACCCCTCCGCCTCAACATAGGTCTGGATGGCGTGTCCGATATCACCAATGCGGTTTCCTGGTACTGCCTGTTCAATCCCCTTATACAAAGCTTCCTTTGTCACTTTTAATAAATGCTGAACTTCATCCGAAACCTTGCCAACTGCATAGGTCCAAGCTGAATCCGCTAATGCTCCATTGTAATTCACAACCATATCAATGGTGACAATGTCTCCTTCTTTTAATGGCTCCTTCCGAGGAAATCCATGGCAAATTTCATCATTGACACTTGCACATGTTGCATATTGATATCCTTTATAACCTTTTTGTTCAGGAGTAGCATTATGTTTTTTTAAAAATTTCTCAACGAATTGGTCAATTTCCCAAGTAGTGATACCTGGTTTAATAAGTTTAGCAATTTCTTTATGACAAGCCGCAAGGATTTCTCCTGCCTTTCGCATTGCTTCGATTTCACGTGGTGATTTAAGGACTATCATTTAAATTACCTGCCTTTAAAATAATAAATTGTTCTTAGTATGAATAACAATGACGGAAAAGAGAATAGTAAATACTTCATCATATTAACAACAACCTAATATTAACCTCATCTTCGATTTTTTTCAAAAATACAATTCGATTGGGAAAATAGTATTTGATGTTCTATATCATAGTTCTTTTCTGTTCTTTTTGATAGAATATTTTTATAAAGACTATTTATTAGGTGTGTGGGATATATGATAGGAGATCGTGTAAAAAAATTTCGTCAAGAAAGGAAAATGTCACTTTCTGAGCTTGCAGAACAAGCAGGAGTGGCAAAGTCATATTTAAGCTCTTTAGAGAGAAATCTCCAAAAGAACCCTTCTATTCAGTTTCTAGAAAAAATTGCAGCTGTACTAAATATTCCTGTTCAACAATTAATTCAAGATCCAATTGATGAAACTGAACTAGATACTGAATGGATGAATTTAGTTAAGGAAGCAATGGAATCCGGAGTATCTAAAGATCAATTTCGTGAGTTCCTAGAATTTAATAAATGGCGGAAAAACCAAAATAAAAATTAAAAAATCCAACTACTCAACAATTATCATATACCAAACAAAAAACATCCCGCAAAAGGTTACAATTCGCAGGATGCATTTTTCTTATCATATGTACCAAGAATTTCTCCTGATAAGGCTTCCTGAAAAAAAGCACGAATTTCTTCCACCGATAATCCTAATTTTTTTGCTTCCAACATGAGATCTATCCATTCTAAGTCCATCACTTCTGCCTGCGTATTCATCCTAGTCATCGTTTCACTCCTAAAATACTAATCGTATTCCAGGCAGCCCGGCCATCATAGTAATTTCTTACCTTAGATCCTCGGCTTTGCGTCCCTGTTTTTCAACAAGTTTGCCTTTTTCTGCACCTGTTAACCTTAGAATGATACCTATATCCTCTTTCTCACCATATACCTGAGGTTTTTCAGTTCATTCCGACTATTCAAATACATTATATATAGTCCTTTCCTATTAGTGTGTTGGATTTTGTCACATTTTTTCCACATTTACACTTTATTTTCTGACAAAATTTAACATATTTCATTTTTCTTTAGTCTGAATAATGAATCTTCTATATAAAAATCACCAATAAAATTTGTCTAAATTGTGACAGTTTACATATAATAATAATAAATATTATTAATATTCAAAATTTATTAAAGGAGATTCATGATGACAATCATTCATGTTTTAAACTTTTCCATTCCAATCGCTTTTATCGTATTGGCTGGTTATTTGCTTGACAAGATGTGCAAACCAAGTAAACAAAAAGAAAAAACTGGCAGAGAGTGATTGAAATAAACACTTTGCCAGTTTTTTTATTTGAATCTTTTTTCGATTTTATGTTCATAGTTTTTAAATAAAGCTGAATGAGTCTTGACCCCTCTTTTTGACATGATTTGATTCCAACGAAGAAGTTTTTCATTTAATTTCTTTTGAAGTTCCACTTTTTCTACACGATCATCACATTTTTTCATTAAGGTCTCAATCGTCATCATTTCTTTGTGTAGAGAACTTTCTTCCTCCATATAGCCAGCGTTTTTCATTATTTTATATGCCATGCGCAGTTCTTCAGGAATGCTTGACAAATCCTCAAGTTCTAGTGGTTTTCCATATCCTTTTAGATTGTCAAATTCCCCGTCTTTATATGCTTTTTGAATCCGCTCTTCAGCAATGATATGAAACAAATCCATGTTTTTTCCTCCTAAAAAAATCCACTCTATTCATTATAGCAGGGTTGAAGTTGTCATTATATGTTAAATTCTTACAATTGGATTGATTTGCTCTTCAGTTGGGAATGCTACATCCGAGGAAGAAAGGAGTGGTAAGAATGGGACGTGGACATCATTTTCATCACAAAAATAAGAACCATCCTGGGGATTTCCCTAAACATTCAATGACGGAAAGACATTCCAGAGATGCCATTGGGGATGAGGAACTGATTGTTGTCCAGGAAGCTTTCAAAAATAGGATAGAAACAGAGGAAGAACGTCAAGACACTGGACGCGTACTCCCTGAACAAACAGAAGGATAAGGCGTGAGTATTGCTCACGCCTTTAACTTATGAGGCATGTTCTAGTAACATCCATCCTTATTTGAACATCTAAGAGGGCTCCTCCATCCATAAAGACATTAATGATGGCCAAATTCCCCCCCTTACGATAAAATGGTGCCTTAAATGGATTCTTTTAATGTTCGCATAAATTGGGAAAAATCTACGGTTTTTAGCCACTCCGCCAGCTTTTCTATATCTTTTGAAAAGATCCGGTCTTGTTTCATGGATGGAACCAACTCACGGCCTTTTTCATAAAAATTCTTTGTCTGCACAGCCATTTTGTCAACGCCCCGATACTCCACCGCCTGCATCGCGCATATCATCTCAATGGCTAATACTCTTCTTGTATTTTGAATAATTTGATACGCATGTCTAGATGCAATGGTCCCCATACTCACATGATCCTCTTGATTGGCTGAAGATGGAATGGAATCTACACTCGCTGGGTGTGCTAGTGTTTTATTTTCAGAAACAAGAGAGGCAGCCGCATACTGCATGATCATTGCTCCAGATTGCAAGCCAGGCTGTGGACTTAAAAATGGAGGAAGATCATTTAATTGCGGGTTCACTAATCTTTCAATCCGCCTTTCTGAAATATTGGCCAGCTCTGCAACAGCTATTTTCATAAAATCCATTGCAATGGCGATGGGCTGTCCATGGAAGTTCCCACCTGAAATTACCATCTTTCCATCATTAAAAATCAAAGGATTATCCGTAGCCGCATTCATTTCAATTTCCAATTTTTCTTTTACATAATCAAGTGCCTGCCAGGTTGCCCCATGTACCTGTGGAATACAACGCAGGGAATAAGCATCCTGAACACGGAGTTCACCCTGCATCGTCGTTAATAAGCTATCACTTAAATATTGACGAATTCTTGCTGCTGTATCGATCTGTTGTTTATATCCCCTTGCAACATGAACTTCTTCGGCAAATGCATCTATAATTCCGTTTAATCCTTCCATGGTCATAGCAGCAATAAGCTCACTTTCATAGGCAAGCTGCTCTGCTTCCAAATAGCCAACAACCCCCATTGCTGTCATTGCTTGGGTACCATTAATTAATGCAAGTCCTTCCTTCGCTTCTAATGTAAGTGGGAGCATTCCTTCCATTTGAAGTGCCGTCAAAGAATCCATCCGTTTTCCTTTGTAAAAGACCTCTCCTTCTCCTATGACAACGAGTGCAAGATGAGAAAGTGGTGCTAAATCTCCGCTAGCTCCCAGTGACCCCTGCTGTGGAATAACAGGGATGATATCTTTATTGACTAATTCAATTAGACGTTCAATAACCAATGGTCTTATTCCAGAAAAGCCTTTTAAAAGGGCATTGGCACGAAGGAGTACCATTGCTTTAGAAACGACCTCTGGGAAGGGCTCTCCCACTCCACAAGCATGAGATCGAATGAGATTTAATTGAAGATCTTTAACATTTTCTTTTTCAATAAGAACATCACTAAATTTTCCGAAACCTGTATTTATTCCATATACAACTCTACGTTCAGAGACGATCTTCTCAACAGCTTCTCTACTCATTTGTGCAGCTCTTAAACTTTCCTCCGAAGCACGTACCTTTTTCTTATTAAATAAAACTTCCTTCATTTGCTCTAAAGTTAAACTATTACCTGTTAAAGTAATCATTTCTCCCACTCCTCTACCACTTTAGTAAAATAAAGAAAGAGGCTGGATTCCATTTCATTTAGATTTGGAATCCAGCCTCATGTAAATACAAACCATCTAATTTAATTTTTTGAAGATGCCTCATAATGATCATCCATTCTTATTCTAAAGATAACTGTGATAATAATTTTATGGGATAGTACGAATTCTGTCAATCGAATTTTCTGAATCTTTATATCATAATAATTTTTCATTTATTTTCAAATACATTAAAACAGGACATTAAGTTAATTCCTAAGTCCTTCTATTCCAAAACAGGAAGTATTTTCGCTATACTATAAAAGGTAATATAGTGCATTACCTGAAAGGAGCAGTTATGAAATCTCTTGTTCTTGCAGAAAAACCAAGTGTAGCCCGTGATCTTGCCCGCGTGCTTGGCTGCACCCATCAGCATAAAAGTTATATTGAAGGAAAGCAATATATTGTAACATGGGCGCTTGGTCATTTGATCGAACTAAAAATGCCTGAGCATTATGACACGAAATATAAAAACTGGAATTTAGACGACCTGCCAATCATTCCTCAGAAAATGGGCTTAAAAGTGATTAAAAAAACGAGCCATCAATTTAAAGCAATTGAGGGATTAGCGAAAAGAAAGGATATAAAAGAATGTATAATCGCTACAGATGCCGGACGTGAAGGTGAACTGGTGGCGCGTTGGATTCTGGAAAAAATCCATTGGAAAAAACCTATTAAAAGATTATGGATCTCTTCACAAACAGATAAAGCTATAAAAGAAGGATTTAAACAATTAAAGCCGGGAAAGCAATTTGATGATTTATACCATTCTGCTGTTTGTCGTGCCGAGGCAGACTGGTTAATCGGACTTAATGTGACTCGGGCTTTAACAACTAAATATAAAGATCCCCTATCTGCAGGAAGGGTACAGACACCAACCCTTGCCATGATTTTTGAACGGGAACAAACCATCCAAAAATTTGTCCCGAAAGAATATTGGAACATACGAGCAGATATAGGCAAGCTTTCGGCTAACTGGGAAAAGAATAATGAGCAGCGCCTTTTTGACAAGTCCACAGCGGAGCATATCCTAGAGAAAGTAAATGGAAAGAAAGCGATACTAAAGCAAATCGAGAGAAAGAAAAAATCCGAACCACAGCCATTGCCATATGATTTAACCGAATTACAAAGGGATGCAAATAGACGATTCGGTTTCTCGGCAAAGAAAACACTAAACGTCCTACAAAGGTTATATGAACAACACAAATTGGTCACTTATCCTCGTACAGATTCCCGTTACTTAACAACAGATATGATGGCAACGATGATTGACCGCCTTCAAGGGATGGCATCAGGGTATATGGATGAGGTTCGTCCACTATTTGCTGCTAAGGGGAAAATTTTTGCAAGACGTGTTTTTAACAATGAAAAAGTAACAGACCATCATGCGATTATTCCAACCGAACAACGTCTGAATTTAAGTGAGCTGGATACAGATGAACGGAAAATCTATGATTTGATTGCCCGCCGTTTTCTCACTCTTTTCTTACCTGCTTATGAGTATGAAACCATTCACGCCACTTTCGATGTAGAAGGAGAAACCTTTACCGCAAAAGAAAAGGTTATTATCGATTTAGGGTTTAAAAAAGTATTGGGCAAAGAAGAAACTGTACCGGAAGCAAATGGTGAAGAGAATTTGGTTAAAGGACAAGCTTATTCAGTACGAAATGTAACGATTCATCAAAAATGGACGGAACCGCCGCAACGTTATACCGAAGCAGATGTACTATCACAAATGGAAAAATTCGGCCTAGGAACCCCAGCAACAAGAGCGGAAATCATTGAGAGACTGGTTGAGACAGAGGTAGTAGAACGTCGAAACGGACGTTTCCACCCAACTAAAAAAGGCAAACAACTGATTGAGCTGGTGAATGAGGAATTAAAATCACCGGAGTTAACCGCAAAATGGGAACAGGAACTTGAAAGGATTTCAAAAGGAAAGGCTAATCCAAAAACCTTTTTACAAAAAATCCGCCGTCAGACTGAACAATTGGTTTCAGAAATTAAATCCAGTGAAAAAACCTATCGGGCCCATAATTTAACTGGTTCGAAATGCCCAGAATGCAACTCTTTTTTAAAGGAAAGAAATACAAAAGAAGGAAAATTCCTTGTCTGCTCCAACTTAGATTGTCGTTATCGCAGAAGAAAGGATCCGAAGCTCTCCAACCGCCGCTGTCCGCAATGTCATAAGAAAATGGAAATGCACGAAGGAAAAGCCGGATTATACTTCCAATGTCGACCATGTAATATTGTGGAAAAAGCGGAAGAAAGAAAAAAAACTATTAATAAACGTGAGGAACGCAAACTTCTACAAAAATATTCGCAAAAAGATGATTTTGGTACCAGTTTAGGGGATTTGCTGAAACAAGCATTACAAGATAAGAAGTAATTAAGAAGATAGGCAGTGGCGCCTATCTTTTTTCTTGTCTTGGGTTCCTCGCGAATAGTATGATGAATGGGTAAGAAATGACGGAATGAAACTGGGGATATTTCTATGAGAATACGAGATTGGGATTCAAATCTAAAAGTCCGCCTATTTGCCGAGGCGGCCATGAACATTACTTACTGGATGTTTTTCCCTTTTTTATCCATCTATTTTGCGGATGAATTTGGAAAAAATAGGGCCGGATTTATGTTGGTATTTTCCCAGATTTTTTCAGTTATAGCCAATTTATTGGGAGGCTACTGTGCTGACCGATTTGGACGTAAGCGAATGATGGTGTTTTCATCTATCGGCCAAGGCCTTTCTTTTTTTATATTTGGTGTAGCAAGTTCACCATGGATACAATCCCCCTGGGTAGGATTTATCTCATTTGCATTTGCTGGTATTTTCGGGTCGCTTTATTGGCCCGCAAGCCAGGCCATGGTGGCTGATGTGGTAGATGAAAAACAGCGAAGTAATGTTTTTGCTGTTTTTTATACCTCTCTTAATATTGCTGTCGTGATCGGCCCACTATTAGGTGCTATTTTTTATGTTCATTACCGTTTCCAGCTGTTGCTTTTAGCCGGAGTGGTTTGTATCACACTTGGCATCGTATTGACAAAATGGACTCGTGAAACAGCACCTGTAAGTAAAGGATCCGCGTTATCTGACAACGAGAAATGGTATGATGTCTTAAAAAAACAACTAAAGAAATACTCACAGATTATTAAAGATAGGACTTTCTTGTTATTCATTATAGCTGGGGTGTTAGCAGGACAGACCTTTATGCAATTGGATATGCTACTGCCAGTTTATATTAAGGATGTTGTGAAAGAGCAGAGTCTGTTTTCGATTGGGGATTGGTCTCACACCGTAGCTGGAGAGCAGGCATTTGGGATTGTACTCGCTGAAAATGGATTTCTAGTTGCTATCTTTACTGTTGCAGTTACAAAGTGGATGAGTCGTTATTATGAACGAAATGTATTTGTCCTTTCTTCTATTGTTTATGCGCTTTCACTTGTATTGTTTAGTCAAACAGAATGGATTTGGGGGCTTATTCTTGCGATGGCGGTTTTTACATTTGCCGACAACTAATGGGTGCCGGATTACAGCAAAGCTTTGTTTCTAAGATCGCGCCACCACATATGCGAGGACAATATTTTGCTGCTTCTAGCCTGCGTTTTACCATCAGTCGAACTATAGCTCCTCTTTCCATCCCAATGACGGTTTGGATTGGTTACAACTGGACATTCTTTATTCTGTTTATTTTAGCTCTATTTAGTGCCGCTCTGTACTGGTTAATGTTTTATTCACTTGAAAAGAAATCATTAAAATGGGGATCCTCGTAAGATCCCCATTTTAGTTAGTTCACATTTTTGTCAAATATATGTGCCAAAATATTCACAGTTACTCCTATTACTAGTATACTTAACTTGTAAAGCTTTTACATTTTCCAGAGGCGGTGAAAGTATTGCAATTAGCTAACTTCTTTTCCCCCACATCATGGTCAGGGATAATAACTTTCCTCATCCTTTTTTCCGCAGGTGTTTATTTAAATATAAAAATATATGGAAGCAAACTACAGTAGATATCCAATCTTTCTACTGTTTTTTTATTTTTCTTAATTTTCTACACGTTAATTAGTTCCTTTTTCCAAATAAAACAGCTAAAATAAAATTAACCTACATACAATACCTCAGGTTTATTCACAAATATTCTTTATAAGGAGATTAGACAAATGACTGATTTTCAAAAAAAACTTGAGAAATATGCAGAACTAGCCGTAAAAGTTGGGGTGAATATCCAAAAAGGGCAGACCCTTGTGATCAATGCCACTTTGGATGCAGCGGAATTTATACGTTTAGTTGTTAAAAAAGCTTATGAAACGGGCGCACATAATGTCATTGTCAATTGGAGTGATGATGCAATCACTAAAACAAAATATGAATTGGCACCCGATGAAGCCTTCAATGAATACCCTCTTTGGCGCGCTAAAGAGTTGGAAGATTTAGCGGAAAAAGGTGCCGCTTTTATGTCCGTTATATCTTCAAGCCCTGATCTTTTAAAAGGGATAAATCCAGAACGAATTGCCAATTACCAAAAGACAGCTGGGAAAGCGTTATCAAAATATCGTCAGGCAATTCAATCCGACAAGGTCAGCTGGACGGTCATCGCCGCTCCTTCTCCTGCTTGGGCAGCTATGGTATTCCCAGATGAACCTTCGGACAAACAAGTAGAAAAACTTTGGGAAGCCATTTTCAAAGCGGTTCGCGTTGATTCAGAAAATCCAGTGGAAGCCTGGAAGAAACATGATCAAACACTTCACGAAAAAGTTGACTACTTAAATAAAAAACGCTATTGGAAGCTTCATTATAAGGCACCAGGAACAGATTTAACGATTGAGCTACCGAAAAACCATCTGTGGGTCGGAGCCGGAAGCGTTAATCCTAATGGCGTAGAATTTATGGCTAATATGCCGACGGAGGAAGTCTTCACTGTTCCTCTTAAAACTGGAGTCAACGGTACAGTTGCAAGTACAAAGCCGCTTAGCTACGGAGGAAATATCATAGATCGTTTTTCCCTTACTTTTGAAAATGGAAAAATTGTCGATGTAAAGGCAGAAGAGGGCGAAGAAATCTTAAAAAGACTTGTTAATACAGATGAAGGATCTCAATATCTTGGAGAAGTGGCCCTTGTTCCACATAACTCACCCATTTCACAATCAAATATTTTATTCTTTAATACATTGTTTGATGAGAATGCCTCCAACCATTTAGCAATCGGAAGTGCCTATTCGTTCTGTATTGAAGGCGGTAAAAATATGTCCCCTGAACAATTAAAAGAAAACGGCCTTAACGAAAGTATCACCCATGTTGATTTCATGATTGGTTCTTCTGAAATGGATATTGACGGAATTACTGCCGACGGAAAAAGAGAACCAATCTTCAAAAACGGGAACTGGGCATTTTAATCTAATCGAGTGAGTTCATTTACTAAAAAGCAGGATATTTCTCCTGCTTTTTTTGTTATAAGGTGAAAATACATAATGCCTTAGCGACTTTTTCTTCCCAACTCATCATGTTACAATAAACAACCAAGGAGGATGAAATATGTGGAATGAATTTAAGCAATTTGCAATGAGGGGGAACGTTTTAGATCTGGCTGTCGGAGTTATCATCGGCGGTGCTTTCGGAAAAATCGTCTCCTCACTTGTTGAAGATATACTAACACCAATACTTGGCCTATTATCAGGAGGAATCAACTTTACAGATCTCATAATTCAATTCGGAGAGGCTAAAGTGAAATATGGGCAATTTATTCAATCCGTTCTAGACTTTTTTATCATTGCCTTTTCTATTTTTTTATTTATCAAAATCATAAACCGTTTTAAGAAAAAAGAGGAACAAAAATCAGACGAATTAATCATCGATCGGACAGAAGAACTATTAACAGAAATTCGTGACTTATTAAAAGAACAAAAAGAAAACTCTACAAAAAATGAAACATCTTGACCACTTTTTCCGTATATGTTACTAGTATAGAATTTTTTATGAGGTGAAGGAAAATTGTATACACAAACATCTGCTAATTTTATGCCTTCTGTTTTGAGGACATTTGCCCTATCATTAGCATTTGCCTTTGTAGGCACAATGGCGGGAGTATTTGTTCCACCTGCCTTATTCTTGCCACTAGCTATTTTAGAATTTGTTATGATTCTCGCTGCTGTTTTTTTTAGAAGAAAGAAAGCCATCTCCTATTCATTCTTATACATTTTTACATTTATTTCTGGTATCACTTTGTATCCAATTGTTGCTTATTATGCTTCAACAGCGGGTGCCAATGTTGTGGTAATGGCCTTTGCCACTACTGCGGTAGTATTTTCAGGAGTAGCAATCTATGCTGCGAAGTCTAAACGGAACTTCTCCTTCTTAGGTGGATTCTTATTGGCCGCTTTATTGGCATTAGTAGCCATTTCAATCTTTAATATTTTCTTTCCATTAAGCAGTACAGGTATGCTTGCCTACTCCTTTATCGGAGTCCTAGTTTTTAGCGGATACGTTCTTTTTGATGTGAGCCGAATGAAACATTACGGAGTCAGCGCAGAAGAAGTTCCATTAATGGCATTAAGCTTATACTTAGCCTTTATTAATCTATTCGTCAGCATCCTACGTATTTTTGGTATTCTTTCAAGTAATGATGATTAATAATAGAAAAGAGGGTGTCCTAAAGAACTTTTAGGGCACCCTCTTTTCTTTATTATGTGCTTTTCGAACTAGAAGCTTCGCTGAACTTTGGGAGCTACTTTTTTATCATCAACGATGAAAAACCTGTAATCCTATTCATATAAAAGTTACTTTAACCGCTGATTGGCTATTTTTGGCCAAGCCCTTCTCATGGATAGTGATAAGCCTATTTTTTTCGTAACAGTCAAATAATGCAAGAGCGCCAGCAATACTGCCTCTGTGTTCATTCCGACAATGACTCCATCCATACGCCATTCCGGCATAGCACCAAGCCAGAAGATGAGACCAAAGCTGATGGTTGTTGACCAAATAATATGAAAAAAAGCTTCCTTGATCATGCCAAGCCCTATCATAAATGCCTGTAGTGGCAAAATGAAATAATGGAACAGAAAAAATGGCCAGAGTAACTGCAGAAATTCTGCTGAGGTTTCGGATTTAAAAAATAACGAAGTCAAATCGGGTGCAAAAAAATAGAAAATGGTTACAGCCACTGATCCATAAATAAGAGTCAACATCATAACTTGCTGGAGCATTTTTTGCAGACTCGAATAGTCGCTTTCCGCATACATTTTGGATACCGCTGGAATGAGAACAATTAGTAATGAATGGGCAATAAAAGCTGGAAAAAAGCCGATTGACATAGCTACCCCCATTAACATTCCAAACTGTTCCGTTGCGATCGTTCCGGTTAAACCGGAATGAATCAATGCTCCTTTAATCAAGAATGGTTGCACTGCATTGGTCAGTGCGGAAAACAAGCGCATTCCGGTTGTTGGAATAGATACCGCCATTAAGTTTTTCCGGACAAGCTTTCGATTTAAATTGGAAAAAGGTTGCCTTTTCATCTGCTGTACCTGAATGTTAAACATAAAAATAAGATATAGAAAAACAACAACCTCACTTCCAATCAATGTACTAATGGCAACTAACAAAGAAATCTCTGAATTAAATTCGAAGAAACGAAATAAGCCAAATAAAGCTCCGAGCTGAATAAATTTTCTTAAAAAGTTAGCTGCAGCAATTTTCCCCATCTGCTGCCTTCCCATGAAATAGCCCCGGGCTACCGATGTAAGTGAAATAACCGGAATAAGCAGTAAAACAAGCCACTTGATTGAAGGATGATACGATTGAAACACAGGAACAAAGGGAACGACAATGGTCCCAATCAGTAATAGAATGGAAGTTAAAACAATGGCCAACCTTATGGCGTGATACAAAATATTTCGGTGGTAACGTTCCTCCCTCTCTGCCACAAATTTAGAAATGGATACGGGCAATTCAAAGCTTGCTAAAAGGACGATAAGAAATATCGTCGGCAAGATGGACATATACATCCCCAATCCATGGGAACCTAGCTCTCTCGCCAGAATCATATTCACCAAAAACTCTATACCTTCCCCTAAAAATGCTGTCACTGCCAAAAAGAATATGCCTCTGTAATAAATAGCCATGATCCTATTCCCCTTTTTTCATCTCGCTTTTACAAGCATATGAGACAAGTCCCGTGAATAGTAGAGGAAATTAGAAAAGCGAAAGCGCCCTGCTCAGCGGCATATATCCTCCTCCCAAAAGCTATCGCTTTCGGTCGTGCGATGTTGAGGCTGCCGAAGCCTTTCTTGTAGTGACTCTCCAACTGAGATAAAGGAAACACATTGAGACGATAGTCGAATCGATGTTGACATATCGTAGGGCGGAGACTGAAGGTGTCTCGCCGCTAGGACGCTGGAGCTAGGACAAGTCAACTGTCGATAGTTAAAAGTGCATAAAAAAAACGCTTGGTTTCCAAACGTTTTTCCTTATTATTTATTCTTGTTTAACTAAGATAATCCACCCAAAACATAAAGCGTGGCTAATCATAACCACACTTTTTATGTTTTGTTACTAATATAAGTTAATTTCTATGTTGCTCTCAAAACGAAAGGACTTATGTTTTCATAGCCATTTTCATTTGACTAATGAATGTTTAAATGCATAAATGACAGCTTGAGTCCTGTCCTGAACATTTAATTTGCTAAGGATATTGCTGACATGAGTTTTTACAGTTTTAAGTGCAATAAATAATTCATCGGCGATTTCTTGATTCGTTTTCCCTTCTGCCATCAGTAGAAGGATTTCCAATTCTCGGCTAGTGAGATCTTCATGGGGAAGGTGCTGATTTTTCTTGCGCATTTTCACCATCATTTTTCCAGTTACTTCCGGTTCGAGAACAGACTGACCTTGGTAGGTTGCACGGACGGCATCGGCAATTTCACTTGCCTTAGAGGTTTTTAGTAAATAACTAGTTGCCCCCGCTTCAAGTGCCGGGTAAACCTTTTCATCATCTAAAAAGCTTGTTACAATAATAATCTTTGCTTCTGGCCATTGTTCCATTATTTGTCTTGTCGCTTCAATTCCGTCCATTTCCTTCATCACTAAATCCATTAAAATGATGTCTGGCCGTAGTTTAAGTGCCAGTTCTACCCCGGTTTTTCCATTATCAGCCTCACCAACTACTTCAATGTCCGGCTGTGCAGAAAGATAAGCCGAAACTCCAATTCTAACCATCTCATGATCATCTACAAATAATACTCTAATCATGCGCCCCCACTCCATTTTCCATAACCGGGACCTTTACTTCCAACCGTGTCCCTTTATTTTTTACACTGATGACCTTTAAAGTACCCCCAATTTCAATGGCTCGCTCATGCATATTTTGCATGCCATAAGATCCTGCCTTTGTCTCCTCTACTTCAAATCCAATCCCATCATCGACAACTCGCAAAATTACAAGATCCTCTCTTTTTATTAATAAGACCTCGAGTTGATTAGCTCGTGCGTGACGAAGGGTATTAGAAACAGACTCTTGAAGGATTCGAAACAAATGATCTTCCACTCCTTTATCAAGTGGAAAATCTTCCAGTTTCCATTTAATATCTAGTGTCACCTTTTGCGATAATTCGAATAACAGCTCTTCGATTCCTTCCTGAAGGGTTTTATTTTTTAACGCAACAGGACGCAGGTGCAATAGAAGCGCCCGCATTTCTAATTGTGATTGGTGGATCATTTCTTCCACCATCTTTAACTGCTTCGTTTCTAATGATTCATCTGTCTGCTTTTTTGTTTCATTAATAGCAGACATCATCATAGATGCTGCAAATAATTGCTGGCTTACAGAGTCATGTAGCTCACGGGCTAAGCGATTCCGTTCTTGTTCAATTATTTCCTGTATTCTCGCTTCCTGATCTACTGCTTTTTCGGTAGCGAGCCTCTGTGACAGCTTTGCTTGCTCTGCTATTTGCTTCCCGATTTTCTCCATCCGAGTCGCAATCGATTGCAACTCCGATACTGCTGGTTTTTGGCTAATCTCCGGATATCTTCCTTCCTCTAACTGTCGTAGTGATTGATCAATTAAATGAAACTGTTTTCTCCAATAAAGACCTGTAACCGATCCTAAAAGTATTCCCGCCACAATGCTAAACGCAGGGAGAAAAATAATAAAAGGAATATCCATAAAGTCTTTGGACCATAATTCGGACCAGCTGTGCAAGGGATAAACATAAATAAACACTGCCCCAATCATAAGAGCAAACAGAACTGAAAAGCCAATACTCGTAACTACTTGTCGGCCTGTTGTACTCATATTCTGTTCACCTCTAAATTCCCGACGATAAGCGAGGTGATAATTTTTACTTTTTGTTCTGCTTGGTCATATGCTGGGGTTTTTACATGTAACACTTGATTAAACATTCTTGGAATTTTATTTTCAAAAACGTTAGTCGAGCCCATTAAGCAAGAATGTTGGACACTTACATCTAGTTCATATGGAACAAGAATTTGAATATTTCCGATTAGATTTCGAATAAATATAACCGTTTCTCCTTTGGGAAGAACCGTATAACTAAGGTCAATGATCGTATCGCCAATCCCGGCCTGTATATTAATATCATTCCATTCATACACACTAGACGGTGTTTTTTGCTGTCCAAGAAACATATTTTCAAACAATGGTTTGGTTGACAAGATTGGTTCTTGGCGTTTTGTTTCCGTTTGTGTGATTTCAAGCCCAATTTTTTTCGGTTGTTTTTTCGAATTGATATATTGTATGAAAAAGTGCAAGAAGATCGCTACTAATAAAAAGCGGAACGTCATCATACTTAAAACACTAATTCCTAATAAAATAAGGCCACCATAGAAAAGAAACTTTCTAAATTTTTTCCCTTGATGCCTACGTCCAAAATAGACCATACCGCCAGCAATAAAGAGGTGGAAGATTAGCCCTTCATTAAAAAATAAAATTTCTAAAATCAAAACAATGACTCCGATAAACACTAACCAACCTGTATAATCACTTTTTATATTTTTGAACATGGGCTCACCCCTTCCTCTTATTTTAGCTAACAGAAAAGTATTAAATGAAACCCATTTATACTTTTCTTCCATATAAAATCTATATTGCCTATTGAGCGGTACTTTACGAGGTACTAATCTTTTTATGCACAAAAGGCGCTAAAAAATGCGCCTCTATAAGAATACCATATTTGCCCTTAATTGGACTTACTTTCTTCGATTTTCATTTGTTTTTCTAACTCTGCAATTCTCGCGTCAATGGTGCTTCGATAATAAGAGCTATTCACTTGATGTTCTAATCGGTTAAGATAGTTGTCGATTTCTTGAAAACGTGAATAAGATTTATCTGAATAGTCATTGGACTCTAATACTTGATTAATTCGATGGTTAGCACGAGCAATATTTTCACGGCCCATTAATTCCATTCGACGAAGATGCATATCCTTTAATTTATGTTTCATTTCTTCATACTTACGTTCTAATTCTTTAAGTTGGTCATTCACTTTTTCAAGTGCAGCTTGTAGGCGCTGAGCACGTTCTGTATATTGCATATGCTCTGCATGGGCGAACTCATAAAGCTCTGTTTCACCAGCTTTAGAAGCAACTTCTGCTTGATACTTTCTTTTTTCTGCTAATTCAAGTGCTTGATGATATTCTCGTGTAAATTCATCTTTCAAATTATGTTGACGTTCTACTAATTTGCGAACTTTTTCTGTTTCCTGCTCCGATTCGCGAAGATATTGATTTAATAGGGCAATTGGGTTTTTCTTTTCTTTTTGATCAAGAACTTCATGCAAATCTGCTAAAATTGTGTTTTTAATTCTTGTAAATAAGTTTGCCATATTTAAACACTCCTTTTATAATTAATGAATTTGATTTTTTCAATTTTCCACTTTAAGCCTTAAATACAATTCCAATTAACATTTATTCAATTCATTCCACTGTTTTTCAAAATTGGTGAATGGGTCTGAGTCTTCTTTCACTTTGCTCACTTTGTTACTATTCCAATTTTTGTAAACAAGATACAAGACATAAGCTGCAACCAAGCCGATGACAGCTGGTACATTATGAATGGAAGCCACTAACACAATGAAGCCGACGATCCCCAAACCGATCTTTGCACCAGTCGATTTAGCTTTTAAAAACTGTTTGAAAATCAAGTATAGGAGTACCAAGCTAACCGCCAGCCCAATCATTGGGACAATGGTTGAAAGTAACACCGCAGCTGCTATTCCTCCTGCCAAAAGTAAACCAAATTTTTTCATCTTCCTGTTCACTTCCTTTCTTTATCTTGATTTCATCTTACCTTTTTTCTCTTTCTCTCAAAATTGCGCTTGAGCTTGATTTTTTTATAGGACCCGAGACGTAGAAAAGGTCAGTCCCTAAACAGCTAAAGTTGATCTTCTACACCGAGTAGTGAAGTAAGAAATGATTTCCTATTCGTGTAGTCGAGTTAAAAATAAGGACTGGAGCTGTTTCTTATAGGGTGGCAACGAATGCTGGTGACAGTTACTCGGATAGAATTTTGATTTCAAACTCAAAATATAAAAGGAAACGAGACATCATATCACTCCTTGAGCGACACAAGTGCAATTTATTGATTTTAATAAATTTTGGAGGACGAAAATTGAGAGACATTTCCTGGATGACCTATATCATGTTAATATTGGCCAGCTATCGCTTTACCCATTTAATTGTTTTTGATAAGATCACCGAAATTATCCGGAAACCTTTTGTTAAAAAAGTAAAAGTGGAATCGGAAAATGGGACTGTGGAGACAAAGGAAGTACCTAAATCGATGTTCGGATATTTATTAAAATGTTATTGGTGTGCCGGTGTGTGGAGCGCCATATTGATCGGAACAGCTTATCTTCTTTTCCCAAAGGTTGCCTTTGTTTTTATCCTGATTTTTTCCATTGCTGGTGGTCAATCCATTATAGAAACTTTTGTCGGTGTTAATATTAAAAAAGTGGATTATTACACTAATCTAAAGAAAAAGGACGAACATTAACAAATTATTGGAAAGAATCCCCTCCCCCAAGCATATATCTGTAAGAAACACGGTGCATGCATAAGGGGGAGAACCAAATGGTTATATGGTGGATACTCACGATTGGTTTCTTAAGTTGTCTAGGATTGCTAGGCGGAACCCTTGTTTATTTTTTAAAACAGGCCCTTCATTCAGAAGATGCGACCAGAATTGATAAGATCCATACAGAATAATTGGGAGCCCTTTTATATGGGCTTCTTTTTATTGAGCTATTAATCCATTCCCTCCAGTCACATAAAATTTTTCTATTTAGGAAAAATTAAACTTATTCTATTTTCACTTGGAGGGGATCTTATGAGTTCAGCAAAGAAAATGCCTCAATTCCCAAAACCATATTGGCGCGAATTAGAAATGCCTTCTTTTAAAAAATTAATGGAAGATATATCTGTCGATGTAGCGATAGTCGGTGCAGGGATCACTGGTATTACTGCTGCCTATTTACTGTCAAAAGAAGGGAAAAAAGTAGCGATCCTTGAGGCAGGAACCGTATTGAATGGCACCACCGGCCATACAACAGCCAAACTAACTGCACAACATGACATCATTTATGACGAATTGATCCAACATTTTGGCGAAGACAAGGCAAAACTTTATTATGAATCACACACAAATGCTATTGAATTTGTTGAAAAAGAGGTAAAAGAAAAACAGATTGATTGTGATTTTAGCAAAGAAGATGCTTATCTCTATGCAACAACCGAGGAATATGAACAGAAACTAAAAACGGAGTATCAAGCCTATCAAAAGCTAGGAATTGATGGGGCTTTAACAGACTCCATCCCTTTTGATATTTCCATTAAAAACGCGTTAATCATGCGGAACCAGGCTCAATATCATCCACTCAAATTTTTAAAGGCACTGTTAGAAGAAGCCGTGAAATCTGGTTGTTTCGTTTTTGAACATACCACCGCAACCGATATTCAAGACGATCAATCCGACAATCCGAAAGTTATGACAAAGGATGGACATAAAGTTTCCTGTAGACATGTCATCATGGCATCCCATTTCCCTTTTTATGATAAGCCGGGACTTTATTTTGCCAGAATGTATGCAAGCAGGTCGTATGCCATTGGCATTAAAACGGACAAATCATATCCAGGTGGCATGTATTTAAGCGCTGACACCCCTTCCCGCTCGATCCGTTTCACTCCCATCGAAGGGGGAACGTTATGGATTATTGGTGGTGAAGGGCACAAAACCGGGCAAGGCATTAATACAATGAAACATTATGAGGCGATTGAAAAATTTGCCGAAGATATATGTGGCATTCAGGAGTTCTCCTATCGCTGGTCTGCCCAGGATTTAATCACATCGGACAAAGTCCCATATATAGGTCCAATTACGTCGGAGCGCAAAAATATATACATGGCAACTGGTTATAAAAAATGGGGTATGACCACGGGAATTCTTGCCGGCCATCTGCTACGTGATTATGTTCTAGAACGTGACAACCCATACATGGAATTATACTCGCCTCAGCGCTTCCATGCCGATCCAGATGTAAAAAGCATCATGTCAGCCAATTTAGATGTGGCCAAACATTTGATAAAAGGAAAAGTTGAGTTTGTACCAAAGGATCCAGATGATTTACAAGCCGGCGAAGGATCAACTGTTACTTACGAAGGAAAAAGAGCGGGTGCCTATAGGGATGAGAACGGCAAATTGTATGTGGTAGACACCACTTGTACCCATTTGGGCTGTGAATGTGAGTGGAATGAAGGTGAAAAGACGTGGGACTGCCCTTGTCATGGTTCCCGATACTCCTATACTGGCGAGGTCATTGAAGGTCCAGCCGTAAAAGCTTTGGAGCTTTTGAAAAAAGAATAGAATGGATCGCTTTTAGGGAGAATTGAAAGCAATGACAAAAAAGAGAACGCCTCCTAAATTTTTGGAGGCGTTCCTTTTTTACCTTGGATTACCATGAGGACGATTTCTTTTTAATTCTTCACCAGTTTCAAACTCAACCAGTTCAGAACTGTTTTTCATTCCTTTTTTCACATTGTTATTCCGTTGTGCATTTGCGTTGCCCAGCTTTTGCTTTCCCATAACTGCCACTCCTTTATGAAAATTCAATGATAGTATGAGTGTAATCAGTGGGACTTATTCTATATCTTCTGAGCATTCTTCATGATGAAAGACATAATCTGCTTATTTCTTTAACTTTTCCTCAAACTTTACAATTTGCCCTTTATAAAAAGTTCGCTTTTTCGGTGTTATTTTTAATTGCCGGCAATATTGTTTCAGTTCTCGTTCTTCCCTTTGTGTCACAAGCGAGATGACGGTCCCGCTTGCCCCCATCCGACCTGTTCTGCCGGCCCGGTGAACATATTGGGAGAGGTCTTTCGGAAGATCAATTCCGACTACATGAGTAATTCCTTGAATGTCCAGCCCTCTTGCAGCCACATCAGTCGCGATAAGCATATTTATTTTCCCCTCACGGAAGGCTTTAAGGGCTTGTTTTCGCTCTAATTTATTCATTTCACTATGTAAAATGGCTACTGACAGCTTCTTATATTGAAGTTTTTCTTTTAATACTTGAAGCTCGCTAATGTCATTAATGAAAGCCAACGATTTGCTTCCATCTAATCGAGCAATTTTTTCAAGAAGTTTGATTTTATCCCGGCGCTCACTTACAAAATAAATATGCTCCACTCCTCCGGATGAAACCGATTCATCCCGGGAAATTCGAATCAATTCAGAGTCTCTAGTGATTTCTTTTGCTAATTTTTCTGCGGCTGAATTCAGCGTGGCTGAAAACAAAACAACTTGGCGGTCTCCCATTGTCGATTTGATAATATTCTGCACGGTGCTTAAATGCTCTTTTGTGAGAAGTTGATCGCCCTCATCTAATACAATCATCTTGACTTCATGCATTTTGACTTTCTTCTGCTTGATGAGCTCAAATAGCCGCCCTGGAGTAGCAAATATCACATGTGGACGCTTTTTTAATTTTTCTATCTGCCGTTTTAAGTTTGCTCCGCCAATAATGGAAGTCCCTCTAATACCACTGCCTTCGGACCACTTTTGAAATTCCTGAAAAATCTGCATCACCAATTCCTGTGAAGAAGCCAAAACTACCGCTTGCAAGGCTGATGATTCCGGTTCTATCTTTTGTAGCAACGGCAATAAGTAAGCAAGGGTTTTACCCGTTCCTGTAGGTGATTCAGCAATCACATCCTTGCCTTCCAGGATTAATGGAATTGCTTTCTCCTGAATGGAGGCCATCGTTTGAAATCCCGATTTTTTCCACGCCTCCTGAAGAAATGGTTTGAACGTGTTCAACATATTTGACTCCTTTATCGAAGTTTTTTTCTTATTATTTATTCAATGTTAACCATTTGATACTAACTTAATAAGCTCATGGTGTCCAGATTATTTATGAACCCCCATTGATACATATCACTACCAAAATAAATGTTAGAAGATACTATGAATTTATAAAAGGATTGGGGGGAATCAATCATGTGCTGTGGAAATGGCTGCTCACACGAAGCTCTATGCATTATGTCTGTTCCCGTTTTTCAAGGTTTAAATGAGGCAGATCTCCAACTATTACAAAAGGTCACAAGAAGCAAAACATACTCCAAAGGAGAATTAATTTTTCAGGAGGGAGAACGGTCCGATACATTATTTGTCGTCAATGAGGGAGTCATTAAACTAACAAAAATGTCAGCAGGTGGAAAAGAACAAATTGTTCGTTTATTATTTCCAGGTGATTTCTTCGGCTTATTTTCACTGCTAAAAAATGAAACACACTATGTAAATGCGGAAGCTGTGAAAAAGACGGTTATTTGTTTTATCAACAAAAAAGATTTTCTATCCACCATGGAAAGTAACGCCCATTTATCGTATCGTTTTCTGCTTGCCTTGAATGACCGGTTACATGAGGCCGATGAATCCGTTGGGTTATTAAGCTTGATGGAAGTAGAACAGCGCCTTGCTAAAGTATTGATTCTTTTTCACGATAAACTGATGGCAAAAAACCACTCCTTTACCCTGCCAATAACAAAAAAAGATTTAGCCTGCTATATCGGAACAACTCCAGAAACTGTCAGTCGCAAACTTCAGTCTTTTGTATCTCAGCGTTTGATTCGTGTAAACGGCCCTCGCCATATACAAATTCTGGAATTGAATCAACTTAAACAAATAGCAGAAATGAATTAAATTTCGTCAAGTTTTACAGTCATTAGCCGGACATGATGAGGCTCAAGCTCATTGACAATCACATTCATCCCGAGTGATTGTATATTTGCTATGAGTGGTTCTGGGCGAAATGGCAGATGAATTTCAAAAATAGTTCCTATAGGTGCATGTTTAATATATTGAAGAATCTCTCCTCTTGGATGTTCGCCTCGGGCAATTCGCTCTCGAACATCCATGACTACTTTATTATTAATGATTTCAAACATCCTATTTTCTCTCCTTATTGACTGAATTTGAATAAACTTTCTGTTACTCAGTTTATCTATTTGTTTATTGAACCGAATTGATATAAATCAAGGGATTTTATTTTTTCTTATATAAAATGAAAGTACAAAAATACTAAATAAAGGAGATTGTTCAAAATGGATCTTTTTACTTATGAAGATATGAAACTAATTCATCGTAAAACATTAGGCGACAGCGTCCCCTTGGAGTTATTTCGGTCGGTTCGTTTAATAGGGATGTATCAAGGATTACCTATGAAAGGGGCTAGTACAACAAAGACCGTCGGCCGAAAAATTGGACAAAGTTTGCCAGTAGAAAATATGGAAGAAGTACTCTCCTTTTTCAAGGAATTAAAAATAGGGATTCCTAGTATCATTGAATCCACAGAGAAAGAAATACATATACGAATAGATGATTGTTTTTGTAAAGGTCTTCCCACTCATCCAGGGAATAAAACTTGTGATTTAGAAGGAGCTATACTCGAAGGTGCTATTTCACGTTTTAATAATGGGAAAGTAATGGTGAAAGAAGTAAAATGTAATGTGAATGGCGATCCATATTGCGAATACTGTATTAAATTGCTTTAGTTCTCACAAACATCTAATTATGAAAGCTTTGTGAAAATTAGCATGAAAAAGATAGTAGAGGTTACCAAATGATGATAGAATGAACTACAGATAAAGTTAACAATATAATGGAGTTGAAAATGATGTATAAAAAAATCTCTCTTATCCTTTCCATGTTAGTCATTCTATTCGGAACAAATGTATTCGCTCACTCCCATTTGGAAGAGTCCTTTCCAAAAAAAGGGGAAATGGTAACAGAACCATTGAAAGAGATCACCCTCACCTATGAGACAAATATAGAGCAAGCCAGCACTTTCACTTTAAAAGATGCAAATGGAAATCCCATCCCTGTTTCCTCTATAGCGGTAGAGGGAAATAAATTAGTTGGTAAATTAGATGATAAGCTTGCAAATGGTTCTTATACAATTAACTGGAAAATTATCGGTGCGGATGGTCATATACTAGAAGGAGAGATTCCTTTCTCTATACAATTAGCTGACGATCAAACAGTGGAAGATCCTCAAGAAGAGGTTGTTCCGTCTGAGGACGAAAAGAAAGAAGATGAAGGAAAAAATACTAAGGCTACCGACAATCCTGATACCAATGAAAAAACAGAAGAATCAACATTTAATAACTATATTATTCCAGTTTCAATCGGTGTATTATTAATTATCATTGGAATCGCTAGTTACTGGTTGTTTAAACGGAGGAAGCAAGTCTAATGGTTGTCATTTCAATTCTTAGTGAAGCACTCCTATACTTGAGCTTTTCCTTATTACTGGGGAGTTTTATTTTATATCTCGTTCCTAAAAAGGTTCGTCCAGATTTAAAAATTCCTAAACCGATATTATTAACAGCAACTCTTGGAGTTGCTTCAGATTGTAGACAAAAGGCATTCCGAATAAACTTAATTCGAAATGCCTTTTCAAATTTTAAGCAATTTTTGGTCTATATTAACTTTAATTTGACCCCTACGGGGTCAATTATTATACCATTTTTG
>NZ_JAAIUV010000027.1 GCF_010975035.1 Neobacillus thermocopriae | reverse complement strand
ATTTACGTTTATTTGCACTTGCTTTAACATGCGTAGAATCAATAAATACATGTTCAGCACTAATCAACTTTTTATCAGAAGCTTCTTTTAGAATGCGGTAGAAGATTTTTTGAAATAGATCTGTATCCTTGAAACGTCTTTCATAGTTTTTTCCGAAGGTTGAGAAGTGGGGGACTTTATCATGAAACCCAAAACCTAAGAACCAACGATAAGCAAGATTTGTTTCAATTTCTTCAATAGTTTTGCGCATAGAGCGAATACCGAAGGTATATTGAATAAAAGCCATCTTAATTAATACAACAGGGTCAATACTTGGACGACCACGTTCAGATGAATACATATTCTCAACTAATTTATATATAAATGAAAAATCAATAGCAGCTTCTATCTTACGAACCAAGTGATTTTCAGGAACCAGCTGGTCTAAAGTAATCATTTCTAATTGATCTCGATTTACTTGTGTATTTTTAGTAAGCATTTCAATATCACCTCGATATTCTATAACATAATTATACAAAAAATGTCGACAAAATCCTTTAAAAAAGGATTTTGTCGACAGTCTGAAAAGACCATTCAATGGTCTTTTTTTTCTATTCGTACTATTTTTTACTAATAAACGGCATGTCCTTTAGTAATATGTCTAGCTTACGTAGCTTTATGTGTTTACAAAGTGTAGGAAAGTTCATAATAGGTATGTCTCACAGGAACTAGCTTTTCTTAATGAGACACGGCCCCTAGTAGTTAGACAAGAACTTAGGGGCCGTTTATTATTTTAGCTTGTAATCGTAATATTTTAATGTCTCGGTTATTGATGTTGGAATTTCTTCCGTTATTTTCCCGTTTTTATCCCGCTTAATTTCATATTCTCTATACGTTTCAATAATGTAGCCATTGTCTTTCTCTGCATTTTCGAGTTTTTTGATAATTTCCGTTTTATCACTTGGTTGGACACTCACTGGTTCGGATAAAATAGGCTGCTCAGCTGAATAGGAAATGCTTCTATTGATGATTGAAAACGGTGAGTCAAGATAAGCGACAAAACCTAAAGTAATAATAAGGAAAAATGCATATAAATAGGTTTTATTTTTCAAGGGAACCGAGCTCCTTTTTTCACTGAATCCTCGTAACCCATTATATGCCTGTCCTTTCAACATATACCATTAATTATGACATGTTTGATGGTTTCATTTGTTTTTGACGGAAAACTAGAAAAAGACCTAATGCAGCAATCGTAATTACTGCCCCTGAAATATAAGGGAGTCCGATTGATATGGAAAATAGCCATCCGCCAAGTGGAGGGCCAACAATACGACCTAATGAATCAAATGATGATAAAAGCCCAGTTGAGCTTCCATGCCCGGTTGTTGACAATTTGGTTAAGAGGGATGAAACGCTTGGGCGAATAACCCCATTACCAATACCAAAAATGGATAAAAAGATCGCTGCTGTTAAAAAATTATTGACCGCCAAAATGAGAGCAAAGCCAATAGCAGAAACGATCATTCCACCTTGAATAACAACACTTTCCCCATACTTCTTTGTCCATCGACCAACTAGTCCACCTTGTACCATTGCTCCTGCAAATCCCATGATCATAAATATGTATCCAAGCTGTACTGTGTTTAAGCCAGCTTTTTTGGCTGCAAAATAAGCAAATGTTGCTTCCAGACCAGAAAGTGATAAGGAGATTAATAGTTGAACAAAAAATAATACACTTACATTTTTATTAAATGATTTCCAGATGGATTCTTTATGATGGGTAGTGTCACTTTGTTTCTGTTTGGATTCTTTTAATATGAAAGAAACAAGGATTAATGTTACCAAGGAAGAAGCACTTGCTATATAAAAGGGCATACTAAGGCTAATTTTTGAAAAAATTCCACCGATAGCAGGTCCGAAGACAAAACCAAGCCCTACTGCGGCACCAACTATTCCCATCCCTTTCCCGCGATTTTCTTCTGTCGTTATATCGGCAACATAAGCCATGGCAGTTGGCATATTGGCAGAAGAGAGAAGTCCTCCTAATATTCTCGCCACAAATAACATCCAAAGTTCCGTCGATATAGCTTGGATAAAGAAGGATAGGGCTAATCCTCCTATACCTATCATCAATACCGGTTTTCTACCAATACGGTCCGATAATCTTCCCCAGTAAGGTGCAAAAATTAACTGCATGAGGGAATAAACAGCCATTAATAGACCTAATTCGGTTGGATTGGCACCAATTTCTTCAGCATAAAAAGGAAGAACTGGAATAATAATTCCAAAACCAACCATTACTAAAAACATTATAGCAAATAAGATTGGTAAAGCTTTTTTTGTTTCCAAAGGAATTCCACTCCCTAAATGGTTCAATTATCATATTTCTCATGACTCTTACTATAGGATAATAGAAAGTATCTGCACAATACAAGCAATTGATAAGACCTATTTAGACAATTTAATAAAACGATCTTAATTGGATAGGGAAATTAACAAATTACAAAACAAGTAGGCTTTCTCCGAGGCATTCTCTGTTCTTTTGGTGAAATTTTGAAAATACCAATTTAATGATCAATTGGATGAATTAATTTTAAAACCCTGCCTTATGACAGAGGAATTTTATGTTGTTTGTTGTGACCATTCTTCAATATTCCATACTTTAGTTACCCAATCTGAATAAAAATCTGGTTCGTGGCAAACAAGTACAACAGTTCCTTTATAAGCTATTAGAGCTCGCTTTAATTCAGCTTTCGCATCTACATCCAGATGGTTGGTCGGTTCATCGAACAGAATCCAGTTACTTTCTTTCATCATCAGCTTACAGAGGCGAACCTTTGCCTGTTCACCACCACTTAATTGATTTAATGGTCTAGAAATATGCTCATTTTTTAAGCCACAGCGAGCAAGAGCAGCTCGGACTTGGTGTTGATCCATATGTGGAAACTCATTCCAAACATCTTCAATAGGGGTTATACTTCCAGCTTTCACCTCTTGTTCAAAATAGGAAGGGAAAAGGAAATCACCGTGTTCAATTTTCCCTTTTAAGGGATGAATGATTCCTAACATTGTTTTAAGTAATGTTGATTTTCCAACACCATTGCAGCCAATAATCGCTACTTTTTCGCCACGCTCCAGTGTCAAATTCATTTTCGGAAGCAGAGGGTGAGTATACCCAATTTCCAAATCTTTTGCTTCAAAGACAAAGCGACTGCTACTTCTAGATTCCTTAAATTCAAAAGTTGGCTTGACATAGGTTTCAGGTCGATCAATCCGCTCCATCCGGTCCAGCATTTTTTGGCGGCTCTTTGCACGGCCAGTAGTGGAATAACGGGCTTTATTCCGAGCAATAAATACTTCTTGTTTCTTTATAAACTCTTGCTGCTTTTCATACGCTTGGATATGCTGATTTTTATTGATTTCAGCCAACTCAAGGAATTTTTCATAGCTTGCAGTATAGCGAGTTAACTTTGAAAATTCTAAGTGAAAAATAACATTTGTTACTTGATTCATAAATTCCGTATCATGGGATATCAAGATAAATGCATACGGATAATCCTTTAGATAGGATTGTAGCCAGTGAATATGTTCAGCATCCAAGTAGTTTGTCGGCTCATCGAGTAACAAAACTTTTGGTTGTTCTAAAAGAAGTTTTGCCAGGAGAACTTTTGTGCGTTGTCCACCGCTTAGTGTGACAACGTCACGATCTAAACCGATGGCATCTAGACCCAAACCACGGGCTGTTTCTTCAATTTTTATTTCCAACGTGTAGAAACCACCTGCATCCAAGACATCCTGAATTTCTCCCATTTTTTCTAATAGAATTTCAAGTTCTTCTGGGGAAGCGTTTGCCATTTGTGCTGTAATTTCATTTAATTCTCTTTCTTTTTCAAAAAGTGGAAGAAATGCATCACGAAGTACATCACGTATCGTTTTACCCGGGGCTAACACCGTATGTTGGTCTAAATATCCATAATGAACGTTTGAAGTCCATTCGACTCGCCCAGCATCATGGATTAATTGTCCAGTAATAATATTCATTAAGGTTGATTTTCCGACTCCATTAGCACCAACAAGACCTACATGATCTTCTGCTAATAATCGAAAGGACACGTTCTTAAATAAGATACGGTCTCCAAATGTATGTGATAAATTTTCGACAGTTAGTAAGCTCATATTTTTGATAAATCCTCACTTTATTCAAGAAATGAAATACATTCCTTCATATTACTAGATTTTCACGGTTTCTGCTAGATTTTAATGACAGTTAAAAGATTATTCAGTTCTATATAAATTGTTAATTTGAAAAGGAAATTTTTAACTCTATAAGAACGATTTTTTTACTTATAAATAAAATATTTTAACGAAATGGAGGGATGTATGAAATTGGATGATAAAAAAAGCTGCATCTCGATCAATACAATATCTGGGGGAATCGTCAATTTCGGAGGAGCTGTCTATATATCACCGATAACGATAACAAAGGGATCTGGATCAAATGATGATAATCAAGATGGAGCAAGTGATTCATTATTAGATACATTTTCATCAATTCAACCTGATTTTGAGGGGAGTAATGAAAACACTGAGGCAATGAATAATTTATTCGCTTCGACTCCTGATGGGCCATCCGACAACATTGACTTTAATGACGACATATCTAATGCAAATTCAACTAGCTCTGACGAAAGAATAGAAGATACCAATACGGAGCCATGGTTGAGTTCAGATGATCGGTTTGATGCACAAAAATTCAATATTAATGTAGACGGTGATGTTTGAATGGATGTTTTTGGTAAAGAAGTAAAAATAAAATTACATTTTTAGGTTCAAATCACATATGATTTGAACCTTTGTATTTGTTAACGTGCAAATTGCATTCTATTTTTTACTATAAGCATCCTAAAAAATATATAAAATTTTCTAATTTTATTAAATAATGCTAAAATTATGTGAAGGGGGGATAGTTAATGATAAAATATCCGTTTTTAAAAGAAAGGGCAACAATAGGGGTAACTGCTCCATCGTCAGGAGTGTCAAATGAATTACATGGAATTTTGATAGAGGCCGGAAACCGTATGAAATCTAGAGGGTTTGATGTATTATTTGGTGATACGGTTTGGACTCAGAATAAAGTAAGGTCTACTTCAGCAAAAATTCGTGCTGATGAATTTAATAAAATGATGCAGGATGAAAAGATCCAGCTGATTTTTCCTCCATGGGGTGGAGAGTTACTCATTGAGGTGCTTGAATATATAGACTTCAAAAATATTAAACAGAAGTGGATATTAGGTTATTCTGATACAAGTTTATTATTATTAACTATTACGTTAAAAACTGGAATTGCAACTGCACACGGTCCTAATTTCGTGGATATAAGAGGAGAATATACAGATGAAACGACAGCAATGTGGAAGTCCGTTTTATCTACTAAAAAAGGCGAATCAATCAAACAATATTCATCAAAAAAATTTCAAAAAGAATGGCAGTTTGATAATCCTTCACCGTGTGTATTCCATTTAACCGAACAAACCTATTGGAAAACCATATCAAATAATGAAGTGAAGATACAGGGCCGTCTGCTTGGAGGGTGTATTGATATTATCAGGCATATTATTGGGACGCCCTATGGAGATGTATTAAACTTTAGGAAAAAATATATACAAGATGAACCGATTATTTGGTTTCTTGAAAATTGTGAGCTGTCAACTACTGATCTACGCCGATCACTTATTCAAATGAAATTAGCCGGTTGGTTTCGTCATTGTTCAGGAATTATGTTCGGTAGAAGTCCAGCTAATTCACCTGTTAATGGATATACAGTAGAAGAGGTTTATAAGGAATTTTCTGAAGAACTGCAAATTCCAATTATCTATAACATTGATTGTGGGCACGTTCCACCACAAATGACTTTTATCAATGGTGCTTATGCAGAAATTGAAACAAGGAATGGACAAGCTACCGTTTTACAAAAGTTTATATAAAAAATAGGCTCAGAGTTGCATACTCTGAGCGGTCGTATCAATCACATTAGTGAATTTGGATTCGTAATTATTTTAAGATGCCTTCAATGTACTTGTCACACGGCTTTTTCGTATAGGTTTCATTACATTAAAAATAATATTTAAAACAATCGCTGTTAGGCTTCCTGCAACAATTCCACTATTCGTGAATATTTTAATGCTTTCTGGAAGTTGGTTGAAAAGGTCAGGAACGGTTGTTACTCCTAATCCCATACCTACAGAGCAAGCAATTATCAATAAATTTTCTTGAGAAGAAAAATCTACTTTACTTAGCATTTTAATTCCCGATGCAATAACCATTCCAAACATGGCTATCATTGCTCCACCAAGTACAGCAGTTGGGATAACGGTCGTTAATGCAGCAATTTTTGGAACTAAACTTAAAAAGATTAAAATACCTGCCATCGTATAAATCACATTTTTTCCTTTAACGCCTGAAAACTGGACAAGCCCTACATTTTGTGAATAGGTTGTGTAAGGAAAAGAGTTAAATAAAGCTCCAATTACGCTTGCAAGCCCTTCTGCGCGATAACCTTTTACAAGATCGTCTTCTGTAAGTTTTCTTCCAGTAATATCACTTAGAGCAAAATAGACACCAGAAGATTCAACTAAGCTGACAATTCCAACAAGAGTCATAGTAATAATTGGTGCAATTTCAAAAGAAGGTGTAGCAAAATGAAGCGGAGTCATGAAATGGAACCAGGATGCTTCTTCTACAGCCGTAAAATCTACTTTTCCCATGAATACAGCTGCAATCGTACCAGCCAGTAACCCCAATAAAATAGAAATCGCACGAATGAATCCTTTAAAGAAACGGTAAAGGATTATAATAAAGGTTAATGTTCCAAAAGCAAGTGCAATATTGGATAAAGAACCGAAATCTGGACTTCCTTGTCCGCCAGCAACATTATTCATGGCAACTGGAATAAGTGTCAGTCCAATGATTGTAACAACGGAACCCGTTACGACAGGTGGAAAGAATCGAATTAATTTACCAAAATATCTTGCAATTAATATAATGATAATACCTGAAACCAATATCGATCCATAAATAGCCGATAGTCCATATTGATTGCCAATGGCAATGATTGGACCCACAGCTGTAAAGGTACAGCCAAGTACAACGGGTAATCCAATACCAAAAAATCGATTTTGCCATACTTGTAATATTGTGGCAATCCCACTTGTTAATATATCAAGTGAAACAAGATAGGCTAGTTGTTCATTAGTTAGGCCGAGTGCACCACCAATGATTAATGGAACGATGACAGCTCCAGCATACATTGCCAATACATGTTGAATTCCTAAAGATGCTGTTTTTAATGGATTATTTTTCATGATACAAGTTCCTCCGCTTTTTGACCTTTAAAAGTTACTTTTCCGTTTTCTAGGGAAGAAATCCTTGCAAGGGATTCTACTCTATATCCAAGCTTCTTTAACATTTCAGCTCCATCTTGAAATGATTTTTCAATGACAATGCCGATCCCGGCCACTTGAGCACCACTTTGTTGAACAATTTGAATTAAACCAAGTGCAGCCTGCCCGTTTGCTAGGAAATCATCTATTATGAGAACTTTGTCCTCTTTATTTAAATAATTTTGTGAAATAGATATTTCATTTGTGACGTTTTTCGTAAAAGAATGCACGGAAGCTGTTAATAATCCTTCCGATAAGGTGAGAGACTTTCTTTTTCTAGCGAAAACAACAGGAACATTCATATATAATCCAGTCATAACAGCTGGTGCAATACCGGATGATTCAATGGTGACAATTTTTGTGATACCTTCATCAGCAAAACGTTTTGAAAATTCTTTGCCTATTTCCATCATTAATTGTGGATCCACTTGATGATTTAAAAAGGAATCGACCTTTAATACTTGATTCGATAAAACTTTTCCATCCTTTATAATCCTTTGTTCTAATAACTTCATGATGTACCTCCAATTTAGGAAAAATAAAAAACCCAAGGAATATTGCTCTCCACTACTAGAGTGAGGCAATGTCCCTTGGGTTAATATCCAAAAGATAATAAGGAATACATCCACAATAAAAAAATTGAGGACTTTGCATTACCCACTCATAGTCAGATTGTTTTCGGCAATCTGGTAGAAACTTGCGAGCCATATTCCCGCGATTATATGAGTGAAACATATTAATTTTATTCACATTATACCACGGAAAAATAACAATTCAATCTTTTTTTATGAAAAAGACGAATGTTTATTTTTTATTATTAACATTTGTTCGGATTTATGTTATATCTTTTTCAATATTTCTTATGAAGAAGATCTTTCTATTTTGGGCAATTTAAAAAAAGAAAAAAATTTTTTAAAAAAATTGTCCGCAGGGGATGAACATTTTTGAATTTTTGTGGTAAAGTATAAGAGTAAAATCCTTTAGCAATACGGTTTATAAGGATTTTTAGTGTCCTCTGTATACGGACAAATGTATTTTTCTAAATGATACTAACCATGATTTATATTGAAGGAGGATTTATAATGTCCAGTAACATTTTAGAACAGTTTTTAAATGAAAACCTGGAAGATTTAAAAGGTAGAGGTTTATATAATGTCATTGACCCATTAGACAGCCCGAATGGCCCGATGATTACAATTAATGGAAAAGAACTTGTAAACCTTTCTTCTAATAACTATTTAGGTCTAGCAACAGATAATCGCTTAAAAGAAGCTGCAAAAGAAGCTATTGAAAAATATGGAGTTGGAGCTGGAGCAGTACGTACTATTAATGGTACTTTAAAACTTCATGTTGAACTTGAGAAAAAGCTTGCTGAATTTAAACACACAGAAGCAGCAATTGCTTATCAATCTGGATTTAATTGTAATATGGCGGCAATCTCTGCTGTTATGGATAAGAACGATGCAATTTTATCCGATGAGTTAAACCATGCATCGATCATTGATGGATGCCGTCTTTCAAAGGCTAAAATTATTCGTTATAACCACTCCGATATGGATGATTTACGAGCTAAGGCAAAAGAGGCTAAAGAGAGTGGATTATATAAGAAAATCATGGTTATTACAGATGGCGTCTTCTCTATGGATGGAGATATTGCTTTATTGCCAGAAATCGTACAAATTGCCGAAGAATATGACCTAATTACATATGTAGATGATGCTCATGGTTCAGGTGTATTAGGTGACGGCGCAGGTACTGTTAAACATTTTGGTTTATCAGATAAAATTGATTTTCAAATTGGTACATTGTCAAAAGCCATCGGAGTTGTTGGCGGTTATGTTGCAGGAAAACGCAATCTAATTGACTGGTTAAAAGTTCGAAGCAGACCATTTTTATTCTCTACAGCTTTAACACCAGCTGATGTAGCAGCAAGTATCCGTGCGATTGAAATTTTATCAGAAAGCACTGATCTAAATAAAAAGCTTTGGGAAAATGGAGATTATCTGAAAAAAGGTCTTAAAGATTTAGGATTTGATATTGGCAATAGTGAAACTCCAATCACACCATGTATTATTGGTGATGAAACACTTACACAAGAATTCAGTAAACGACTCAATGAAGAAGGCGTTTATGCTAAGGCAATCGTATTCCCAACTGTTCCACGCGGGACTGGACGTGTAAGAAATATGCCAACAGCTGCTCATACTAAGGAAATGTTAGATAAAGCCATTTCGATTTACGAAAAAGTCGGAAAAGAAATGGGAATCATATAATGAAATAAACAATAAGGATGGAGAAACAACATGAAAAGAATAATGATTACAGGTGCTTTAGGTCAAATTGGTTCTGAATTAACCTTAAAACTTAGAGAAATTTATGGTACTGATAACGTTATTGCTACAGATATTAAAAAGAATGACAGTGAGGCCGCACAGGGAGGTCCTTTTGAAATTGTAGATGTGACCGATTTAAAAACAATGGTTGAGACTGCCAAAAAATACAAAGTCGATACCATTATGCATTTAGCAGCACTATTATCAGCAACTGCTGAAGCAAAGCCTGTCTTTGCATGGAACTTAAATATGGGTGGACTTATGAATGCATTGGAAACTGCTAGAGAAGTCAATGCGCAATTCTTTACACCAAGTTCTATTGGAGCATTCGGACCTTCTACTCCAAAAGATAATACACCGCAAGATACGATTATGCGCCCTACGACCATGTATGGGGTAAATAAAGTAGCAGGGGAATTATTGGCTGATTATTATTTCCATAAATTTGGTGTAGATACTCGTGGATTACGATTCCCAGGCTTAATTTCTTATGTTGCGCCTCCTGGCGGTGGTACGACAGATTATGCAGTAGAAATTTATTATGAAGCTGTTAAAAACGGTCGATACACAAGTTATATCGATAAAGGCACTTACATGGATATGATGTATATGCCTGATGCGTTAAAAGCCATTATTGATTTAATGGAAGCAGATCCGGCAAAATTAGTTCACCGCAATTCTTTCAATGTTAGTGCGATGAGTTTTGATCCTGAGGAAATTGCGGCAAGCATTGCTAAATATATCCCTGGATTTAAAATTTCTTATAATGTGGATCCAGTACGTCAACAAATTGCTGAAAGCTGGCCAAATTCGATTGATTCGACTGCAGCTAAAGAAGAGTGGGGCTTCAGCTATGATTATGATTTAGACAAGATGACAAAAGATATGATTGAAAAGCTCCGTCAAAAATTAGAATTAAAAATCCCGAGCTAATAAAAAATCCCAAGCTAAATGCTTGGGATTTTTTGTGATTATTTTGTAACTAAAATGGATTTATCTTTCTTTTTTACAACTCGACCAATAATAGAGGCATTGGTCAAACCTTTTACATGCAGTTCATGTACAAATTGTTTACCTTCCGCTTCATTGATCGAAACAAGTAGACCTCCAGAGGTAATGGCATCACATAAAACAAGCTGCTCTGCAACAGAAAGCTGATCATATTCAACATCAGAGCTAACCCATTTATGATTGGCCTTGGATCCTCCTGGAACAACTCCATGATTGGCTAACTGTATAGCGCCTTCTAAAATTGGTACTTGTGATAGAGAAATCTCAAAGCTAACGTTACTGCCACGTGCCATTTCATTTCCGTGCCCCAATAAACCGAAGCCAGTTACATCAGTTACAGCATGGGGGGTAAATGAACGTAGTGTCTCAGCTGCGGTTTTATTTAGCATGGCCATGGTTTCCGTAACTGTAGCTTCTTGTTCGATGGTGACAACACTTCTTTTTATCCCAGTAGTTAAAATACCGACACCAATTGGCTTTGTTAGTACTAAGACATCTCCTGGTTGAGCTCCAACATTTTTCCATACTTTATCTGGATGGACAATACCTGTAACGGATAAGCCGAATTTTGGTTCCTGATCATCAATTGAATGACCACCAATTGTGACAGCACCTGCTTCTTTCACTTTATCTGCTGCTCCACGCAAAATTTCAGCAAGTACATCTGGTCCTAATTTTTTTATCGGATACCCTACGATATTTAAAACCGTTTTCGGCTCACCACCCATTGCATAAACATCGCTTAACGAATTAGCAGCTGCGATTTGACCAAACATGTATGGATCATCGACAATCGGAGTAAAAAAGTCGACGGTTTGAATTAGTGCTATAGAATCAGTTAGTCTGTAAACACCTGCGTCATCATTTGTTTCATGACCAACAAGCAGTTCTGGTATTGGATCTTGTTTCGGTAAAAAGCGCAAAACTTGCGCCAGGTCTTCGGGACCAATTTTACACCCTCAACCGGCTTTGGTAGAAAATGAAGTCAAGCGGATTTTATCTTGTTCACTCATTTTGTCCACCTCCAATAAAATTAGTATAACTCTCTTCACTATGTCGGTACTAGTAGAAACAAATGATTTGTGGAATAATTAGGAATAGGATAATATATTATACTATCCTATAATGAATAGAACAGTTGGAGGTTTTTAAATGCAAAAATACCATATTGTAGTAGAATTTTGTATGTTATGAAATTATGCTCCAAAAGCCGCGAGTTTCTCGGAAGAATTATTTAATCATTTTAGACGAGATATTGAAAAATTAGAATTAATTCCTTCATCAGGAGGAGTCTTTGAAGTCATTGTTAACGGTGAGAAGATTTACTCAAAGAAGGAAACAGGTGTATTTCCAAATACGGAAGAAATGATTCAAATCATTTCTGGAAAATAACAAATACCCTCATAGCCGGTTGGACTATGAGGGTATTTCTATCTAAAATAATCATATTATGTTAACCGAGTTCCATAGTTTAAGGTAAGGTAATAAACCGATTTTTACCGTGTCCAATATTTGATTTCGATATAAATATTTCTAGGGTACCGTTTTCAAAAAAAGCTTTTACATCATGATTAATAATTGAAAAAGGAAAATCGATTGAGCGAAAATGTTTTGGAAAAGGAGACGGGAATTTATAGGAATGTTTTTGCGCAGTAATCTTTAACGACGTATCTTCTACTTTTACTGTTATTTCCGAACTTGCAAATTCCTCAAGAAACGCAGCAATAATCCAATCCGTATTTGTTTCATATATATCAATTTTAAATTGTGTATGATCTTCATGTAATGTTTTTGGGTCAAGAAAATAATTTTTTAACCATTGGTCGATTAGATCAAAATCAATGGAATGAGAATGAAGTAATTTCTTCTTTTTCAAATTCTTTTCCCCCTTGCTCGTTTCATTTTATTCATAAAGGTAAAAAATGTGAAACATGTTATAATAGGCCAATAGAAGGATTTAAAAAGGAGTTTTTTTCATGAAAGAAGTGCTGCGTTCGATACCTCCCGTCCATGAATTACAGAACCACTACAAATTTGATACCCTTCTTGAAGATTATCAAATAGATAGAAGCCAATTAACAAAACAACTAAAACTTGTGATGGATCTCGTTAGGAAAAAATTGATTAATGGGGATTGGCATGGCTCATTACCGGGAACAGATGATTTTATTGATGATGTGTTTACAATCCTAACAAATCATATATCAATGCAATATTCTTATACTTTAAAAAGAGTTATTAATGCGACAGGAACGATTTTACATACCAACTTAGGAAGGGCTCGATTAAGTAAATCAGCTGTTCAACACGTAGTGGAAACAGCGCAAAATTATTCGAACCTTGAATACAAGTTAGAAGAAGGTGAACGTGGTTCCCGTCATAGTCATGTAGAAGGATTGATTAAGGAAATAACTGGTGCAGAAGCTGCAATGATCGTGAATAATAATGCTGCAGCCGTTTATTTGATATTAAGAGCACTTGCAAAAGATAGAGAAGTCATTGTATCAAGGGGACAACTAGTTGAAATTGGCGGATCCTTTCGAATTTCTTCTATTATGGAAGAAAGTGGTGCTAGATTGGTTGAAGTAGGTACAACAAATAAAACACATCTATATGATTATGAGAATGCACTTTGCCCCGATACAGCGATGATTTTAAAGGTACATACGAGCAATTTTAAAGTGATTGGATTTACAAAATCAGTGCCAACGGAAGAACTAATAAATCTAGCAAATAAACATCATAATGTTATTTATTACGAAGATCTTGGTAGTGGTGCGTTATTTGATCTTAGAAATTACGGCATTGGTAATGAACCCCTTGTTAAAGAAATTATTGAAATGGGAGCAGATGTTGTTACCTTTAGCGGGGATAAGCTATTAGGCGGTCCGCAAGCGGGGATCATTGCTGGAAAAAAGATCATTATTGATCAATTAAAGAAACATCAGCTAGCCCGAGTGGTAAGAGTTGATAAAATGACATTGGCTGCCTTAGAAGGTACTCTTATCGATTATGCCCGTGGTCAAAAAGGGATAACTAATATACCTACGATTCGCGATTTATTAGTTACTGTTAATGATTTAGACGCTAGATCAAGAAGGTTTGTTACAAAATTATTACAAAGTTCAATGGATTATGAAGCAAATATTTCTCAATCTACTAGTCAAGTGGGTGGAGGAACCATGCCTGATGTGGAACTACCATCAGTGATAATTTCATTAAAACATGCTAGATATTCCCCTGAGGAGTTAGCGAGAATATTACGTACTCAGACAAAGCCTGCCATTGTAGGTAGGATTCATAAGAATGAGTTTATGATTGATTTGCGGACCGTTACACCAGAAGAAGAAGAAATGATTATAGAGGCTTTAATAAGCGTTTAATGATTCATCGCTCCAAATACAATTTGGAGCGATGCTTTTTTTGACTTTTTACATATCGTGACTTGAATTATGTTTTTGACGTGTATGGTTATGGTTTTTTACCTTTTTAGACCCACTTAATGGTTCAGGTTGACCTGTTAGTTTGGGGGCATTTTTCCGCATATCTTTACTGTCATTTTTGTTGGTCATCAATATCCCTCCTCAATTGTTAGCATGCAGTGATTAGGCCTTTTTATGCTGTATATTTTTTGACTATCTGTGCAATTTAAAGGGTATAAATCATGAAGGAGGAAGTTCCGATGCAAAAATATCCTTATAATAAAGATAAACAACAAGCGTTTCAAGCTGCCCAACAAGGTTATGAAAATGCTCAAAGTTTATATGAAACCATTGTCAGTGACAGTGCTAGCTATGGCCATCAACTAAAACATCTGAAAAACGAAGTAAATGAAGCCTATCAGCAGATCGAAAATGCATTGGAAGTCGCATCTGAAAAACAAAGAGCTCAATTAGAACGTTTTCAACGAGATTTAAAACAAATTGTTTCAGAAGTGAATATGGAATAGTATAAATGAAAAGTGCGGGTGAACCACCCGCATTTTTTGCTTTTATCTATTATTGATTTTTCTTTCTTTTTTTATTGTTGCTTTTTTCAAGTTCTGTTAAATGTTCTTGAGCCATCTCTTCGTTATAACCCGCACCCCCACCTTGGGATTTGGCAGCATTCATTCCAGGAATGACATGATTCGCCTTACGTTTTGCCATAATGGATCACCTCCTTAAAACTACTATTTCCATTTGCACGAAATAAATGACGAATTAACGTTTTATTGCCATAATAAAAGACAAAATTTGTCGTAATCATTGCTTTATATAAAACAAGAGATTATCATGTTTTCTAAATTTTCTATACAATATTAATGAAAAACTATAAGTAAAACTTATCAAACATAATAACTTTATTGTTATTTACTTACACGGCTGCTTATATTATGATTGAATTGTGAGAAAAGTTAGTCCTAAAGGGAATATTCAAACTTTTCGATTTTTGAAGATAATTGTATATGGTTGACGAACTTGGGGGGTTTTTGGAATGGTAAAGAATGATGTTTTTAACGCGCGTTCTTCCTTTGAAGTAAACGGCAAAACGTATCACTACTATCGATTAAATGCATTGGAAGAAGCCGGTTTAGGCAAAGTATCAAAATTGCCATATTCCGTAAAAGTTTTACTTGAATCTGTCCTTCGCCAATATGATGGGCGTGTTATTACAAAAGAACATGTTGAAAATTTAGCAAAATGGGGAACAGATGAGCTTAAAGAGGTAGATGTTCCATTTAAGCCATCACGTGTCATTCTTCAAGACTTTACTGGAGTTCCAGCTGTGGTTGACCTTGCTTCATTAAGAAAAGCAATGGCTGACCTGGGTGGTGATCCGGATAAAATCAATCCAGAGAAAACGGTAGATCTTGTCATTGACCACTCCGTACAAGTTGATGCGTATGGAAACGAAAACGCATTAAAAGTGAACATGGATTTAGAATTTGAACGAAATGCAGAACGTTATCAGTTTTTAAGCTGGGCCCAAAAAGCGTTTAACAACTATCGTGCTGTGCCGCCAGCAACAGGTATCGTTCACCAAGTTAACCTAGAATATTTGGCAGATGTCGTTCATGTTGCCGAAGTAGACGGTGAATTAGAAGCTTATCCAGATACACTGGTAGGTACAGATTCCCATACAACTATGATCAATGGTCTAGGTGTTCTTGGTTGGGGAGTCGGTGGTATCGAGGCAGAAGCAGGTATGCTTGGCCAACCTTCATATTTCCCTGTACCAGAAGTAGTTGGGGTAAAATTAATTGGAGAACTACCAAACGGTGCTACAGCTACTGACCTCGCGTTAAAAGTAACACAAGTTCTTCGCAAACATGGGGTAGTTGGCAAATTCGTAGAATTCTTCGGATCAGGTGTATCTTCACTTCCTCTTGCTGACCGTGCAACTGTTGCCAACATGGCTCCTGAATACGGTGCTACTTGCGGATTCTTCGCCATTGATGATGAATCTCTTGAATACTTGCGTTTAACAGGCCGTGATGAAGAACATGTTAAAGTCGTAGAAGCCTATTGCAAAGCAAACGGTTTATTCTTTGATCCAACTGTTGAGCCAGTTTATACAGATGTTATTGAAATTGATTTGTCTGAAATTGAAGCTAATCTTTCTGGACCAAAACGTCCTCAGGATTTGATTCCATTATCAAAAATGAAGGAAGAATTCGTAAAAGCAATTTCAGCTCCTCAAGGCAACCAAGGTTTTGGGCTACAAGCTGACGAATTAGAGAAATCAGCACTTATTAAATTTAATAATGGGGAAGAAGTTGAGATCAAAACAGGTGCGGTTGCCATCGCATCCATTACAAGCTGTACCAATACTTCAAACCCATATGTTCTAGTAGGTGCAGGTCTTGTGGCGAAAAAAGCTGTAGAACTTGGTTTAGAAGTACCGAAGTATGTAAAAACATCCTTGGCTCCTGGGTCAAAGGTGGTAACTGGATACCTACGTGATTCCGGATTGCTTCCATACCTTGAGAAAATCGGATTTAACCTTGTAGGTTATGGTTGTACTACATGTATCGGTAACTCAGGACCATTAAAAGAAGAAATTGAAAAGACAATTGCAGAAAACGATCTATTAGTTACATCTGTTCTTTCAGGTAACCGTAACTTTGAAGGTCGTATCCATCCGCTTGTTAAAGCGAACTACCTTGCATCACCACCATTAGTTGTAGCATATGCTTTAGCTGGAACAGTCAACATTGATTTTGAAAAAGAACCAATTGGAAAAGATAAAAATGGCAATGATGTTTACTTTAAAGATATTTGGCCAACTTCTGCTGAAGTAAATGATGTGGTAAAACGTACGGTTACTCCAGAGCTGTTCCGTAAAGAATATGAAAATGTATTTGGTGATAATGAGCGTTGGAACGAAATTAAAACGAGCAATGAGCCGTTATATTCTTGGGATGAAAATTCTACTTACATCCAAAATCCACCGTTCTTTGAAGGATTATCACCAGATCCAGATGAAGTTAAGCCGTTAACAGGTCTTCGCGTTGTAGGTAAGTTTGGTGATTCTGTAACAACAGACCACATTTCACCTGCAGGAGCTATTGGAAAAAATACACCGGCTGGAAAATACTTATTAGAAAAAGGTGTACAGCCTCGTGACTTCAATTCATACGGTTCTCGCCGTGGTAACCATGAAGTTATGATGCGTGGAACATTTGCCAACATTCGTATTCGTAACCAAATTGCACCTGGTACAGAAGGTGGATTCACAACTTACTGGCCAACTGGTGAAGTTATGTCCATTTATGATGCGTGCATGAAGTATAAAGAAAATGGCACAGGCCTTATGGTAATCGCAGGCAAGGATTACGGAATGGGTTCATCTCGTGACTGGGCAGCGAAAGGTACAAATCTCCTTGGCATTAAAACCGTTCTTGCTGAAAGTTTTGAGCGTATTCACCGTTCAAATCTTGTATTAATGGGTGTTCTTCCACTACAATTCAAGAATGGAGAAAATGCCGAAACTCTTGGATTAACTGGTAAAGAAACATTTGAAGTACTAGTAGATGAAAACGTAAAACCACGTGATCTTGTAAAAGTTATTGCTACCGATGAAAACGGCAATAAAAAAGAATTTGAAGTAGTTGTCCGCTTTGATTCTGAAGTTGAAATTGACTATTATCGTCATGGCGGTATCCTACAAATGGTATTACGTGAAAAATTAAAAGGCTAATTAATTAAAATAAACACCATGCAAGTGTGCATGGTGTTTATTTTGGCAGAATGTAATTGACAGAATTTGTTGATTAAAATAGAATGAAAGTATCAATCATGAAAGGAATGAAACAAGGGCCGATGAAGTTTTAATCTTATTTTTCAGTACATTTTTCGAATAACGAAAAAATGATGAACCTGAAGAATAGGATTAGTCTGCCCTTTTTTCTATCTTGCTATTTCGTAAGCCTTTATATTTCATATAGGCTTATTTGATTATTCATACATTTAGGCAATTTTATTTTTCGGCATGATACTCTCTTCAGGTTCATTTGAAGGGAGTTTTTTTATGAATAATAATCGTGTGATTCTAAAGATAACAGGTTTAGAAAAAAGTTATCAGTCAAGAAAAGTTTTAGATCATATTCAATTTGAGATGAAAAACGGTGAGAGAATCGGGCTTGTTGGTTATAATGGCACCGGAAAAACCACATTAGCCAACTTGATTTTCGGTAAACTTCAGCCGGACAATGGAACAATTGAATTAGCGAAAGATTTAAAAGTTGGATATCTATTACAATCCATTGATTATCAACTAAACGTCATACATGAGTCGTTTACCACCAGTAATAATCAAGATTTTTTCCAAATTGCTAGTGAGCTTGGTTTAAAAAAGATTTATGAATGGGAACAATCAAGACTGTCTAATTTAAGCGGGGGAGAAAAGTTAAAGCTCGCTCTTTCAAATGTATGGGCATCTAAGCCCGACCTGTTAATACTGGATGAGCCTACCAATCACTTAGATTATAAAGGAATCAAATGGCTAACTTCTGAAATGAAAAAATTTGATGGGGCTGTTTTAATTATTTCACATGACCGACATTTTTTAGATCAGATTGTAACGAGGGTAGTTGAAATAGAAAACGGAAAACTTCATTCTTACAACGGAAATTATACCGACTATCGCAAGGAAAAACAAAAAAAAATAGAAACCCAGCGCCACTATTATGAAGTTCAGCAGCGTCAAATTGAAAGAATTGAAGAACAATTACATCAATTAAAAACATGGTCGGAAAAAGCCCATAGCCGATCAACAAAAGAGGAAGGCTATAAAGAATATCATCGAGTTAAGGCTAAAAAACGGGACCAACAAATAAAATCAAAAATGAAGCGACTTCACCAAGAGCTTTCCAAAAAGAAAGTTGAAAAACCATTAGAAGAGCCAAAAGTAAAATTTGAGTTTGATTCAAACGGGAAAAGAGGAAAACGAATCATAGAGGCAAAAAATTTATCCAAGTCTTATCCCGGAAGGATTTTGTTTCAAAACTCTCAATTTTACATCAATCACGGTGAACGTATCGGGATTCTTGGGGAAAATGGCTGTGGCAAAACTACCTTGATAAAAATGATTCTTGAAGAGGAGCCAGTCACAAATGGTGATTTATGGAAGAGTCAATCACTAAATATAGCTTATTTAAGCCAAGATGTTGCTGATTTGCCAGAAGACATAACACCAATAGAAGCTTTAGGGTTATATGATAGGGAACAAATTTTTAAAGCCAGAACGATTCTAGCTAATCTCGGCTTAAAGGAACAGTATATTACAAAACCGATAGGGACATTAAGTTTGGGTGAACGAACACGGGTGAAACTTGTTGATATTTTGATGAAGGACTATGATGTATTAATTTTAGATGAACCAACGAACCATATGGATTTGCCTAGTAGAGAGCAGCTTGAAAAAACACTCAATGAGTATACTGGGACAATCATTTTAGTATCCCATGATTATTACTTTTTAAATAAACTTTGTGATAAGCTGATTGTTTTTGAAGGACAGCAGGTAAAGAGGCTAGAAATGAAGCCTGATGAATATTTAAATAAGAATCATCATGAGAAAGACAATAAACAAGAGACATTAATGATATTAGAAAATCAAATAGCTGCTATTTTGGGTGAGTTATCTACCCTTGATCAAAACGACCCTAAATACCAATTATTAGATCAACAGTTTAACGAATTAATCAAACAAAAGAGAAACCTCATTCGTTAGTCACTAAAAAGAGCAGGATATGCCTGCTCTTTTTGTGTGAAAATGTATTGCATATGTAATGAATATTGTTACAATTACTATGGCAGTGTATAAAAAGCAAGCTGGAGATAGTAGATACGAGAGAGGATGAGATAGGTGGAAACTGCATTTTTACAATCTGTTTTTTTTCAAAACGGTATTTTGAAAATACTTGACCAAACGAAAATTCCTAATGTTACAGAATTTCTTGAAATTACTACAATTGAAGATGCTTGGGATGCGATTAAACAATTAAAGGTACGCGGTGCTCCAGCCATTGGGATTGCAGCGGCTTATGGATTACTATTAGGCATAAAAAATGCTCCTGAGAATTCATTTGATGATTTTTACATAGAATTTAAAAAACAAGCAGATTATTTGGCTACATCACGTCCTACTGCAGTCAATTTGTTTTGGGCATTAAAAAGAATGGACGAACGGGCAAAAAAGGAAAAAAATCAGCCGGTAGCAAAAATTAAAGAAGCACTTGAAGAAGAAGCCCACCTTATTCGCCAGGAGGATGAAGAGGTTTGTCGTTCTATTGGCACACACGCCCTTTCTCTTCTAAAAGACGGTATGGGTATCCTAACCCATTGTAATGCAGGAGGAATCGCTACTGCAAAATATGGCACAGCACTTGCTCCGCTTTATTTGGCAAAAGAAAAAGGTTGGAATATCAAAGTTTTTGCAGATGAAACTCGTCCATTATTACAGGGTGCCAGGTTAACTACTTGGGAGCTTATGCAGGCAGGTATTGACGTGACGCTTATTACGGACAGTATGGCAGCCATGGTCATGAAAAAAGGTTGGATACAAGCAGTAATTGTTGGATGTGACCGAGTAGCAGCAAATGGGGATGTTGCCAATAAAATTGGTACATATGGTGTAGCTCTTTTAGCTAAGGCACATAATATTCCTTTTTATGTTGCAGCTCCACTTTCAACGATTGATTTGGATACAAAATCAGGTGACGACATTCCGATCGAGGAAAGAGATGCTTCAGAAATTACTGAAGGATTTGGAAAACGAACGGCTCCTGAAGGTGTGAAGGTATTTAATCCGGCATTTGATGTCACGCCACATGAACTCGTAACGGCCATAATTACAGAGAAAGGGATCATTAAAGGAAATTATCAAGTGGAGCTACCAAAACTTTTTCAAGGATAAAATGGAAAGCAGGAGTTACGATGATTTCAGATCTAAAATATAGACAACATATTTGTGAAATTGGCAAAAAAGTATATGAAAAAGGTTTTGTTGCGGCAAATGATGGGAACCTTTCGATACGGCTAGGTATGGATGAATTTCTTATTACTCCTACAGGTGTTAGCAAAGGTTCATTGACACCGGAGATGATTGTAAAAGTAGATGGGCAGGGAAATGTTCTTGAAGGGGAACTTCGACCTACATCAGAAATGAAAATGCATCTTTGTGTTTACAAGGAGCGACCGGATATTCAGGGAATTGTTCATGTCCATCCCCCATATGCAACGGCATTTGCTATTGCTGGTATGCCATTAGATCAAGCTATTATGCCAGAATCAGTCGTTTACCTTGGCACGATTCCTATCGCGGAATATGGAACTCCTTCTACAAATGAGATTCCTGAAGCCATTAGTAAATATGTTCATAACCATCAAGGAGTGCTTTTGGAAAACCATGGTGCGTTAACATGGGGGAAGGATTTAGACCATGCTTATTACTTAATGGAATCTTTAGAATTTACCGCGAAGATTAATTGGATTGCCAAACAATTGAATGGAGACAGGGAGTTATCGAATAGGCATGTACAAAAACTTATTGAAATGAAAACGAAAATGGGTATAAAAGGGTACTCCCCATTAGGAGTCCAAACTCCTGATGGAATTCATGCGATGAAAGTAACTCCATCCCCTATTGGTGAATTATCGGAACATGATGTAAATAGAATTGCTGAAAAAGTAACAAAAAATATATTAAATGAATTAAAAGAATTACTAAAGTAGTTGTAATCAAGCATCATCAGATTTAATTGACACAAATTTGGCACATACATGTTTTGTTTCACCATATTTTTTAGTATAAAATCATATTATCAGCCCTATAGTAAGGGAGGGATATAAGTTGATAAAAAAAGTACTGGCCGCAGTTGTACTCATTTCATTATTAACTGTAGCTATTGTACAAGCGGTAAACAAAAATTCAGATGTTCCTGAATCCACCAATACGACATCCGCCACTAAGGAAGGGTTGTCTGTTGGTGCTAAAGCACCTGATTTCGAACTGAAAACTCTATCAGGAGATTCAGTTAAGCTTTCCGATTTAAAAGGGAAAAAGGTCATGTTAAACTTCTGGGCAACATGGTGTCCACCTTGTAAAGAAGAAATGCCTGCTATGGAAAAGTTGCATAAAGAAGCTGGGGAAGATTTATTGATTCTAGCTGTGAACATTGACCCTCATTTGGATGTCCAGGGGTTTGTCAATGAAAATAAACTTACGTTTCCGATTTTATTGGATACCGATGATACAGTAAATGAAAAGTATCAAATTTTATCTATCCCAACAACTTATTTTATTGACAGCAAAGGGATAATTCGGCACGTTTCTTTAGGTTCAATGGAGTTTGATGAAATGAAAGAATTAACCGAAAAACTAAAATAAGCAATAAAAAAACGTTGGATTAACCAGCGTTTTTTTATTTTCACCATCACACTTCTGTATTTTTCTTTTAAATTTTCGAAAAGTTGTAATAATTAAAAGCGTTGTCGGACATAATAACTGATACAATAGTAAATAAGGAAGGTGATTTTTACATGAGAAGACCAAGAAAACGATCATTTGCAGAACTTGTATCCGAAAATAAATTACAATTATTAAAGGATCAAGCTGCAATGGAAAAAATAGAACAACGTCTTGAAGAAAGACGATTAGGAAAAGCAGAATAGGACAAAAGTTTACCATTTATGTTTCCTCGCTAAATTGGACAAAATGTTTTGTAAGGGGGGAACAAAATGGGAAAAGGATATCAAACAAAACGCTTTCAACCAAATCATATTGGCACACAACCAAGAGGTTTTGGTGGAAATAAAGGAAAGAAAATGCAAGATAACTCTGGAGAACATGTACAGGTAATACAAACAAAAGGAGAATAATGATATACAATGCCCCGGGGACAAGGATTTACCGGGGCTTTTTCATTTTATAAGTGCGCCTTGTTACCTAATGATATTTGTCATTCATTTGCACAAAATACTGGAACATTACTTTAGAAAAAACACGACATTCCTTGTGATATTTTTTTAAAATCGATACAAACTATTTTTGTACCAAAAACCTATTACAAGGAGGAAGTTGTTTTGACTTATAACAACAAACCAAATCCAGATGACCGTAGTGATAATGTTGAAAAATTACAATCAATGATAACCAATACCATTCAGAATATGGAAGCGGCTGAAGAATCTTTAGCTTTTACAGATAGTGAAGAACAGCGTCAACAAATCAAAGCAAAAAATCAACGTAGACGTGAAAGCATCGAATCATTCCGTGCTGAAATTAAGGATGAAGCACATCGAACAGAAGAATAAAATCTTCAAGGATCCGTTCAACATGGACGGGTCCTTTTTTATCACCTTGTATGAAGGAAATGCCTCTTATTTCTTGAATGACTCATTATTATGGTAGAATAGGAAGGAAATTTTAATAAAGATGTGATTATATGAATAATGAATTTTTATCAAGGCAAATTCAACTATGGGAGAAAGAAGTGAAGGAAAAAGGAGAAATTTTAAATCAAGGTGAATTGATCACGGCTTTAAGTAAGGAAACAAATCCCATTTTTTCATCAAAGATGTTAACCATCATGGCTCAATCAAGAATGCAAAAGAAAAAGCAAGATCAGTTAGCCTATACTTTTTTGAAAAAAGCACTTCAGCTGTATCCTAATAATCAAACAGCCAAGGAATGTTTGATGCAATTCGATTGGATAAAGTTAAAGGATCTGTTTTCAGTGTTAACTTTCCCAGCGATTAGAGAAACAGACAACCGGACCGCCAAAAAGAAAATAGCTGAACAATATATAGAGGTATGTGAAAGCTTTTTATTAGAGGCAGAAGAAAAACTTGATGAATTTCAATCTAAGTTTAACCTTTCACCTTCCCAGTTAAATAAAGAACTATCCCATATTTACAAGCAGCTTTTAGAACAGCTAACAGAAGCCGTTCAAGAAGTTTCCTATCTTTTAAAGGCAGCGAAAGAATATGAACAATCCATTATTGGTGTTTTTCATACTTCCACCTATTATGAGGATTTAAAACAGCATCTTGCCAATGTAGAGAATTTAAAAAGAAATTGGCAGGAGTTATTTACGCAATATGATGATGAAACACACGTGGAAGAACATGCCCTCGATCAATTAAATGAATTAATTGGGATGGAAACAGTAAAAAAACGTGTTAATGATTTTTATCGATTTTTAAAATATCAAAAACAACGGAAAGAACTTGGGTTTACAATTAAAGATGAATTAAGTCTCAATATGGTGATTACCGGAAATCCTGGAACAGGAAAAACGACGATCGCCCGACTTCTAGCAAAAATATATCATGAATTAGGTGTACTTCCGCGCGAAGAAGTAATTGAGACAAACCGTACACAACTGATCGGTTCCTATGTCGGACAGACAGAAGAAAATGTTCGGTCCATTGTGGAACGATCAATTGGTGGGGTGCTTTTTATTGATGAAGCATATAGTTTAAAACGGGAAGGCCAGTCCGGTAATGATTATGGACAAGTAGCGATTGATACACTCGTATCCTTAATGACTTCTGATGAGTTTGGTGGAAAGTTTGCTGTCATTTTAGCGGGCTATCCCGAGGAAATGCGTAATTTTTTAGATGCTAACCCGGGGTTACGTAGCAGATTTCCTGTGTCGAATATGATTCAATTACCCAATTATTCGAATGAGGAATTAATTCAGATCGCTGAAAAAACAGCAGCAGAAAATGATTATTTTTTAACTGAAGAAGCCAAAACCGAAATAAGCCACCGACTGGAGCAAGAACAAGTAGATAATACATTTGGGAATGCGAGAACTGTCCGAAATATTGTACTTGAAGCCATTTTTAAAAAAGGATCCCGACAAGAGAATGAGAAAAATCTCATTGAGTTTATGTTCTTAAAAAAAGAGGACTTTTCTGTGGATCTAGTACAAAAAGATGGTTCACCTTCTGAAAAGCTCAACCAATTAATTGGTCTTAATCAATTGAAAAAGGAAATAAAAACTTTAATCTCGTTTGTAAAAATGCAGCAGTTTAGAAGAAACAATGGTCTTCCAACCGTTCCTATACAACTGCATTCCGTCTTTACTGGAAATCCTGGAACTGGAAAAACGACCGTAGCCAAAATTTACGCTGAATTATTAAAGGAATGCGGGTTATTAAAAAGAGGTCATTTAGTTGTTACCAGTAGAGCAGATTTCGTTGCTGGGTATGTCGGTCAAACAGCAGGAAAAACGAAGAAAAAGATTAGAGAAGCTTTGGGGGGCGTTTTATTTATTGATGAAGCCTATTCCTTATTAAGTCATTCAGCGGGTGATTTTGGGAAAGAAGTTATTGACACACTTGTAGATGAAATGACTAAGCACAATGAAAATCTTGTCGTTATTCTTGCTGGATATCCGGGGGAAATGAATGAGTTGCTTGAGAGTAATCCTGGTCTTCGTTCAAGGTTTAAAAAGTTCTATTATTTTCCTGATTACACACCTGAACAAATATTGGAAATTATGTTATCATATGCAAATAAGTATCAATATCAATTTACGGACGAGGCAAAGGAATATCTGCTCCAAACATTAAGTAGGGAACAATTTAAAGGAAATGGTCGATTGGCTGTTAATCTAGTGGATGAGATCATTCAAGTCCAGTCAGCAAGATTAATGAATGATGAGGAAAACCATTTTCTATTTGAGAAATCGAAATGGTTGGAAGCAGGAGATGTAAAGGCAGTTATAGAAAATAAAGAGAAAATAACGTAGAAGGAGAGGCATTACAAGTGGAAAATTGTTTTGTATCTACAAGGGAAATACATCTTTATTATGCTGATACCGATATGATGGGTGTTATTTATCACGCCAATTACTTGAAATTTTTTGAGCTGGGACGGACAGGACTTATAGAAGATTTAGGATATAGCTATGTAGCAATGGAAGAAGCGGGATACTATGCACCAGTTTACGATATTCAAATTACATATAAAAAACCTTTACGATATGGTGATCAAGCATTTGTAAAGACTTGGGTTCAATATAACGATGGTATTAAGACGATATACGGTTATAAGATAATAAACGGGAATGAGGAAGTATGTGCGGAAGGGACATCCACTCATATTATAGTAAAAAAAGACTCGTTCAAGCCAACTTCCTTCAAAAAGGCTTTTCCAGAATGGTTTACGAAGTATGAGGAAGTGAAGATGAAATAAGGCACACTTGATCCTTTTCAAGTGTGCCTTTGATTTTATTGAGGAAGAATTATATTTGCATGAATAAATAAAAGAAAAACAATCAGTGCATGTAGAATCATGGAAGGGAAAATGTTTCTTGTTTTCATGGTTACAATACTAAAAAGAAATCCTAAAAACACAAAGAAGAAAGTCATTTTCATTGAAGTGCCAAACATAGTTGTATTGATCGCAAAAACAATACTTGCTACTATCACACCAGTAAGTTTATTGGTTAGTTGAATAAAAATCGAAAGAAAAATGCCCCTCCATAAAACTTCTTGCACAAACGCATAAAGAATGGAGACAAGAATTGTGATGATAAATGTACACCATACCGTCGATATTTTTGTTGTTATATGTGGAATATACAAAATGAATAACAAAGTAATAAACAATAAACAAGCTAGAATGAGTCGATTGACAAGTAAGGAAGACTGTTCTCTTTTCTTTAATGTTCGTTTATAGCCATAGGAATTCATTTTATAATGAAATTGTTTTAAAACATATATAACCATGAATAGCGGTAAAAACAAAAGCAATTGGTCAGCAATGACTAACATCATCGGGGAAATGCGAAAGGTTTCGAGGAAACGGGAAATATAACCCACTGCTAAATTCCCAAGAAAAAATGAAATCATCATCCATATAACGATTCTTTTTTCTTCATTCAGAAATGGAATCGATAGGAAAGAGGACATAAGCAAGATAAAAAACTGTGAATAAAAACCTCTTGTAAAAAGAAAAGTCATAACGGTAAAAAGGATGCAAATGAAAATCCCCAAAAATTTTTTTTGTTTCATTATTAAATACTCTCCATCTTTCATACCATCATTATAGCAAAAATCAAAGGATGAAAGAAATAGAACACTTGATGATGACTTACTATAAATGATAAAAAATGGCTATAAAAAGAACCATCGAGATTCTTTTTATAGCCATTTAATTTTTGGTTCGGTTTTATTAATGATTCGGTTAATATTGGCACGGTGGCGGTAAATAACAAAGCTCGCTAATAAAGAGACAACGATCAATAATGGAATATCCCACCCTTGGAAAAATCCAGTCGTTAATACATAGACAACAGCGACTCCACCTGCGATCATCGAAGATAAAGAAACATATTTTGTGATATAAAGGCTAACAAAAAAGGAAACTAACAATGTAATAAACAAAAATGGTGCATAAAATAATAAGACTCCCCCAGAGGTAGCCACTGCTTTCCCCCCACGAAACCCGGCAAATATCGGGTAGGTATGTCCTAATACAGCAAGCACACCAGGGATTAATGGATGTAAATCGATGGCGAATAGATTTGGTAAGGCGGCTGCTAGTGTTCCTTTCAAAATATCTGCCAATGTAACTGCTAAACCCGCTTTTACCCCAAGTGTACGAAACGTATTGGTTCCTCCTAAATTACCACTACCATGCTGCCTAATATCCGTTTTATAAAAAACTTTTCCGATAATGAGTCCAGATGGAATCGAACCTAGTAAATAGGCTAGAACTAATACGACAATCATTTCAATCATGAAAAATTACTCCTTCAAATAATAAAGTTATTCTTCTATTATATCCGTTTGGATGGAAAGAGAAAATATCTGATTTCGTAGGAATTTAGATTTATGACTACAGTTTAATCGTAAGCGTTTTATTATATATTTTTTATTGGTAATTGGTACAATATAAGAAAATCATTTGTTATAGGAGTGATAATAATGGCGATTGAAAATCCAAGTCTAGAAGAAATCGGAGAAATTTTAAAAAAAGCAAAACGAATTGCTGTCGTTGGTTTAAGTAATAACCCTACCCGTACCTCTTATCAGGTTTCAGAAGTAATGCAAAAAGCCGGCTATGAAATTATTCCTGTAAACCCAACTATCGAGGAATCACTTGGAGTAAAGGCTGTTGCCTCATTAAAGGATATCAAAGGACCGGTTGATATCGTGAATGTTTTCCGTCGTTCAGAGCAGCTGTATGATGTGGCAAAAGAATTTGATGAGATTGATTGCAATGTTTTTTGGGCTCAACAAGGGCTTGTGAATGAAGAAGCTTATCATTTTCTGAAAGAAAAAGGGTATACCGTAATTATGGATCGTTGTATTAAAGTTATGCATGCCTTAACGAAATAATGGTTAATAGAGCTGCTGAAAAATAGCAGCTTTTTTGTATTTAACGAAATAAAACAATGGGATTTTGCTATCTATTTCAAGTACATATTTGCCAAATCGAAATAAATCTATAAAATAAAGCATAGACACTGAAAGTACATATGATAAAATAATCTTCGAACATCTGTTCTAATACATATAAATAAAAGGAAAATCCACTTTTATAATGAATGAAATAATAGAGAGTATGATTAAGTAGAAGTGTGTTTCTTTTTGCAAGGATGAAAGGGGTATTTGAGTGGCACAAAAACAACAATCATTTGATTTTATTGAATACAACGATGATGCCATACAGGTGCTTGAGGGCCTTGAAGCTGTAAGGAAACGCCCTGGAATGTACATAGGTAGCACGGATGCTAGAGGTCTTCATCATCTCGTCTATGAGATTGTTGACAACTCTGTTGACGAGGCGCTTGCAGGATTTGGGGATCATATCATCGTAAAAATTCATAAAGACAATTCCATCAGTGTGGCTGACAGAGGGCGTGGGATGCCTACGGGTATGCATAAATTAGGAAAACCTACACCTGAAGTGATTCTTACGGTCCTACATGCTGGCGGAAAGTTTGGACAAGGTGGATACAAGACAAGTGGCGGGTTACATGGTGTAGGTGCCTCTGTTGTTAATGCCTTATCGGAATGGCTAGTCGTAACCATTAAAAGAGATGGTTTTGTGTATGAACAACGTTTTGAAAATGGAGGAAAGCCGGTAACGACTCTTGAAAAAATCGGTAAAACCAATCAAACCGGAACGACGATTCATTTCAAACCTGACGCTAGTATTTTTTCAACTACCACCTTTAATTTTGAAACATTAGGGGAAAGGTTAAGAGAATCGGCTTTTCTATTAAAAGGACTAAAAATTGAAATCATCGATGAACGTCACGATTTGCATGAAGTATTCCATTATGAGAATGGAATTGAAGCGTTCGTTACTTATTTAAATGAGGAAAAGGATGTCATCCATCCAGTCGTAAGTTTTGAGGGTTCGCAAAATGGAATCGAAGTAGAATTTGCCTTCCAATTTAATGATGGGTATTCGGAAAATGTTTTATCCTTTGTAAATAATGTTCGTACAAAAGATGGTGGAACCCATGAGGTTGGGGCCAAAACAGCCATGACGAGGGTTATGAATGATTATGCCCGTAAAGTAGGTTTGTTGAAAGAAAAAGACAAAAATTTAGAAGGGGCAGACATCCGCGAAGGTTTATCCGCCATTATTTCCGTACGTATTCCTGAAGAGTTGTTGCAATTCGAAGGACAAACAAAAGGGAAATTAGGAACAAGTGAAGCACGTTCTGCTGTCGATGCTGTGGTTTCTGAGCATCTTTCCTATTATTTGGAGGAAAATCCGGACATAAGTACCTTGCTCATTAAAAAGGCGATTAAAGCCTATCAAGCCCGTGAAGCGGCAAGAAAAGCGAGAGAGGATGCGAGAAGTGGGAAAAAGAGAAAGCGTTCAGAAACTTCTCTTTCCGGTAAATTGACACCAGCCCAATCAAGAAATCCGCAGAAAAATGAACTTTATTTAGTAGAAGGTGACTCTGCAGGAGGATCCGCGAAGCAAGGGCGAGATCGACGATTCCAAGCAGTACTACCATTACGAGGTAAAGTTATTAATACGGAAAAAGCGAAGCTAGCCGATATTTTTAAAAATGAAGAAATCAATACCATTATCCATGCAATCGGGGCTGGAGTTGGTGCGGATTTTAATCTTGAGGATGTTAACTATGACAAAATTATCATCATGACCGATGCTGACACAGATGGAGCTCATATTCAGGTTCTGCTGTTAACATTCTTTTATCGATATATGAAACCACTTGTGGAAGCGGGTAAAGTATTTATTGCTCTGCCTCCTTTGTATAAAGTAAGCAAAGGGACTGGAAAAAATGAAAAAATTGAATACGCATGGGATGAAGAGGAATTGCAAGCGGCTATTAAAAAAATAGGCCGTGGCTATATCATTCAGCGTTACAAAGGTTTAGGAGAAATGAATGCAGACCAGCTTTGGGAAACAACAATGAATCCAGAAACTCGCACCTTGATTCGAGTGAAAATTGATGATGCTGCCCGTGCAGAACGTCGAGTAACAACTCTAATGGGTGATAAGGTTGAACCACGCCGGAAATGGATCGAAAATAATGTAGCATTCGGCTTGGAGGAAGATGGGACTATATTAGAAAATGAAAATATTACGTTTTCTGAAGGAGGGATTGAAGGATGAGTACTGCTGAAAAGTTTCGTGACTTACCTTTGGAGGACGTGCTTGGCGACCGTTTCGGTAGGTATAGTAAATATATTATTCAAGAACGTGCCCTTCCTGATGCGAGAGATGGATTAAAACCAGTACAGCGGAGAATTTTGTATGCGATGCATGTGGAAGGGAATACACATGAAAAAGGTTTTCGTAAGGCAGCAAAAACGGTTGGTAATGTTATCGGTAATTATCATCCTCACGGGGATTCCTCTGTATATGATGCCATGGTTCGCATGAGCCAGGACTGGAAAGTACGTAATGTTTTAGTTGAAATGCACGGAAATAACGGTAGTATTGATGGGGATCCGCCTGCTGCGATGCGTTACACAGAAGCACGTCTGTCGGCGATCGCTGCCGAACTATTGCATGATATTGAAAAAGAAACCGTTGATTTTGTTCCAAACTTTGATGACACTTCAAAAGAACCAACCGTTTTACCAGCGATGTTCCCGAATCTGCTTGTAAATGGCTCAACAGGGATTTCTGCGGGTTATGCAACAGATATTCCGCCCCATCATTTAGGTGAAATTATTGATGGAGCCATCCTAAAAATGGACAAACCGGATGTTTCGGTAGATGAATTGATGACAGTCATCAAAGGACCGGATTTCCCTACTGGCGGGATTATTCAAGGAATTGATGGAATTAAAAAAGCTTATGAAACGGGTAAAGGCAAAATTATTATTCGCGGGAAAGCAGAAATTGAAAACATTCGTGGAGGAAAACAACAAATTGTCATCACAGAGATTCCTTTTGAAGTAAATAAAGCAAATCTCGTGAAAAAAATAGATGAATTCCGGCTAGACCGAAAAGTAGAAGGAATCTCTGAGGTTCGAGATGAAACGGACCGTTCGGGTCTTCGGATTGTCATCGAATTAAAGAAAGATGCCGATGCAGAGGGTGTTCTAAACTATTTATATAAAAATAGTGATCTCCAAGTGCCTTATAATTTTAATATGGTTGCTATTTACAATAAACGCCCGAAACTAATGGGTTTGCGTGAATTACTCGACGCCTATATAGAACACCAAAAAGATGTTGTCACTCGAAGGACAAAATTTGAATTGAAAAAAGCGAATGAACGCCAGCATATTGTTGAAGGATTAATTAAGGCTATATCGATTCTTGATGAAGTCATCGCAACAATCCGAGCCTCAAAGGATAAACGAAATGCTAAGGACAATTTAATTGCAAAATACATGTTTACAGAAGCACAAGCTGAAGCCATTGTTTCCTTGCAGTTATATCGTTTAACAAATACGGATATTACTGCATTGAGAAATGAGGCGGAAGAATTGGCCAAACGAATTGCTGAACTATCAAGTATTTTAGAAAGTGAGAAAAAACTAATTTCCGTTATTAAAAAAGAATTAAAAGACGTGAAAAAGCGTTTTGCAGATGAACGTCGCTCCAAAATTGAGGCGGAAATTGAAGAATTAAAGATCAATTTAGAAGTCATGGTGGCCAGTGAAGATGTAATTGTGACGGTGACAAAGGATGGATATGTAAAAAGGACGAGCCTTCGTTCTTATGCCGCTTCGAATGGTCAAGATTTTGCTATGAAGGATACAGATAGGTTGCTAGCAAAGCTCGAAATGAATACAAAGGATGTCCTGCTTCTGTTCACTAATAAGGGGAATTACTTGTATTGCCCAGTTCATGAACTACCGGACATCCGTTGGAAAGATCTTGGTCAACATATTGCAAATATTATCCCTATTGATCGTGATGAGGAAATCATAAAAGCTATTCCAATGAAAGATTTTGAAATGAATGGCTTCTTCCTCTTTGTAACGAGAAATGGAATGGTCAAGAAAACAGAACTGAAACATTATAAGGCACAGCGATATTCCAAACCTTTGACTGGAATCAATTTAAAAAATGATGACCAAGTAGTCGATGTCCATTTAACCGATGGAATGAACGAACTTTTCTTAATCACTCATAATGGTTATGCATTATGGTTTGATGAATCTGAAGTTAGCATTGTCGGTGTCCGTGCTGCCGGTGTAAAAGGAATGAACCTCAAAGAAGGTGACTATATTGTAAGCGGACAATTGATCACATCAAATGATGAATCAATTGTTGTTGCTACCCAGCGCGGTGCAGTGAAAAAAATGAAATTGACAGAGTTTGAGAAAACAACCCGAGCCAAGCGTGGGGTCGTGATTTTAAGAGAATTAAAAGCCAATCCACATCGCATCTCTGGCTTCGTTGTTGCACAAGAATCAGATACAATCTATCTTCAAACGGAAAAGAGCTTTATAGAAACCATCAAAGTAGGAGATATTCGCTATAGCGACCGATATTCCAATGGTTCCTTTATTTTGGATGAAGAGGAAAATGGTAGGGTAACCTCTGTTTGGAAGGTTGAAGCAAAAGATAAAACAGAATAAAAAATAGGTAAAAAGACTCTCTAGAAAATAGGGAGTCTTTTTCATGTTATTACCAAAAATGGACATACTAACTAATATGATACATGGGAGGGAAACAGTATGAGAAAAGAAGTTGGACTAGTCATTGCTGTATTATTTTTCATGTCTTTAACAGCTATTACTGGTGTTTATGCCATTGGAAATGATGAGGTCGTAACTATTTCGAAAAAAGAAGTAGATATTACGGGGGATGGTCAAAAAGAAGTTATCAAGCTAAAAGCAGTTCCTTATGAGGAGAAAAATGAATACTTTAAAGAAATGTATCTTGAAGTTATTGCCTCCAACGACCAAAGGTATACCTTTCCATTACAAAACGGAACAAAAGCAGCCTTTCAGCTAGCCGATCTTAATCATGATGGAGTAAAAGATGTCTTTGTCACTGTTTTAGATGGTGAAGTCAATGGTCATACGAATTATTCATTATTTAGTTTAAAGGATTTTAGTAAAGAAGATCTTCCTATTCCTGAACCTCTCTTGATGGAGAGTCGATTATTAAACGGCTTTAAGGCTGAAATAAAAATTAAGGATACTGGTCATTCCTATCATTTTGATTTGAAGGATCGGAAGAAATATTATAAAAAAATGGGACTTTACACGAATGGAAAACTTCAAGAGCCGACAGAATTAATGGTCGATTCGTTTTACAGCTTAAAACCATTTTCTGATCAAAATAAGAGAAAAGGATTAAAGGGCATTCAACGAGTGTCAGGAATTGCTGACGCGGATACAATCGCCTATGTAGAGTCTACTTGGATGTATGAAAATGGGAAATGGGTACTAAAGGGTGTTAAGGTGAAGGGGGAAGAATATTAAACATTGCCAGTATAATGTCACGGAATAGACGAATTACCCATATAATGTAGCAGGCAGTTCGAAAGGAGAATGCTTGCTTATGAGTATCCTCATTCCAACAAAGTTAACGACAACGTATCAGCCACCGGTTACGAAGTTTCGTCCAGTGGAGGGGAGGAAGTATACACTTACTCGATCGGAAGTAACCGGAGAACTTTTCCTGACGATAGGAACGGAATACAATTATCATGCGATTAATCAAGGGTTTCGAGATGAAGTATTAGCAGAATGGGTTCCTAGGATGGGGGAATTTTCATTAAATGGAAGAGTGTTAGTGAGTGATGGGAATTTCGATGAAAATTATGCAAGGGTTCGATTCATGATTTTCCAAAAAGATGTAAATGTAGCTTTAAAGGCAATTGTATATGGAGATAAAGATTTTTTTACGAATTTCCCATGGTTGTTAGATGCACCAATCCATATAAAATTTGAATCCAATTTTGCACAGTTTAATCATGTACTTTACTATGGAACACCGAGACAATTTTTATATAATGAGACATAATATTATTTTGGATAAACACAGGAATACCTGTGTTTATTTCTTTCGTCTCACTATCTTAAGTATACTTTTAAAATGAGACAAATTAGAAAATCGATAAAATAATAATATTATGTAAACTGATAAAATTAAAATAAGAGGAGTGGGGAAGCTGCCTAAAAAATGAGGCAGCTATTTTCGTTATTCTGTGAATTCTTTTGGCATATCCATTTTATCAACAGCAATCTTTAAATCATCATTTTTAATATGCGTGTATATCATCGTTGTTTGTATGGATGAATGACCTAATTGACGTCTTAATTTAGGGACATCATTAATTTCAGCATGATACCTTGTAGCAAATGAGTGTCTAAGTTTATGTACAGATAATGATGGTTTTCCAAATGCCTTCGCATATTTTTCTACTAATTTTTCAACAGATCGCGCTGTTAACCGTCTTGTTTTTCCTTTAGGGCCCATTGGTGCAGCAACAAATAAAGCCTTTATACTTTTATCAATCTGATACTTTGATTCTCTAACGGCTAAATATTCCTTTAAATCATCCATCGCTGTTTGGCTGAAAAAGACGTACTGTTCCTTATTTCCTTTACGAATCACTCGTGCGGTATACTTGCTAAAATCAATATCTTCAAGATCCAATCCCACTAATTCGGATAAACGAAGACCAGATCCTAGAATTAATGAAATAATAGCCGTATCTCGTTCTTTATTTAATTGATAAAAGTTATATACTTTTTTATTATTTTTATGCAATTCACCATATTCCTGGGCAACGAATAAGCGAAATCGCTCATATTCATCTCCAAGCAGGATTTTGCCTTCCATTTTATTTGCTTTCGTTTCCATCGATTCTTTTATATCATTAAATTCAATTTTCGCCATCACATTTCGTTGAATATATGGTTTCAAATCTTTTGTCTCAGCAATATTTTGCAGGTAATTAAACAAGGATTTTAGTGCAGATAGCTTTCGATTTACGGTTAATTCTTTATTTTGAAGCTGATAATGAAGAAAGTTTAAGAAGCCTTCAACTTCAAGAACCGTCAATTTCTCTAACCGTTCTAAAGGAATATCTTTCATATTGCCAGTCCAAAGCTGCTCATGGATCATCCAGTTAAAGAAAATTTTGTAATCATGACAATAATTGAGTAAGGATGCGGTAGAAAGTTTTCTTAATTTGTGATTAATATATTCTTCAACATACCATGGCAATTCATTAAGCAATGCTTGCAGTTTTTGAAAATTTTGCTGTTTGGATTGATTAATCATAATGACACCTCAATACTATATTACTACTTAATAATTATTTCGTCAAATTTATATTTTACGTAATAATATAAATGAATATTTGGTACCCTCTTTTATAAGTTTTTGTCTTGTAATAACTCAAACATCCATACATGTTTTAGCTAAAAATTTATTTTGCAAGGAATACTATTATATTTAGTCCTGCCCATAATTACTTGTCTATAAAAAATACTTATTACCATATAACGTAAAAATTCGATAAAAAATCATTTGTCTGCTGCGCAACTTTCTTCTTAGAAATTACCAATAATCTTCATGTAGTCTCATTATAAATGCATCATTTCGTAATTTTATTGGATATTTTCTGGAAGGTCAAAATTGCTGACACAGATGTCTATCTCATAACCATATATGAATCTGAACCAATGTATGCACTTGCCAATTAGCATAAATTCTTTTCTTATTTCTCCCTTCTGTTTCATTCTATAGATGGTTTTATGATTTTTTGTCGTTGGTAAGAATTGTCTTTCACAATATTAATAAAGCAAATACAAAATGGTTTAGTACATATGCTGGTGGAAAAGAAACATTTATTGTTTGTTTTTACAAGATGGAATCCACCTATAAATGGGAAATCCTCATGGAAATTAGACCTTGGTGGCTTGAGTAATCGGCAATACAACTCTATACAAATAAGGTTCCGAAACGAAAGTTTGAGGACAGCTTAAAAAGGCACGAACGTTCATAACAGCGTTTCGTGTCTTTTTTTGCGAACATTGTTATACCCCGTTATATACAGAGGGATCAAATGTTGATGTGACTGTATTTGTGCTTGATGGACGTGTTCTTTTCGTAAATAATCTCCTCTAGCATAACAAAACTCGAATTTCAAATGGCGAGTATTTGTTATTATTCATTGTTAATCTGGGCGTTTTTCCCAAGGTTCCATTTGACCAATCATGAACATGTTCTTTTTCTTCTTGATTGCTTCGATGATACCTTCAGAAATTTCCTCATTTGTTAACCATCTTGATCTGGTACCTTCCATTTTAAAGCCTAATTGTACTTGATAATATTTACAATTTATTGGTACAACAGCCTTTTTCTTAATTTCTTCTAAATTTGCCCTACTTCCTAATATATGAAATAATTCCCAATCAGTATTCCCTTTTGTTACCTCATTCACGATAATTTGAAGGGCATTTTCAGCGATCGAATGAATCCACGTGACTACAATATTAATATTTCCATTTTGTTTAATGGTTTGGTGAATGTTCTTTTTTAGATCATCACTATCTCTGTAATCAACGAATAATGGAGTTACGCGACCATCCGAACCGGCTTCTTGGATTAGCTTCTTCATACGTTCAGCATTTCTCGCAATCACAGACACATGATAACCGTTTTCTATTAACCAAAGCGAAACTTTTGATAACATACCAGTACCACCAATCACTAACGCGTGCTTCATCCATCTTCTCCCCTCAAATCTTATTACGGCATAGCGAATTGAATTACTCTGTGCCTCCTAGTAACCAATTATAGCAAAGTTCCAGTGAAAACAGCTTTATTTATACTTACTTTAAGAACTAGTTATTATAATCAAAGGATGTTATTATATTATTATTCCCGATGTTTATAGGAGTTGAAGTCATGAGTGTACATAAAGATTTAATTAAACATGCTGAAAATCAACATAAGCTGTATCAGGAATTCTTGGCTTTAGATGAATTGCGTGAAAAGTATATTGCAGAAGCGGTTGAATTATGCAAGCAAGGAAAGCCATTTTCCACCGATAAAATCAATGAAGTGACGAATAAAATGAATAAAATTAACTTGCGAATTGTCCCATTAAGAAAAAATGTCACTATTGAAATGGTTAAAGAATATGTCAATTCACTATAATAAAAAAAGAAACTTTCCAAATATTGTTTTGGAAAGTTTCTTTTTTGTTTTATTGAAAAATCGTTGTAATAATTTGATCATAGGACATAGTGCTATCTACAGTATATGTACCTGGACGTAATTTGTTTTGAAGTCCTCTGCTTTCCACATCTTTAGAAAATTGGAAGGCATCTTGGATCAACGTAGCATTAACAAGCATTTTTCCCACATCAATGCTCGTCATCCCTTCAGATACCACAATAACAGCCTTTGATATAGTTTTTTCTTCTTGATTTTGTTCACCGTTGGCTTGTGGAGTTCCTTTAGCTTCATTTAAATGTTTTTCATATTCATCTTTTGTTTGAACGATATAACCTTTTGAAGTTAATTCTTTTTTCATTTCTTTTTCAGACAATTGAACTTGTTCATTGTTCACTTTATTTGCTGGTTTGGAAGTATTACGGTCCTCAGAAAAATAAACGATTGCACAAATACTAGTTGCCGTTAGGATTCCAGCTGCAAAGCTGCTTAATATGTTAACCTTCATGGGCAGCTTTTCCCCTTTCATCCTGCGGAGTTACGTATGTTGTAATAATTTGGTTAATTTCTTGAACACTCATTTGTTTTTGTTCTGCAATGTTTTCTAGTGAATATTGACGTTTGTACAAATCCAATACTTCTCGTCTTAATTTTTTCTCCTCGGCAGAAAGTTGAACTCCAGCTTCTTTTGAGATAATTTCCATATCAAGTTCGATATTATTCAGAGATTCTTTAACATCGTTTATTTCTTTCATCAAATTAATATGAAACATGTCAATAGCTTCTTGCGTTTTTTCTGCCGTTTTTTTCGTTCTTACTAAAGATATTATTAGTAGCAATATAGATAATCCAAATAAAATGGCTAATGCCTTTACCATACTAATCGCCTCCTTTAAAAAATAATCCATTAATCTCACAAGTTTCTATTATACATCCAATTTTGGTAGAATTCGATTCTTTTTTTTAAAAATACTCCATAAGTCCGATTTTACAGGAAGAACCACGATAGGAATAATTACATAAAGTTGGTGTCATTTGCTCATTCTATACATGATGGAAAATGATTAAGAAAGGAGCTTTTTGATGCAATATAATCAAGCACCCATTCCAGAACCACCTCGTGCCATTACAACAAAAGATCTTATGTACCTGAAAGATGCCATGTCATGGGAGTTATTAGCATTTAAAAAATTTCATTTCCTTGCTGAACAAGCACAAAACCCTGAAATTAAACAAGCGCTTGAAAATGCTGGTAGGATGCATCAGACACATTATCAAAAATTACTCTCCCATTTACAAACCAATAATCAAGCTGCATTAGCTAACTTGCCTAATACACAGCAGCAAATGCATTAATAATTGGAGGTATGGCTTATGCAAAACCAACCTAATCAAAATCAACAAAATCAAATTGCCAATCCACAAACAGGTCAATTACCAAAAGTAAAAGGCCCAGAAATGAATGACCGTGATTTTATTAATGATGGCCTAAGTACATGTAAATATATCACCGATAGTTTAAATATTGCTGTTCGCGAAGCTAGTTACCAACAGCTACATGATGATTTATTACAAATGCTTATGGAAACTCATCAAAGCAGCAGGCAACTATTTGAGGTGATGTTCCGAAATGGCTGGTATAAACTTGAGGCTGAAGATCAGCAAAAAATTAATCAAGCTTACCAACAATTTAGTAACTATTCCAGCCAGTTTCCTTACTAACATGGAATTTGAAAAAGACTGCCGTTGGCAGTCTTTTTCATCCTATCATTCCTTTGTCGGTAATTCTGACACATTATAATTGTATTTCGAGCGGTCAACTGGAGTAAATCCTTTAGGTGTATAAAAGCGTAATAGATCTCCATTTACTACGTTATCAGATAAAGCTAAGATATTTTCTACTCTATCTTGAAGTTGCTTTGCTTCTTCTATTTGATCTTCATCCAAAGGCATTCCAGTCACGGAATCATAAAATTTGCCACCAACCGCCGTAATGGTTGGACTTACAAAATCTCCGTTTCGGAAAGGAATTAACTCATCATGGTTTTCAGATAAAATATCTGTTCCAAAATGCACATACTCCTTTGTATCAATACCTAACAAATGAAGCATGGTTGGCAGGATGTCAATTTGGCCAGCATATTCATGATTTACGCCACCTTCGATGCCAGGTACATGAATAAATAGTGGAACACGTTGTAACCCTGCACTTTCAAATGGAGTGATTTCTTTTTCAAGTACTTTTGCCATTGCTTTATTATGGTTTTCAGAAATACCATAATGGTCACCATACATGATAATCATAGAATTATCATATAAACCTGACTCCTTCAGATAATCAAAGAATTGTTTCAATGCTTCATCCGCATAACGTGCTGTTTGGAAATAATTATCTACAGATTTATCTCCAGTGGTATGCCGTGCAATCGTCGCTTCTTCTTGCGGCATTGAATAAGGAAAATGGTGTGAAACCGTAATAAACTTAGCCATAAAAGGTTGCGGAAGAGATTCCAACAATGGAATCGATTGTTCAAAGAATGGTTTATCTTTCAAACCATATTCCGCTAATGATTCAGGTGTCAACTGATATGAGTTTTCATCAAAGAACTTATCATAGCCAAATGATTTATAAATTTCATTACGATTCCAGAAACTTCCTGAATTCCCATGGAATACAGCAGAAGTATATCCATTTTGGCCTAAAATAGCAGGAGCTGCCTGGTATGTGTTCATCCCTTTTGTTACAAAAGCTGAACCTTGAGGCAAGCCATACAATGAGTTTTCCAGCATAAATTCAGCATCCGAAGTTTTACCTTGTGCTGTTTGGTGGAAGAAATTATCAAAATACAACGTATTTTTATCATGCGTTAGGGAATTTAGAAATGGTGTTACTTCTTCCCCGTTCAGCTTATAGTTGATAAGGAAATTTTGCATGGATTCCAAATGGATATAGATCACATTCATTCCTTTTGCTGCACCAAAATATTTGGGATTCGGCTCAGCATAGTTGGAATTCGTAAAGTTTTTTACATCCGTAATGTCGTCGCTACTTGCCATAACTCTTTGTGCGGAAGCCTTTGTACTTTTTACCGCATCATAAATAGTGTAATTATACATCCCTAAATATTTAACAATGTAATTTCGGTCAAATCCTCGTGTTAGTAATTGAGGACGATCCGTTTCTGCCAATGAAAGATTGGCGAAAGAGATGGCTAGTGCAAATGAAAATAAAGCAGCCACCTTAGGTCGGCTCATATTCTTTTCTTCCATTTTAACCTTACGGAAAGCAAGTAATGCAATTAATACAAAAATATCAATAAAGAATAAGAAATCATAAGGTTCTAATAATGGTACAATACTACCACTTACATCCCCAAAGTTTTGTGTCTGGGTTAAAGTTGGAAGCGTGATAAAATCGTTAAAAAATCGGTAATATAGAATATTAGCGTATAAAAGAAAAGATAATAGAAAATCAAATATTAGTAAAAAGATATACTTTTTTCTTCCTTTGAAAAGTGTGGCAAATCCTAAAAATAGTATTGCCGATCCTAATGGATTAAAAAATAATAAAATCTTTTGTAACGTATTACTAATTCCTAAATCAAACTGAGTTAGTTGGGCAATATAAGTTTTAAGCCAAAGCATCATCACTGCTACAAAGAAAAAGCCAATATATTTATTAAATATACCTTGACTTTTTTTAAGTGCATTATTCAATTTAAACACCTACCTCTAGTAAAACATAATAACATATTTTCATATTTTACGAGTAATGAAGATTAAACTATATTCTATATTAAACGAAAAATATGAATAAATTATGACCATTTAACAATTTTCTTTCTATCCTTCACAAGTTATTAACTATACTCTTTTTTATAAAAATGTCAAGGGTACCCCCATGCCAATGAAAAACAATGCCTCTGGCTAAAATGAAGTATATCCAAATAGGATAGGTACTTTTATAGCCGGAGGCATTGTTTTAATTCCCTGAATTCACCACTTGATCCATCGTTTCATAAACGAGCCAATCAGAACCATTTATTTTATTGGAAGCCTCGATGATTTTCTTTTTCACCCGCTCCTGCTCTGCTCCTTTAAGCATGGTAGGCTGATAATTGTTTTTCGTTGAAACAGACGAAATGGAAAATGGGATAACAGCAATTTCTTTTTTATCGGTTAGAACTCCGTTTTTCAAATAAAAGTTTTGTTGAAATACAAATGTATCTTTATCACTCGGATTTCGATTTCCACCAAACATAAAGTTTCCGAGACTGTAGACAATAAATTTTCCTTTATATTCTTCAATTCCTTGGACAACATGTGGGTGATGACCAAGGACTAAATCTGCCCCACTATCGATGGTGAAGCGAGCTAAAGTCTTTTGAGAAGGTTCCGGAACATATTCACGTTCATTTCCCCAATGATAATGAACTAATATAATTTGTGCACCTTGTTCCCGCAATGATTTGAGATCTTGTTCAACCTGTTTTCTTATTTCCTGTGTGTCATTCCATCCTTCATAACCTAGTGCACCGATTTTAACCCCTTTGACGGTTGTTAGATATTGATGATCATAGCCAAAATAACCAATATTTCGATTTTTCAAAGCAGTTATTGTGTCTTGATATCCTTTCTCCAAATAATCAAAAATATGATTATTGGCTAAATTGACCGCTTCGATCCCACCTAATGTTAAAATTTGTGCATAACTAGGATCACCTTTAAAGCGAAATTTCTTTGCTGCTTTTTTTGTAGCATTTGTTAATGTGGTTTCTAAATTAACAGTTGTAAAATTATCTTCCAAAAAAATATTGTTTAGTCCCTTTACAAAATATGGGAGTCCGTTTGCCTCCGCAACCTTAACAAAGGAATCACTATAATTAAATGTCTCATCCGTTCCAAGTGTAAAATCTCCTGCTGCACTTATTTTTATTGTTGTTTCTGTTACTGTTTCCGGTTTTTGTTCAAGTTTTTGATTATTATTTTCAACTTTATTTGGATCGGACTCATTTAGCTCCGATTTTATTTCTTTCGGAGGAGATGCTTTATGAGAAGGTATGTATTTAAAAAACAATGTAACACCACCAGCTACAATAAATAGAGCAGTTAGGATAACAATAAGGACTGATTTTTTCGATCTCCTTCGTTCCTTCCGTGTTTTTGACCTGCTCCAATCTTTATGATTATTCATCGTTTCATTGACCCCCATTTATTTATAAACGTTATTATTAACTTCGGTATTTAAGGATGAAAGTTTACTTTTATTTGTACGATTTCACTTTGTGATCCAATACGAAGTGGTGTACCCCAAAATCCGTATCCTGAAGATACAATGGTATGAAGATTTCCTTTTTTGAGATAGCCCCAATCATTTTCATAAATCCTTTTAGTAATTAAATGAGCTGGGGCGATTTGTCCCCGATGAGTGTGGCCTGCAACTAGTAAATCAATATTATTTTTTTCGGCAATATCTAAATCATATGGTTGATGATCGAGCAGAATAATAGGTCTTGAAACATCCACATTCTTCATTAAATCTGCTAATTTTGCTCGGACGACATCACGATACCCCCGATCTTTTCGACCAATAAGGGTTAATCCATTATCTAATACGACCACTTCATCATCTAACATTCTCATGCCACTGTCATTAAATATTTGAACGAGGTCGACATCTTTATCTTCTTCTTGATCATGATTCCCCATTGAAGCATATACTGGTGCCTTAATTTCCTTTAAGATATCGGGAATTCCTTTTCTGAGAAAGGGTTCAATATTATCATCGATAATATCTCCCGGGAACAATACAAGGTCTGGATTTAATGTATTAATGTTTTCCACAAGTTTTTTTGCTTGTTTAGCTCCTGAAAGGTCACCAAAATGCATATCTGAAGCCATGACAATATTCAGGCTCTTTCTACCTTCAATCTTTTTCGGAATCGTGATTTCATAATTTCTAACCACTGGTGTAAAAGCATGGTATAACCCATATACAAATAGGCAGGAGACAGTTGTTAATGTAATGATTCCAGCCCATTTTTTTGCTTTTTCCTTTGGTATTTTGGTGTGTTTTATAAAAAACACAAAAAGATTGACAAAAGGCATAAGCAATAAAATATAACAAAAAAAGCCAATCCAAATCCCGCCTATCCATGCTAGGACAGGACTCTCTTCTAAAATCCGTCCGAACACAAAGGAATAAGATACGAGAATCAATAGAAACCAATATAAAATTTTGAGAGGTTTCCGATTACGGATAAATAATGTTAGCCAAATCCAGCCGTTCCAACCTATGTACACGACTAACAAAGTGTAGATAATAAGGACCCCTAAGAAGAAAATCACCCTTGATTCCTCTCTTCACTAAGATAATATTCTCTTCTTTCCATTAGACCGTATTTTAGAAAAATTGGCAAGATTTATATATTTTTCAATATGTTTGTCATACTTGTTATTGGTTTTAGAAAAAATAAATATATATAAAGGAAGAAAAAAGCTTTCCTTTCAAATTTTTTACATAATTCTTTTCCACTATTCTTGGAGATCTTGCGTATTTTCCATTCGAAATTTACTTCTTAAATGAAAATACTCTTCTCTAATGAGAAGAGTATTTCAGATTGTAGACAAAAGGCATTCCGAATAAACTTAATTCGAAATGCCTTTTCAAATTTTAAGCAATTTTTGGTCTATATTAACTTTAATTTGACCCCTACGGGGTCAATTATTATACCATTTTTG
>NZ_JAAIUV010000026.1 GCF_010975035.1 Neobacillus thermocopriae | reverse complement strand
TAAAGAAACTGGCAAACTGGACTTGGACTAGTCCAAAAATGGTATAATAATTGACCCCGTAGGGGTCAAATTAAAGTTAATATAGACCAAAAATTGCTTAAAATTTGAAAAGGCATTTCGAATTAAGCTTATTCGGAATGCCTTTTGTCTACAATCTGAAAGCCCCAATCCAGTAAGGATAGGGGCTTTTTTTAGATAAGAAAAATTATTTGGACTAGAGATAGGCTAGTGGCAAGGAAGGATTCGACAGCAAAAGCCTCGTACTACTGGTAGCGAAAGCTTTTGATAGTATAAAGGGAATCCCTAATTATTTTACAGTTTCAAAATTGCTTTGAATTTCTTTTAATAATAATTCTGCTCCCTCGCGGCTAAGAATTAATTTTCCACCTGCAAGAGATAAGTTGTCATCTGAAACCTCACCGGTAATTTGACAAGTCATATTTGGCTTATATTTTTTTAAGATAATACGATCATCATCTACATAAATTTCAAGAGCATCTTTTTCAGCAATGCCAAGAGTACGTCTTAATTCAATAGGGATAACTACACGGCCTAATTCATCAACTTTACGAACAATACCAGTAGATTTCATTTGGTTAATCTCCTCTCACTAATAAACTATTAATTTTTTTATTTTATAATTCGTCATTATTCGACAAAATTCTTTTACGTTTATAATACCAGCCATTCCCAAATTCGTCAATTATTTTATTTTGAAAAATATAATGGAAAAATCTACTATTCATCATAATATTGATTAAACCAAGATTTGTTTAAATATCTTCAAAAGGAAGTTTCATATTATCAAATTGGAAATGAACACTAATAATTCTTCTCTGACTTTTCGACATTTTTCTACATAAATTACTCCTTATCTTGAACATAATTCGCTGGGAAGGGCAATCTTATGGGGGGAGGAAAAAGAAAAAATAGAATTTATGAAAAAGCGGTTTCTTGCACTCCTATTTGTTTTTAGGTATATTTTGATGATATAGAAGGGAAAAAAATAGGCCATAATAATTAGATGGGGATTGTTAATATGGAGGAGGATTTACATGGCGGAAAAAACATTTTACATTACTACACCGATATATTATCCTAGTGGAAATTTACATATTGGACATGCGTATACTACAGTTGCCGGTGATGCGATGGCCCGTTATAAGCGGATGAGGGGATATGATGTTAGATATTTAACTGGTACTGATGAGCACGGTCAAAAAATCCAGCAGAAAGCAGTTGAAAAAGGAGTTACTCCTCAGGCTTATGTAGATGAGATTGTGGCCGGAATCAAGGATCTTTGGAAAAAGCTTGATATCTCTTATGATGATTTTATCCGTACAACGGAAGAAAGACATAAAAAAATTGTCGAAAAGATTTTTGCACGACTACTCGAACAAGGGGATATTTATCTTGATGAGTATGAAGGCTGGTATTGTACTCCGTGTGAATCCTTTTACACCGATCGCCAGCTTGTAGACGGAAATTGTCCTGACTGTGGGCGCCCGGTAGGAAAGGTAAAAGAAGAATCCTACTTTTTTAAAATGAGTAAGTATGTCGATCGTCTTTTACAGTACTATGAAGAAAATCCGGAATTTATTCAACCTGAATCCCGAAAAAATGAAATGATTAATAATTTTATTAAACCAGGTTTAGAAGATTTAGCGGTTTCAAGAACGACCTTTGATTGGGGGATTAAGGTACCTGGAGATCCGAAACATGTCATCTATGTTTGGATAGACGCTCTTTCTAACTATATTACAGCTCTTGGTTATGGATCAGAAGATGATTCCAATTATTTAAAATACTGGCCTGCAGATGTCCACCTTGTTGGGAAGGAAATCGTTCGTTTCCATACCATTTATTGGCCAATTATGTTAATGGCCTTAGATTTGCCGTTGCCAAAGAAAGTTTTTGCTCATGGATGGCTACTGATGAAGGATGGGAAAATGTCGAAATCGAAAGGGAATGTGGTAGACCCTGTGACCCTTATTGATCGCTATGGACTTGACGCCCTTCGCTATTATTTATTAAGAGAAGTACCATTTGGTGCAGATGGTGTCTTCACACCTGAAGGGTTTGTTGAAAGAATTAACTTTGATTTGGCGAACGATCTTGGAAATCTGTTAAATCGTACAGTAGCCATGATTGAAAAATATTTTGACGGTATCATTCCGGATTATATTGGTTCCGTAGGAGAATATGACGAAGCATTGCTCCAAATGAACCGTGATACAATCACTAAGTATGAGGAAGCAATGGAGAAGATGGAATTTTCAGTTGCATTGTCTTCTATTTGGCAATTAATTAGCCGGACAAATAAATATATTGATGAAACACAGCCATGGACTTTGGCGAAGGACGAATCACGCCGTAAGGAACTAGCTAGTGTAATGGTTCATTTAGCTGAATCTTTACGTAGAGTGGCTATCCTATTAAAGCCTTTCTTAACTCGGACTCCAGATGGAATTTTTAAACAGTTAGGAATTAAAGATGCGGAATTAATGAAATGGGAAAGCCTTGAGAACTTTGGATTAATCCCTAGTGGTACAAAGGTTGAAAAGGATGCACCACTGTTCCCTAGACTAGATATTGCCGAGGAAGTCGAATTTATAAAAACAAGAATGCAGGGTGAAGCAGCACAGCCTCAAAAGCAGGATGCAGAAGAAAAGAAAGAGGAAAAACCTGAAGATCTTGATGAAATCTCCATTGATGACTTTATGAAAATTGATATGAGAGTCGCAGAGGTAATTGAGGCAGAGCCAGTAAAAAAAGCTGATAAATTATTAAAACTGCAACTGGATCTTGGCTATGAAAAACGTCAGGTCGTTTCTGGGATTGCCCAGTATTATAAACCGCAAGAATTGGTTGGTCGTAAAGTAATTTGTATTACAAATTTAAAACCTGTTAAACTGCGCGGTGAACTTTCCCAAGGAATGATTCTTGCCGGCTCAAAAGATGGAAAGCTTTCATTGGCCACTGTCGATCAAACATTACCAAATGGGGCAAAGGTAAAATAAGTAGAAATAGGAAAAAAGGGGATGTTCCACGTGTAACAATTTTCGTGGTTTTCCCTTTTTTTTATAGATTAAGAAATGATATATTTCGACATTTAATATTGTTTAGAGCAAGCACTATTGACGAGACGCCTCATTGTTTTCCTTTTCTTAGTTGGAGGTCACCACAAGGAAATCTACGTTAGCGTAAACATTGCACGACTGAAAGCGATAGCTTTTGAGAGGAGGTCGTACGCCGCTAAAAAGGGTGCTTTTGCTGTTCTAATGAAAGATGGAAAGAGGGGAAGACATTGTTATTTGATACTCATGTACATTTAAATGCAGAACAATATAATGAAGATCTTGAGGAAGTCATCGAAAGGGCGCAAGAAGCAGGGGTTACCAATATGGTTGTTGTTGGATTTGACCGACCAACGATTGAAAAAGCAATGGATTTAGTAGAGAGGTATGAGTTTATTTATGCCTGTGTTGGTTGGCACCCGGTGGACGCCATAGATATGACCGATGATGATTTAAGATGGATTGATGAGTTATCCTCACATCCTAAAGTAGTTGCCTTAGGAGAAATGGGTTTAGATTATCATTGGGACAAGTCTCCGAAGGAAGTTCAAAAAGAAGTATTTCGTAAGCAAATCAGATTGGCTAAAAAAGTCAAGCTTCCAATTGTCATTCATAACCGAGAGGCAACAGCGGATATTGTAGAAATTTTAAAAGAAGAAAGGGCAGAAGAAATAGGTGGAGTGATGCATTGCTTTAGCGGCAGTCCGGAAACAGCAAAGGAATGCGTCAATATGAACTTCTATATTTCCCTAGGAGGACCTGTTACTTTCAAAAACGCAAAGAAACCAAAAGAAGTTGCAGCAGCGATCCCATTAGATAAATTGTTAATCGAAACAGATTGTCCTTATCTTGCTCCACATCCATACCGTGGAAAGCGCAATGAACCAAGTTATGTGAAGCTCGTTGCTGAACAAATTGCCGAAATAAAGGGAATATCGTATGAGGAAGTTGCAAAAGCAACGACACGAAATGCGAAAAAAATATTCGCCATAAATTGATAAGTCAATTTGTCGAATATCTAGATAGCTTGTCTAAATTTTTTCTAATAACAAAAAGTTCTACATGCCTTCTTTTCTACATAGGATAACCGTGTCGATAAGTTTTCCTTTGCAACATTTCCAATATTGTGCATAATTAGGAATGTGTTCTCAGGATATGCAAGGGTTGACAGTCGGCAATGTGGTTATCATTAATCTCTCCGGAGAAAAGGAGGCGTTTTTCATCGTATTCAAAACCGTGAAAAGCCTGTTTTTCCAGTCTTTGAGCGGGAAATTGACCATTGCTTTTGCTAGTTTTGTAGTTTTGTTAACAGCACTTGGAGTTCTCTTTTACGAAGGATCGAAGAAAACAGTAGCAATAACTTTAAATGGTGATAAGCAGGTCATCCATACCCATGCAGATACAATTGCGGAATTGTTGGATGAACTGGATGTTTACATTCGCTCACATGACTACTTGTATCCTAAAGCCAACACGAAGGTAACTGATGACCTGAAAGTGGTTTGGAAACAAGCGAAACAGGTTACCCTTGTCAAGGATAACGAGAAGAAAACGATTTGGACAACAGCTGAGACTGTGGCAGAAGCTTTAAAAGAATGGAATATTCACTTGAACAAACACGATAAAATTTCACCTGGACCGCAAGCAGCAATCAAAAATAAGATGCATATTGGTATTGAAACAGCCTTTCGATTAAACTTAATTGACGGTGGAATTAAGAAAGAAGTATGGTCCACTTCGACTACGGTCGCTGACTTTTTAACGCAGCAGGGTATTGAACTAAACGAATTTGACCGAGTTGAACCGACATTAACAGAAACCATCCCAAAGAATGGTGTAGTGAACATCATTCGTGTAGAAAAAGTCACCGATGTAGTGGAAGAACCAATTGAATTTGCCGTGATCACTAAGAAGGATGAAACGTTAGAAAAAGGACAAGAAAAAGTAATCACTGAAGGAAGAAAAGGGCTCGTTTCCAAAAAATACGAAATTATTTTGGAAAATGGCAATGAAGTATCAAGAAAATTAATTAGCGAGCAAGTACTGACTGCCAAACAAGATAAGGTTGTAGCTGTCGGAACAAAAGATTTGTCCGTTCAAGTTTCACGTGGTGATGCTGAAACAGGTGTTGAGTACTATGTTACAGCGACTGCCTATACAGCTTATTGCAATGGCTGTTCAGGGCGTACCGCAACTGGTTTCGATCTCCGCGCAAATCCAAATGCTAAAATTATCGCTGTAGATCCGAATGTTATTCCACTAGGGTCAAAGGTTTATGTAGAAGACTACGGCTATGCGATTGCTGCAGATACAGGCGGAGCGATTAAAGGAAATAAAATCGATGTATTCATGTCTTCTAAAGCAGATGCATATCGTTGGGGACGAAAAAAAGTAAAGATAAAAATATTACAGTAACTTTCTTGGTGCAGAGGATTTTTTCCCTGCATTTTTTACTTTTTCCTTATCTTTATTTATACTAAACATCGATCCCTATTTCACTCATAAAGATAAGTTTCTTATACTTTAACTTTATGAACCTGTTCGTATATTTAGACGATGGACATTACAAAAATGTTTCATTTTTTTTTCAATTTTTATTTATTTTTTTGGAGGCAAAATGAAAATTCAAGAAATTATTGTGGTAGAAGGAAAGGATGATACGACTGCGATAAAAAGGGCGGTTGATGCTGATACTATTGAAACAAACGGATCGGCAGTAAATCAATCGACAATAGATAAAATTCGACGGGCACAGAAAACCAGGGGAGTGATTATTTTTACGGATCCTGATTACCCCGGAGAAAAAATTAGAAAAACAATCGCTGAAAATGTCCCGGGATGCAAACATGCCTTCCTGACAAAGGCTGCAGCAATGGCAAAGGGGGATAAAGGAATTGGGGTGGAGCATGCAAGCCCTGAAGCGATAAGGGAAGCATTAAGAGATGCGCAGGTGATGATGGAGCAGCCTGTTGAAGAAATAACCCAGGAAGATTTAATAGCTGCCGGTCTGATTGCCGGTAAAGGAGCAAAGGAAAGAAGGATTCGTTTAGGAGAGCTACTAAAAATAGGGTATACCAATGGAAAACAGCTGCATAAGCGATTAATGATGTTTCAAATTAGCAAACAGGAATTTTTGGAGGCACTTGTACAAGTACTCCAGCAGGAGGGAGAAAATGAATAGAGATATAGCTACCCCTGTACGAACAAGGGATATTTTAGAGAAATATGGGTTTTCCTTTAAGAAAAGTCTAGGACAAAATTTCCTAATAGATACCAATATATTAAAGAAAATCGTCAGTTTTGCGGAGCTTGGGGAGGAATCTGGAGCCATTGAAATTGGGCCAGGTATTGGAGCGCTGACAGAACATCTTGCCCGTTCAAGCAAAAAAGTAGTTGCTTTTGAGATTGATCAGAGACTTCTCCCCATTTTGGAGGAAACCTTATCCCCCTATTCAAATGTAAAAATTATTCATCAAGATGTATTAAAGGCAGATGTAAAAAAGGTAATGTCTCAAGAATTTGAACACATAGAGGATGTGATGGTTGTTGCTAATTTGCCTTATTATGTGACAACGCCAATCATCATGAAGCTTTTAGAAGATCATCTGCCAATCCGAGGAATTGTCTGTATGCTTCAAAAGGAAGTAGCTGATCGAATATCGGCAAAGCCCGGAACAAAGGACTATGGTTCTCTTTCCATTGCTGTACAGTATTATACAGAAGCAGAAACAGTGATGACCGTCCCTAAGACCGTTTTTATTCCTCAGCCAAATGTGGACTCTGCAGTCATTCGGTTGACAAAAAGAGAAACCCCGGCAGTAAAGGTCGAGGATGAGAGATTCTTTTTCATGGTAACCAAAGCGAGCTTTGCTCAAAGAAGAAAAACTTTGCTAAATAATTTAACAAGCCAGCTACCGGATGGCAAGCAAAAGAAAGAAGACATTCTCACAGCTTTAGAAAGCAGTGGAATTGAACCGTCTAGAAGAGGAGAAACATTGACACTAGAGGAATTTGCCCGATTAAGTGACGCTTTATATCGGTACTTTCATTAGACCTGTTAAAAAGGTCTATTTTTTTTTGGAAGTAACAAAGTGGCGGAGGGAAGGAATACCTTTTAAAGATACGACTAAGTCTCCATTTTTTTCACATGGACATCTCCTTTTGCATAGCCTAGAGAGAAACTTTATATATTAAGACCTTTTTTGTTGGTCTTATTGGAGTGACAGCAATGGAAATAAAAATAATGGATTTAGTCGGTAGACGTTCTTATAACTGTGATATTTTGTTTCGGGTTATTGATATACAACAAATTGGCGGCCAGAAAATGGTGAGTTTATATGGGGAAGATTTTCGCCTTGTTGCTGATGCACCATATCACGATTTAATCGTAATCAATAAAAATCAAAGGTCAAAATTCAGAGAGCAGGCTCGAACACTTGAGGAGCAGTCGTTAAAGCTTTTCGAGCAAGATGTTGAATTATTAAAAGAAAGACAGCAATATGAGGCAACAAACGGGTATGTAAAGCAGAACAATTATTTTCAAATGCCAGGAAAAGTGTTGCATTTAGATGGTGATCCCGCCTATTTAAAGAAATGTATGGATTTATATAAAAAATTTGGGGTTCCTGTGTTAGGTATACATTGTCACGAAAAAGAAATGCCACTGAAAATAAGTAGTCTTATGGATTATTATCGACCGGATATCCTTGTCATTACCGGGCATGATGCCTATTCAAAAACAAAAGGAAAAATGTCAGACATTAATGCTTACCGTCATTCTAAACATTTCGTACAGACTGTAAAAGAAGCTCGGAAAAAAGTTCCCCATTTGGACCAATTAGTCATTTTTGCTGGAGCTTGCCAATCACATTTTGAATCACTTATTCATGCGGGTGCAAACTTTGCTAGCTCTCCTTCTAGAATAAATATTCATGCTCTTGATCCCGTATATATTGTAGCCAAAATCAGTTTTACCCCCTTTATGGAAAGAATTCATGTTTGGGATGTTTTAAGAAATACGTTAACAGGAGAAAAAGGTATGGGCGGTATTGAAACAAGAGGGATGCTTCGCATCGGAATGCCATACAATCCAGTTCAGGAAGAATAAGCTTGTGCTTATTTTTCCTAATTATACATATTTCACTACCATTACGGTTACGCTACAAATGTTGCAATTTAGCATAAAAAACAGAAGAAAAATTATTGACAATCTTTTTGTCGGACTGATATAATTTATATTTTTGTTTGACAGAGTTTTGTCAGTGTGTTATACTTTACATAGTGAGGTGGACCGAATGACAAAAACCTTGGCGGATATTAAGAAGTCTCTTGATTCGAATTTAGGTAAAAGGTTGTTATTGAAGGCAAACGGAGGAAGACGCAAAACCATTGAACGATCAGGTATACTTGCTGAAACCTATCCATCTGTTTTCGTTGTTGAATTGGATCAGGATGAAAATGCTTTTGAACGTGTTTCCTATAGCTATGCAGATGTTTTAACAGAAACCGTTCAAATTACGTTTTACGAAGATACAACAGGAAATGCAGCGTTAAGTTAAAATATAAGCATGACAGGCAGTAAACATTTGTTTACTGCCTGTCATTATTTAAAGGGGCTAATTTAGGATATAATCTGATGTTGACTCCATACTAAGAATACTGTGGAAGGAAAGGGGTTGTTTAGATGGGTAGAAGAAGAGGAATAATGTCCAGTCAATTTAAAGAAGAGCTTGCTAAAGACCTTGGTTTTTATGATGTCGTCCAAAAAGAAGGATGGGGAGGCATCCGGGCTAAGGATGCAGGAAATATGGTAAAGCGGGCCATTGAACTTGCTGAACAACAATTAGCTAAAAGAAATTCCTAAGCATTCACGTTTAAACACAAACAATCTTCCACAGTAAGGTCAGGTCTGGGGGTTCCAGGCCTGACTTTTTTATTTATAAACCATGGTGAAAGCTTTAATCCGGAAAAAACTAATGATAAAATATTAAATTTGACAGGGTCTCTTCATACATAGGTCTTACATTTATCATTTTGTGGTAAAATAGGACAATATATGGAAATTGAAGTCAGAACACGCAGACACTTAGGTGTTTGGACCGATATTGTTAAAAGTAGGTGGACAAGCGTGAAGCTTTTAGTAAAAGCACCAGCTAAAATTAATTTAGCTTTGGATGTTTTATATAAACGTCCCGATGGGTATCATGAAGTTGAAATGATTATGACTACGATTGACTTAGCCGATCGGGTTGAACTTACCTTATTAAATCAGAATGAAATACGTATTCTTTCTCATAATCGATATGTCCCAGATGATCAGCGCAACTTGGCCTATCAAGCCGCTCAACTATTAAAGGAACGATTTAACGTCAAAAAAGGCGTGATGATTTCAATTGAAAAAACTATCCCTGTTGCTGCTGGATTGGCTGGAGGAAGTAGTGATGCTGCTGCTACTTTAAGAGGTTTGAATAAATTGTGGGATCTTGGATTGACCTTGGATGAGTTGGCGGAATTAGGGAGTGAAATTGGTTCGGATGTTTCCTTCTGCGTCTATGGAGGTACGGCTTTGGCAAAAGGAAGAGGAGAGATCATCACTGAACTACCTGCTCCGCCAACTTGCTGGGTTATCCTTGCCAAACCATTTATTGGTGTATCAACTTCAGAAGTATATAAAAGATTGGATGTAAATCAGGTTCATCATCCAAATATTGCTGAAATGGTTGATGCAATTCGACAAACGAATTATCAAAAGGTTTGTGATTACGTAGGAAACGTGTTAGAGGATGTTACATTGAAACTTCATCCTGAAGTAGCACAAATTAAAGAACAAATGAAACGATTTGGTGCCGATGCTGTTTTAATGAGTGGAAGTGGTCCAACCGTATTTGGGTTAGTCCAGCATGATTCACGAATGCATCGTATCTATAATGGCCTTAGAGGTTTTTGTGATCAAGTTTTTGCAGTAAGGATGCTAGGTGAGCGGCATTTACTTGATTAAAGGCGCACAATAATAGTATTCTTTTAATAGAATATTCGGTTTTGGAGGATTGTTATGAAATTTCGCCGCAGTGAACGTCTGATTGATATGACCAGCTATCTTCTTGACCATCCTCGTCAGCTAGTGCCTCTCACGTTTTTTGCTGAGCGCTATTCTTCTGCTAAATCCTCAATAAGTGAGGATTTGGCTATTGTGAAGGAAACATTGGAAAAGCAAGGGATTGGGACGCTCCAAACAGTACCCGGTGCTGCTGGTGGTGTGAAATTTTTTGTTAAGGTAAGTAAAGAGGAAGCGGAGCCTTTTGTAAATGAATTATGTAAGTTAATTGCCGATCCTGAACGTCTGCTGCCTGGAGGTTATTTATATTTAACGGATATTTTGGGGAGTCCTCAAGTGGTGCAAAAAGCTGGACGGATCATTGCCTCTGCCTATTCAGAAAAGAAAATTGATGTGGTTATGACGATAGCAACAAAAGGAATTCCTTTAGCTTACGCAGTTGCCAGTCAGTTAAATGTCCCTGTCGTAATTGTAAGAAGAGATAGTAAAGTGACGGAGGGACCGACTGTAAGCATCAATTATGTATCCGGTTCAGCGAAAAGAATTCAAACAATGGTATTATCGAAACGGAGTATTAAGCAGGGAGAGAATGTCCTTATTGTTGATGACTTTATGAAAGCTGGCGGTACAGTAATGGGTATGATGAATATGCTTGAGGAATTTGATGCGCAAGTAGCTGGTATTGCTGTATTAGTAGAAGCTGAGAAAACAGAAGAACGTTTAGTGGATGATTATTTATCACTTGTTAAATTATCTGATGTGGATGTAAAAGAAAAAAAGATTAATGTTCAAATAGGAAATTATTTTGATAAATAATGGAGGAATGAATGATGAAAACGATCCAAACAAAAGAAGCACCAGCAGCCATTGGTCCATACTCTCAAGGAGTAGTAGTAAATAATTTGTTCTTTAGCTCCGGACAGATTCCACTTACTGCAGAAGGTACATTAGTTACTGGTGATATAAAAGAACAGACGCATCAGGTATTTCGTAACCTTAAAGCTGTTTTAAAAGAAGCAGGCGCTTCATTAGAAACGGTTGTAAAAACAACTGTCTTTATTAAGAATATGGATGATTTTGCTGCTGTCAATGAAGTGTATGGCGAATATTTTGCCACACATAAACCGGCAAGGTCTTGTGTAGAAGTAGCACGTTTACCAAAGGATGTTTTAGTAGAAATCGAAGTTATTGCACTTATTAAATAATTAGAATTCTAATTTTGGTATAATTTATTGTTACTTTTATAAAAGTTTAAATGGTCATTCATGCAAACGCTCACTTTTTTACCCGTTTTTTAAAAAATTTTGAATATAAAGAAGGAAATCTAAAAAAGTTGTTGAATTTAAATTACTAGATTTCTAAAAAGGGTGTGAGCACATGGAAGTAACAGACGTAAGATTACGCCGCGTAAATACCGATGGTCGTATGAGGGCAATCGCTTCAATTACATTAGATAATGAATTTGTTGTCCACGACATCCGTGTTATTGACGGTAACAATGGTTTATTTGTGGCGATGCCAAGTAAACGTACTCCTGATGGTGAATTTCGTGATATTGCACATCCGATCAACTCAGGTACGCGCGGCAAAATCCAAGAAGCTGTATTGGCTGAGTACCACCGTTTAGGTGAATTAGAAGTAGAATTTGAAGAAGCCGGAGCTTCCTAAGGATTAAACAACTAGGGCCTTTCTTCTAAGTAAGGCTCTTTTTATTGTGTTTAAATTCCCCTTATTTTATCCTCCATCCCCCTCAAAAAACACAATATTCCGATATTAGACACAATTAGAACATTCCTTGAAATGCATCCTCGTTTACGTTAATATTTACAATGGATAAAAAGGTAATAAGGATAATAATTGGAGGATACGTCCATGTCTAATCGTTATGCTGTGATTTTAGCTGCTGGACAAGGAACGCGGATGAAATCAAAGCTTTACAAAGTGCTGCATCCCGTATGCGGAAAACCAATGGTTCAGCATGTAGTGGACCAAGTTAGAAGTTTAGATATACAGGAAATTGTAACTATTATTGGCCATGGTGCGGAAAAGGTTAAAGCACAATTGGGTACGGCCAGCCACTATGCCCTTCAAGAGGAACAGCTTGGAACTGCCCATGCTGTAATGCAGGCGGCAAAACTGCTTGAAGGAAAAGAAGGGGTTACGATTGTTGTGTGTGGCGATACTCCATTAATTAAAGCAGAAACAATGGAGTCATTATTTAAGCATCATGTTGAGTCACATGCGAAGGCTACTATTCTTACTGCAAGCATTGATGACCCTACAGGATATGGTCGAATTATTCGTAATGAAAGCGGTTATGTAGAAAAAATTGTTGAGCATAAAGACGCATCAGAAGAAGAACGTATGATTAAAGAAATAAATACTGGAACATATTGCTTCGATAATATTGCCTTGTTTGAAGCATTAAAGAAAGTTTCTAATAATAATGCCCAAGGGGAATATTATCTCCCTGATGTAATTGAAATCTTGAAAAAACAAGGTGAAGTTGTTACAGCCTTTCAAACAAAAGATTTCGAGGAAACACTGGGTGTTAATGATCGTGTGGCATTAGCAGAAGCTGAAAGAATTATGCGATTACGTATTAATGAAAGTCATATGCGTAATGGAGTAACCATTATTGACCCTGTTAATACGTATATTGAAGCTGAGGTTGAAATTGGACAAGATACAATAATTTACCCTGGCACAATGATTAAAGGAAAAACCATCATTGGTTCAGACTGTAAGATTGGCCCTCATTCCGAAATCGATTCTTGCAGAATCGGTGATGAAACTGTGGTCCGTCAGTCGGTGGCACATAAGAGTGAAATTGGTTCAAGAGTGAATATTGGGCCATTTGCTCATATTCGTCCTGAATCTGCTATTTATAATGACGTAAAAATTGGTAATTTTGTTGAAATTAAGAAAGCTAAATTCGGAAATGGAAGCAAAGCCTCCCATCTCAGTTATATAGGCGATGCTGAGGTCGGCAGTAATGTAAACATAGGTTGTGGTTCCATTACCGTAAATTATGATGGAAAAAATAAATATTTAACCAAAATTGAAGATGATGTTTTTGTTGGCTGTAATTCCAATTTGGTAGCGCCAGTTACAATAGGAAAAGGAGCTTATGTAGCAGCTGGTTCGACAATTACAAAAGATGTCCCTGGTAATGCTTTATCTATAGCTCGTGCGCACCAAGTGAATAAGGAAAATTATGTTGATAAGCTTAACTTAAAGAAATAAGCAAAATTAATGGAGGGCCCTCATGTCAAATCAATATTTAGACCCAAACTTAAAGGTATTTAGTTTAAATTCCAATATGCCTTTGGCAAGAGAAATTGCCAAAGTGATTGGAGTCGAGCTTGGAAAATGTTCTGTAACGAGATTTAGTGATGGAGAAATTCAAATTAATATCGAGGAAAGCATTCGTGGATGCGATGTTTTTGTCATTCAGTCTACCAACCAGCCGGTAAATGAGAATATTATGGAATTATTAATTATGATTGATGCGTTAAAACGTGCATCTGCGAAAACCATTAATATTGTCATGCCTTACTATGGCTATGCCCGTCAAGACCGCAAAGCGCGTGCTCGTGAACCAATTACAGCAAAATTAGTGGCTAACTTGCTAGAGACTGCTGGTGCGACTCGTGTCCTTTGTCTAGATTTACACGCACCACAAATTCAAGGATTTTTTGATATTCCAATTGATCACTTGATGGGTGTTCCTATTTTAGCTGATTATTTTAAAAACAAAGAACTAAGTGGCGATGTTGTGATTGTTTCTCCAGACCATGGTGGTGTTACAAGAGCAAGGAAAATGGCGGAACGTTTAAAAGCGCCAATTGCTATTATTGATAAACGCCGTCCAAGACCAAATGTGGCTGAAGTCATGAACATCGTTGGTAATATTGAAGGAAAAATTGCTATTTTAATCGATGATATTATTGACACAGCTGGAACGATCACCTTAGCAGCAAATGCCTTAGTCGAAAACGGGGCAAAAGAAGTATATGCATGTTGTACACATCCGGTTCTTTCTGGCCCTGCAATTGAACGGATTCAAAATTCAAAGATTAAAGAGTTAGTTGTAACTAATTCTATTTCCCTTCCAGAGGAAAAGAAAATTGAAAAAATTATTAGCTTGTCAGTAGCACCGCTTATTGGTGAAGCTATTATTCGTATCCATGAAGAGCAGTCTGTCAGCACACTGTTTGATTAAAATAGAAGAAAAATCAAGTTAGACAGGTTCATATCCTCCTGTAAATATATTAGGATTTTACGCTAAAAAACGTTTAGACCTTCCTTTTTTAGGGCATTTTATATAGATGAATAAAAAGGAAGGTGACTTGTATGAGTGCTGTTTTACAAGCAAAAGAGCGAAAAAATCTTCGTCGTTCAGAATTAAAGAAAATTAGGGAGACTGGAAACATTCCTGCTATTGTCTATGGGGCTAAGGTGGAAAGTAAGCCTGTGTTTGTCAGCTCAGCTGATTTTACGAAAGCCATAAAGGCAGTCGGCAGAAATGGAGTCATTTCCTTAGATGTTGATGGCAATAAACAGGATGTTATTTTATCAGACTACCAAGAGGATATGATCAAAAGAGAAATCATTCACGTTGATTTTCTTGCCGTTGATAAATCCTCAAAAATAACAGTTGATGTTAAATTGGCCTTGGTTGGAGATGCTATCGGTGTAAAAGATGGAGGTGTCCTTCAGCAGCCGCTGCACCAAATATCTGTTACCACTACACCGGATAACATCCCACCGCAAATCGAAGTGGACATTTCGAATCTTCAAGTTGGTGAAACCCTTTATGTTAGAGATATTCCTACCATGGGAATGACGATTAATCACGAGGAGAGCGAAGTTGTTGCTTCTATTTTGCCTCCTAAAGTGGAAGAGGAAATTAACGCAGGTGAACAGCAAGAAGGCGGTCATCCTGATAATGAAGAAGGAAGAGAAACCGAACCTGTCGGGAAAGAATAAAAATAGACGTAACCTGATTTGGTTACGTCTTTTATTGCATTTTATTCATTATGGGAGTAAACATGTTAAAAATGTTGTTTAAGAGGCTGGCTAAACAGGAAGAGGAGTTGGGGACCCCTATGAAATTAATAGTTGGGTTAGGTAACCCTGGGAAGCAATACGAAAATACAAGACATAATATTGGTTTTGAAGTGATTGACGAGCTATCCAAACGTTGGGATATACCGTTAAATTACGCTAAGTTTAAAGGAATGTATGGCATCGGACATTGGAAAAGGCAAAAGGTATTACTATTAAAACCTTTAACATATATGAATTTATCTGGCGAATCCATAAGAGCGGTAATTGATTATTATCAAATTGATTTGGAAGATGTCCTTATCATTTACGACGATCTTGATTTACCGGTTGGCAAAATTCGTCTTCGACAAAAAGGAAGCCCTGGTGGACACAACGGCATAAAGTCAACTGTGTCTCATCTTGGTACTCAAGTCTTTAATCGGATACGAATTGGAATTGACCGTCCAGCGGCCGGAATGAGTGTTCCTGATTATGTTTTAGGAAAGTTCCGACCTGAAGAACAAGCAATTGTGAAAGAAACCGTGATAAAAAGTGCTGATGCTTGCGAAGCATGGCTAGATCGGCCATTTTTGCAAGTAATGAATGATTATAATTCATGATTTGATATAATTGGTAATAGTAGTTTTAGGTATGTTACAAGGAATCGTTTCATACAATAAAGCAAAATCGTAATAAACAAATGAAATGAAAGGGTAACCAAGTTGTATAAGTTCCTCCGTTAAGGTTCATACTAAATATTGAATCGAAATGCAGGAGGGATCCTATGGCCATCCATTACCATTGCCGTCATTGTGGCACAAAACTCGGTTCCATTGAGCAAACATCCATTCACTCTGAGACATTAGGCCTTCATAAATTAACAGAGCAAGAAAGACTGGAAATGGTTACCTATGATTCATTAGGTAATATTCATATAAAAGCTATTTGCGAAGACTGTCAGGAAGCTTTAGAGCGAAATCCAGATTACCATCAATATGATTTTATAATTCATTAAACTTAGCTTTGGAACGTCTCCAAAGCATTTTTCTATTTAAAAAATCACCTGGGAAAATACAAAAGGGAGGAGGAGAATCCTTGAAAGGGTTAAAATCTTTATTCTTGCAGCAGGAAGAGATTGATTCCGTGATAGCCGGATTGGAAGAAGGGTTGAAGGAACAGCTGATTGCAGGTCTATCAGGATCATCTAGAACGGTACTAACTGCTGCCATTTACGAACGAACCAAGAAGCCGATTATGGTTGTTACTCATAATCTATTGCAAGCACAAAAACTCTATGATGATATTGCTAATCTATTAAATGAAAAAGAAGTGTTTCTTTTTCCGGCTAATGAATTAATTGCTGCGGAAATGAGCATAGCTAGTCCTGAGTTAAGAGCTCAGAGGATTGAGGCATTAAATTATTGGTGTAATCAAAATCGTGGAGTTTTAATTGTCCCAATAGCTGGATTGAAAAAAATACTTCCTCCTAAGTCATTATGGCAAAAATACCAACTGTCATTAAAAGTAGGGGAAGACTTAGATATTGAACAAATTCTCCATGCATTTGTCCAAATGGGATATGTTCGGGGAGAAATGGTGACAACACCTGGTGAATTTAGTGTAAGAGGTGGAATTATTGATATATATCCTCTTACAGAGGAAAATCCATTAAGAATTGAATTATTTGATACGGAAATAGAATCTATACGCTATTTTTCCATTGAAGATCAGCGTTCTCGAGAGAAGGTAACGGAAGTTTTGATTGGTCCAGCGGTAGAAGTGCTGTTGGAGCCTGAGAATTACCAGAGCATAATCGAAGGGTTAGAAGAAGGCTTAGCCAAAAGTTTGAAAAAATTAAAAGACGATAAATCAAAAATGCAGCTCTCTCAAAATATTAGTCATGAGCTGGAGCAGTTGAAAAACGGCCAAAAACCGGAACAGGTATTTAAATATCTTTCCTTGGCATACAATCCATCTAATAGTTTACTAGACTATCTTCCAAAGGAAGGTTTAGTCATTTTTGATGAAATCAGCCGGGTTCAAGAGATGAATGAATCTCTTGAGAAAGAGGAAGCTGAATGGTACACCTCTCTTTTAGGCGAGGGACAGATTATTCATGATTTACAAATATCCCATAATCTCGAAACTTTTTTACGAAAAAAGGAATTCCCGATTATTTATATGTCTTTGTTCTTGCGACATGTAGCTAATACAAGTCCGCAAAATATTATTAATATATCTTGCAAACCGATGCAAAATTTCCATGGTCAGATGCATTTGTTAAAAGCAGAGATTGAAAGATGGAAAAAAAGTAATTATTCGATTTTATTTCTTGGACCAGATGAAGAGAGGGTTAAAAAGCTTGAGCGGGTTTTAGAGGACTATGAAATTGATGCCGGTATAGTTACGGAAAGCCAGCTGCTCTTACCTGGAAAGATTCAGATTATGAAGGGAAATCTGCAATCAGGTTTTGAACTATCGATCCAGAAAATTGCAGTGATTACTGAGGCAGAGCTTTTTAGTAAGCGCGTGAAGAAATCCAAAAGCCGTCAAAAGCTTTCCAATGCGGAGCGAATAAAAAGTTATTCGGAGCTTAAAGTTGGGGATTATGTGGTTCATGTCAATCATGGAATTGGCAAATACTTAGGAATTGAGACGCTTGTCATTAACGGTATCCATAAAGATTATCTCCATATTCGCTACCAAGGAACAGATAAACTATATGTGCCAGTCGAACAAATTGACCTTGTCCAAAAGTATGTGGGCTCAGAAGGGAAAGAGCCGAAGATTTATAAACTTGGAGGCAGTGATTGGAAGAAGGTTAAGAAAAAAGTCAAATCATCTGTGGAAGATATTGCAGATGATCTTATTAAGTTGTATGCAGAACGGGAAGCGGCTGTTGGATTTGCTTATTCACCTGACGGAGATTTACAGCGGGAATTTGAAGCATCTTTTCCTTATCGTGAAACAGAAGATCAGCTACGTTCTATTCATGAAATTAAAAAGGATATGGAAAGACCACGGCCAATGGATCGGCTCTTATGTGGGGATGTAGGTTATGGAAAAACAGAAGTCGCGATTCGTGCCGCATTTAAGGCAATTGCGGACGGAAAACAAGTAGCATTTCTGGTTCCGACAACCATTTTGGCGCAGCAACATTATGAGACGATACGGGAGAGATTTCAAGATTATCCAATCAATATTGGTCTATTAAGCAGATTCCGAACGAAAAAACAGCAAACGGAGACCATTAAAGGTTTAAAAGCGGGTACAGTTGATATTGTGATTGGAACCCATCGATTGTTATCAAAAGATATTGTTTACCATGATTTAGGTTTGTTAATTATTGATGAAGAGCAAAGGTTTGGAGTTACCCATAAAGAAAAGATTAAAAAGTTAAAAACAAATATAGATGTTTTAACTTTGACAGCGACACCGATCCCAAGAACTCTTCATATGTCGATGCTTGGAGTTCGTGATTTATCTGTGATTGAAACACCTCCAGAAAATCGATTCCCGGTTCAAACTTATGTGATGGAATATAATGGGGTATTGGTAAGAGAAGCCATTGAACGCGAGCTTGCCCGTGACGGACAAGTTTATTTCCTATACAACAGAGTGGAAGATATTGAGCGTAAAGCAGAGGAAATTTCTATGCTGGTACCAGATGCACGTGTTACTTACGCTCATGGTCAGATGTCTGAAAACGAGTTGGAATCGGTCATGCTCAGTTTCTTAGCTGGAGAATATGACGTCCTAGTCAGCACGACTATTATAGAAACGGGTGTTGATATTCCAAATGTAAATACTTTGATTGTATATGATGCTGATCGCATGGGGCTTTCTACACTGTATCAGCTTCGGGGTCGAGTCGGTCGCTCTAATCGTATTGCTTATGCGTATTTTACTTATCGAAAGGATAAAGTGCTAACTGAAGTTGCTGAAAAACGTCTGGAAGCCATTAAGGAATTTACGGAGTTAGGCTCTGGATTTAAAATTGCCATGCGTGATTTGTCCATTAGGGGAGCTGGTAATTTACTAGGAGCCCAGCAGCACGGGTTCATTGATTCTGTCGGATTTGATCTTTATTCACAAATGTTAAAAGAAGCAATTGAAGAAAGAAAGGGAGAACTTAAGACAACAGCTCCACCTTCTGTCGAAATTGATCTTGAAATTGATGCTTATATCCCAGATTCCTATATTAAAGATGGGCATCAAAAAATTGAAATGTATAAACGATTTAGAGGGGCAAGCACACTGGAAGAAGTGGAAGAACTTCAATCAGAAATGCTGGATCGTTTTGGTGAATATCCGGATGAAGTTTCCTACCTTTTTCAAATTGCTGAAATGAAGGTTTATGCAATCCAAAACGGTGTTGAACAAATTAAACAAATGAAAGAGAAAGTAACGATCTTAATTAATGAGGAAGTTACAGCTACTCTAGATGGTAGTAAGCTGTTTTATATCGGCAATAAATATGGTCGATCTGTAACTCCTGGGATGGAGGGGCGTAAGCTCAAAATTGTGGTGAATACAAAAGAATATGAAACAGCCCAGTGGCTTCATATCATTTTTGAAATGATAAAGGGAATTCCAATGGCCAAGCGCGAACAAGCAAATTCGGTTAAATAGTAAATGATGATAAGGATCTACCTCGAAATGTGGAAACTGTTCCCGAATCTGTGAAAAAAATATGATGTATGTGTATAGAACTTTCCAGATGAAAGATACTAAGTTCAAAGTTGGTAGTGAATAGAAATATTGTCACTTCCAAATTTGAAAAATCATCAGATGAAAGTGAGGCAACATTGGATGAAAGCAACTGGAATTGTTCGTCGAATCGATGATTTGGGTCGTGTTGTTATTCCCAAAGAAATACGCAGAACTTTGCGTATCCGAGAAGGGGATCCATTAGAGATCTTTGTTGATCGGGATGGGGAAGTGATTTTGAAAAAGTATTCACCAATCAGCGAACTGAGCGATTTTGCCAAAGAATATGCTGAAGCCCTATTTGACAGTCTCGGTAACCCTGTTTTAATCTGTGACAGAGATTCGTATATTGCCGTGGCTGGTGGTTCAAAAAAAGATTATTTAAATAAAAATATTAGCGAGCTTGTTGAAAAAACAATGGAAGACCGAAACTCGGTTCTTGTTACACAGCAAGGTGATGTTGCCCTTGTAGATGGTCATGATGAATCTGTTTCATCTTATACTATTGGACCTATTATTGCAAATGGGGATCCAATAGGTGCAGTTATTATATTTTCAAAAGAAGGAACGTTGGGTGAAGTGGAACAAAAGGCTGTTGAAACAGCAGCTGGTTTCCTTGCAAGACAAATGGAACAATAAGAAATGAATGCGCCTTAACTTAGGCAGCAAACATATGACAATGAGAAAAGGCAGCGCTGGCTGCCTTTTTTCATGTTATAATTAGGTTTTGGAGTTTATTGTTGGTGGTGAAGGAATGGAGGATCAAAATCCATCAAAGGCTTTGTTTAAAGGGGCCTTTATTTTAACAATTGCTGCAATCATAGTGAAGATATTAAGTGCTTTATATCGAATTCCGTTTCAAAATATTGTTGGAGATATCGGGTTTTATATATATCAGCAAATATATCCGTTTTATGGAATAGCTGTTGTATTGGCTACAACTGGTTTTCCCGTTGTGATATCAAAATTATATGCCGAACAGAAGGAAGAAGGGAATCATGAAAAGTCGAGGCTACTTCTTCTTATTTCCTTTTGTTATTTACAGGTTTTCGGTCTTATTTGCTTTTTGCTCCTTTACTTTGGAGCAAATCAAATTGCCTATTGGATGGACGACCCTCATTTATATATCTTGATTAGAGTAGTTTCCATTGTATTTTTAATTTTTCCTATTGTTTCCGTGTTACGTGGATATTTTCAAGGTATGGGGGATATGGTCCCTACAGCATTATCTCAGGTAGGAGAACAATCCACTAGAGTGGTGACTATTCTTTTCCTATCTTTTTTATTCATGCTCAAAGGAGAATCACTTTATTTTGTTGGCGGCGGAGCTATGGTTGGATCGGTTACAGGAAGTGTCATTTCTGTAATCCTTTTGTTTATGTTTTTATGGATTCGTAAAGAATGGAAATTAGTTGCTCCAAGAAAAGGAATGCTTCAAAATAATAGTCAATATGTTAAACAATTGATAATAGCTCTTACCTATCAAGGACTAACCATTTGTCTTAGTGGTATGTTACTCATTTTTATACAATTGGCGGATGCATTAAATCTTCATTCGTTACTAATTGCTAGTGGAATAAAAAGTGAAATGGCCAAAGGTTTAAAAGGAGTATTTGACCGGGGGCAGCCATTCATCCAATTAGGAACAGTGGCAGCCACTTCCATGTCTTTAACCCTTGTCCCGCTTATTACTCGTGAGCGGTTGGGTACCAAACCGGAATTTTTATATCATAAAATTCAATTAGCTATTAAGGTGAGCATTGTTATTGGTGTAGGAGCTTCCACAGGTCTATGGGCCATCATAAGACCGGCCAATAGAATGTTGTTTGAGAATGAATTAGGTTCCCCTGTTTTGGGGGTCTTATCTTTCGCCATTCTATTTACTTCGGTCATTATAACGATAATATCAATAATGCAAGGAATTGGCCGCCTTATTTTTCCGGCTATTATCATAACGTCCTTGTTACCGATCAAATACGGGTTGAATCTCTTTTTTGTCCCAGACTATGGAATTATGGGGGCTGCTGTTTCGACCGTTATAACTCTTGGAATAATTACGTTCCTACTATTTTTTTATTTGAAAAAGTTAGTACCTATTCCAGTTGTATCTGTGCGTTTTTTTGGTGTAGTCTTTACAGCAGCAATAGTGATGGTGTTCGTTTTAAAAGGATATTTGTTCATATCTGAATTTATAATTGCTACTCTAGGATCGATTAGTCGTCTCACTGTTGCATTTCAATCACTTAGTGCAGTTTGTTTGGGAGCAATGATTTTTACATTTATCATTATTAGGAAAAGGGTGTTCTTGGAGGAAGAATTGGCGTTATTCCCTCTAGGAAGTAAACTTATTTATTTTTTAGCTCGAAAGGACAGAGGGTAAGATGGGAAAAAAAATTGAACTGATTGGGTTAGGTCCAGGTGATATAAACCAGCTTCAGTTTGGTTTATTTAAGAAATTAACGCAGGCAAACCATGTCTATTTACGAACGAAGGAACATCCAGTTGTTCAAGACTTGGTTCGTGAAGGGATGCGTTTTACTTCTTTTGATTCTGTTTATGAAAAACATGAACAATTTGAAGATGTGTATCAAGAAATAGTCCAAATATTGCTTGATAAAGCAAAAACGGAAGTAGTTATTTATGCAGTTCCTGGACATCCACTTGTGGCCGAACGAACGGTTCAGCTATTGCTGGAAAAAGGAGAAGAGGAAGATATTGAAATTTCTGTCATTGGTGGACAGAGCTTTATCGATGCATTATTTGCTTCATTAAAGATCGATCCAATCGAAGGATTTCAGCTTATAGATGGAACTTCATTTCGGTCCAGCGAGTTGCAAGTGACACAGCATATCATCATCAGCCAGGTGTATGACCAATTGGTTGCTTCAGATGTAAAGATTAGTTTAATGGAAAGATACCCTGATGATTATGAAGTTTATATCGTAACGTCAGCAGGTAATCAGGATGAATGCATTGAAAAAGTCCCACTTTATGAATTAGATAGAAATCTCTCAATTAATAACTTAAGATCTATCTATATACCGCCAATTAAAGAAGATCGCCTATTATGGAGGGAATTTTCAAGACTACGTGATATTATAGCTCAATTAAGAGGACCGAATGGATGTCCTTGGGATAAAGAACAAACTCATGAATCATTAAAAAAATATTTAATTGAAGAAACTTATGAGGTCATTGATGCTATTACAAGTGGTGATATTGACCATTTAATTGAGGAGCTTGGGGATGTTTTACTACAAGTCCTATTACATGCCCAGATCGGCGAGGATGATGGTTATTTTTCTATAGAAGATGTCATTGAAGGCTTATCAGCAAAAATGATTCGCAGACACCCCCATGTTTTTGGTGAAATAAAGGTAGAGGATGCCAAGGAAGTTGTCGAGAATTGGCAAGAAATTAAGCGGAAGGAAAAAGGTGAGGTACAAACCTCTTTCCTCGAAGGAGTATCAAAGGAATTGCCAAATTTATTACGAGCTTATGAACTTCAAAAGAAAGCGGCTAAGGTTGGTTTTGATTGGGAGGAAATCATGCCTGCATTGGAGAAAGTAAAGGAGGAATTGGAAGAGTTCATTAAGGAGCTCGATCAAACAGAAGGTAGCCTTACACGTGCAAAAAAAGAATTTGGTGACCTGTTATTTGCATTTGTAAATGTAGCTAGATTTCTAAAAATAAATCCGGAAGAAGCATTATTTGAAACAAATGAAAAATTTATCCGTCGATTTCAATACATTGAAAAACAAGTAGAGAAGAGCGGAAAGGAATTTGAAGAACATACACTGGAAGAACTTGATAAATATTGGGATGAAGCAAAATTAAAAGGTCTATAGAAATGGGGTATCAGTAGATGCGTCTAGATAAGTTTTTAAAAGTATCGAGATTAATTAAGCGAAGAACGTTAGCTAAAGAAGTATCTGACCAGGGCAGAATTGAAGTCAATGGAAAGGAAGCTAAAGCTAGCACCTCTGTTAAAGTAGGGGATGAACTGACTTTAAGGCTTGGACAAAGAAAAATAACTGTACGAATTGAACGAATTCAGGAAACAACTCGGAAAGAAGAAGCGGCAGAAATGTACACAATCATTAATGAAGAAAAGGTTAGTTATACAGATGACCGATTAGAATGAGTCTGTTCTAATTTCTCCCTCCATAACATAAACATGTACCAAAAGGTTGTACAAGATTGTGAGGGATGAAAATGAGCCAATTTTATGATACGAACCCAACTAAAAGTAGTATTCCTGATCATGATGTGATAATGAGAGGTAGGAAATTTCTTGATATTACGGGTGTGAAGCAAGTGGAAAGCTTTGATAATGAGGAGTTTTTGTTGGAAACATCCATGGGGTTTTTAGCTATAAAAGGTCAAAATTTACAGATGAAAAATCTGGATGTCGAAAAAGGTATTGTTTCAATTAAAGGGAAAATTTTTGATCTTGTATACTTAGATGAACACCATGGGGAGAAAGCTAAAGGATTCTTTAGCAAGTTGTTCCGATGACCTTATCAACTCAATTTCTTACCATGCTTTCCATGGTTGGGATGGGGTCTTTATTTGGAGCCCTGTTTGATACGTATCAACGTTTTTTAAAACGGCCGAAACGAAAAGCTTGGATCGTGTTTGTGAATGATTTACTGTTTTGGGTGATCCAAGCTTTAATTATTTTTTATGCATTATTCTTGGTGAATAATGGTGAAATAAGGTTTTATATATTTCTGGCTTTATTATGCGGATTTGCTGCCTATCAGAGTTTATTTAAAAATTTTTATCTTCGTTTTTTGGAGTTTTTAATTAGGACAACCATTGCATTCGCACGAATAGTCCGCAAAACTTTCCAACTTCTTATTTACAAACCAGTTGTTGGTTTGGTTCAATTTGTTATCTTTATTGTTATGTCTGTTAGTACAGGGATGTTATCGCTTGGCAAATTTATATTAAAAGCACTAATATGGGTGCTTAAACTATTATTATCAATTGTAAAAAAGATTCTTTTAATTTTATGGAAACTTTTGCCGAAAAACCTTAAAAATTCCGTCGAGAAGTTATATAATAGAACGGCAGGAAATCTAAAGCCAATCTGGAATAATATTATTAAGTGGTTTAATAAATGGAAGAAGAGAAAAGAGTAAGAAAGGGTCATGGAAATGGGAGCAGAACGAAAAAGTAATGTATCTAAAATTCAGACATCTTATGTACAGCAGAAAGAATATGCAGAAATTGCTTCAGCTCGAAAAAAGAAGTTACTCGCCAGACGCCTTTCTGTATTTTTGGTTTTTGCCTGCATAATATCGTATTTTATGATTTCTAGTTATCTCTCCCAAACCAAAACATTGGAAGCACAACTTACCCAGAAGAAAAAATTAGAAAATGAACTTAAAGAGCTAAAAAAGGAACAGGATTTGTTAAAAGAAGAAATTATCAAATTGAATGATGATGAATATATCGCCAAACTTGCTCGAAAAGAATACTTTTTCTCAGATGAAAATGAAATTATTTTTAATATTCCAGAGGAAAAAAAGGAAAAGAAGGAAAAATGAACCAATATGGAGCATTATTGACACTCAAATTTCCCTTTCTGTATAATATGTTATAAGTTTGATTTTTTATATTTTTAAGGAGGAACATTTTTTTTATGTCAATTGAAGTGGGCAGCAAGTTACAGGGAAAGGTGACAGGAATAACAAATTTCGGAGCGTTTGTGGAGCTGCCGGATGGTTCAACAGGACTTGTACACATTAGTGAGGTTGCTGATAATTATGTAAAGGATATTAATGACCATCTAAAGGTCGGCGATCAAGTTGATGTGAAAGTCCTTAATGTTGAAAAGGATGGGAAAATAGGGCTATCCATTAAAAAAGCAAAAGATAAACCAGAAGCTGAAAGAAGGCAGTCACACTCGCAACGCCCGCGTCAAGCAAGGGCAAACGATCGAAATCGAATGGAATCATTTGAACAAAAGATGGCTCGATTTTTAAAAGATAGTGAAGATCGTTTATCATCCTTAAAGCGACATACAGAGTCTAAGCGTGGTGGAAGAGGAGCTAGACGTGGTTAACTTGCTGCTGACTTTTTAACAGATATAGCAAGGTTTTAAGACAAGTCATGATGACTTGTCTTTTTTTATTTGCAGAAAAAAAATGTGGCGTATACAAATAGCCAAAAAAGGTGTCAATTAGTTCCACAAAATGATAAAAGGTTGGCTTTTAATAGGGGCAGATCAAATTATTTGATTGAAATTAGTGAAAACCGTCGAACACTTTTTTGAATTGACACACTATTTTGACAAAATTTTGAATCTATTAAACTTATAATAGATTTCAACGAAGATGAAAGAATGGGGAGTGTGATTATGGAAAAGACACATGCTAGTTTTATAGAACCGATCGGGGAAGTCAAGCTCCATAAATCAAAATGGGATATGAATAAAAGCTTAAAAAAATTTCAAACAATGCTTGAGTCCTTTTTTATTAAGAATGGAGTCCTTTTATTAATTGTTGGATTTTTGCTAGGTCGGGCATTAATTTTGGCAAAGTTGACACCATTTAGCCTTCCTTTTTTTGCATCTGTTTATTTAATTAAAAAAGATCGGGCACCACTTGCCCTTATCGGATTAATTGCGGGTGCTACAACCCTTTCTTTATCAAATGCCGCATTCACCTTTGTAATAACCTTCAGTTTTTTAGTCATCTTTCGACTCAGTAGTAAATGGATTTCAAACGAAATGAGAGCATTACCTTTCTATGTTGGTATTATTTTAGGGTTGGGAAAGTTAGCCGAGACGTTTATTTTCTCTAAGGAGCTAACACTTTATGATGCCATGATGATTGGAGTTCAAGCATCCCTTGCTTTTATACTAACCCTGATTTTTTTACAGAGTATTCCTCTTTTAACCTTTAATAAACGAAGACAATTATTAAAAACAGAGGAAATCGTTTGCTTAATTATTATGCTCGCTTCTATTATGACTGGAACGATTGGCTGGAAAGTCTACGATTTGTCTATTGAACATATAATGTCCCGTTATTTAGTTTTAATATTTTCTTTTATCGCTGGAGCAACAGTGGGATCTACTGTAGGGGTAGTCACGGGGCTTATTTTTAGCCTAGCAAGTGTTTCAAGTTTCTATCACATGAGTTTATTGGCTTTTTCGGGTGTTTTAGGAGGATTATTAAAAGAAGGGAAGAAAATAGGAGTTTCCATTGGTTTATTCATTGCGACTTTGTTAATAGGAATGTACGGTGAAGGGAGTGGATCTTTAAAACTGACCTTAATGGAAAGCGCGGTTGCCGTATTATTATTTTTATTAACACCGCAAATTTTAACATCCAGATTAGCTAAGTACATTCCAGGCACCCCGGAACACACAGCAGAACAGCAAAAATATATGCGAAAAATGAGGGATGTTACGGCTCAACGTGTTTCACAATTTTCAAATGTATTTCAAGCCCTTTCTAAAAGCTTTTCACAGATGGATTCAGAGCCATTTGAAGATGAAAGCCAACGGGAGTTGGATTTCTTTATGAGCTATGTAACAGAGAAAACTTGTCAAACCTGTTTTAAAAAGGAACAGTGTTGGGCAAAAAACTTTAGTAAAACCTATGCCTATATGGAAGAAATTATTCATGAAATGGATCAAAATAATGGAAATGTTTCTTTGCGGTTGGGAAGGGAATGGGAGAAACACTGCTCTCGTTCGAAGAAAGTATATGAAACAATTGGTCAAGAGTTAACCTTCTATCAAGCTAACCAAAAATTAAAGAAAAAAGTGCAAGAGAGTAGAAGATTGGTGGCAGACCAATTAATGGGTGTTTCGGAAGTGATGAATAACTTTGCCAAGGAAATTCAGAGAGAAAGGGAAAATTATTACAAGCAGGAAGAACAAATAATGGAGGCGATTCAAGGTTTTGGAATTCAAATTGAAAATGTAGAAATATACAGTCTTGAACCAGGTAATATCGATATTGAAATATCCGTTCCATTTTGCAATGGACATGGAGAGTGTGAAAAACTCATTGCTCCGATGCTCTCCGATATTCTTGGAGAAACCATTGTAGTGAAAAAGGAGGAATGTGCTCCTTATCCAAATGGATTTTGCCATACCGTTTTTAGGTCTTCAAAGGCATTTACTGTTGAAACGGGGGTTGCTCATGCAGCCAAGGATGGAGGTTTAATATCTGGTGACAGCCATTCGACCATTGAATTAGGATTTGGAAAGATGGCGCTCGCTATTAGCGATGGAATGGGAAATGGAGAACGAGCCCATTATGAAAGTACGGAAACACTGCAACTATTACAAAAAATTCTTCAATCGGGAATAGAAGAAACATTAGCTATTAAATCTGTAAATTCAATTCTTTCTTTACGAACAACCGATGAAATTTTTTCAACCTTAGACTTAGCTATGATTGATTTAAAAAATGCCTCTGCTAAGTTCCTTAAAGTCGGTTCAACTCCAAGCTTTATTAAACGGGGGAAAAAAATTATTAAAATACAAGCAAGTAATTTACCGATGGGGATTCTTCAAGAGTTTGAAGTGGATGTTGTCAGTGAGCAGTTAAAAGCCGGCGATTTGTTAATTATGATGAGTGATGGGGTATTCGAAGGACCGAAACATGTTGAAAACTATGATTTATGGATGAAACGAAAACTGTTAGAACTAGAAACCGATGATCCTCAAGAAGTAGCTGATTTAATTTTAGAAGAAGTAATTCGATCCAAATCAGATATTATCGATGATGATATGACTGTAATGGTTGCGAAAATAAAACATAATACGCCTAAATGGGCATCTATTCCAATACAGAAAGTAAAGAAAAGAGCGTAATGGACTATTTTATGTAAATACAGGCCAATTATGTATAAAACCCCTCCACAACGTCGAAAATGGTACCAATATGATGTGTGGAGGGACGAGTAATGTATACAGGGAAAATTCGTCAAATTTTATTAATAACGGATGGTTGCTCTAATCATGGTGAAGATCCAATTGCTATGGCGGCTCTTGCTAAAGAACAAGGAATTACAGTTAATGTGATCGGTGTCATGGAACATGATGTCATTGATGAAAAAGGTATGGCTGAAATTGAAGGAATTGCGATGGCCGGTGGAGGGGTCAGCCAAATAGTGTATGCGCAGCAGCTTTCTCAAACTGTGCAAATGGTGACAAAAAAGGCAATGAATCAAACCATACAAGGGGTTGTAAACAGAGAATTACAGCAAATTTTGGGGCGCTCGCAAACGATGGAAGATCTCCCTCCAGAAAAAAGAGGCGAGGTAATGGAAGTTGTTGATGAGTTAGGGGAAACTGTCGAATTGGATGTGTTGATTCTTGTCGACACCAGTGCAAGCATGAAACACAAGCTACCAACTGTAAAGGAAGCTTTATTGGATCTGTCGTTAAGTTTAAATGCCCGAACAGGGGAAAATCAATTTGCTGTTTTCGTATTTCCTGGGAAAAAGAATGATGTCGAAAAATTACTTAATTGGACGCCAAACTTACAAAACTTGACAAGTATATTTTCGAAACTGTCTACGGGAGGAATTACCCCTACTGGACCGGCAATAAGGGCTGCCTTATCCTCGTTTAACCAAAAACGGTCATTAAGGAGCTATTTAACAAATGATGATGAATCATACTTGGAAGAATCAATGTAAGGTTAGTCCTGGAACGATAATAAAAGGGAGATGGCATGGCAATCAATATAAGATACTGAAGGAATTGGGATTTGGAGCAAATGGGGTGGTCTACCTTGCTAAGCATAATAACACTCAAGTCGCTTTGAAAATGAGTGATAATAGTATGTCCATCACCTCTGAGGTAAATGTATTAAAATCTTTTGCAAAGGTCCAGGGGTCAGCCCTAGGACCTTCTTTGTTTGATGTAGATGATTGGCAAACAAATCAGGTTCGTATTTCCTTCTATGCAATGGAGTATATAAAAGGACCTGATTTACTTACATTTATTCAAGAAAATGGAAGTGTATGGACACCTATTTTATTTTTACAGTTATTAAGTGATTTAGATAAAATGCATGAAAAGGGCTGGGTTTTTGGCGATTTAAAACCAGAAAACTTAATTGTCACTGGACCGCCTCCTAAAATTAGATGCATTGATGTCGGAGGAACGACTATTCAGGGAAGAGCAATTAAAGAATTTACCGAGTTTTATGACCGAGGTTATTGGGGATTGGGGTCAAGAAAGGCAGAGGTGAGTTATGATTTGTTTGCCACTGCGATGATTATGATTAACACCGTTTATCCTAAACGATTCAATAAAACAACAGGAGGAATCAAACAGCTTAAAGAAGCAATTCGACAAAAACCGGAATTAAAACGGTATGAGCCAATGCTTTTAAAGGCGCTTCAAGGACATTATTCCTCAGCAAGTCAAATGAGGAGAGATTTATTAGCAATCATAAACAATAGTCCAAAAGATGTTTCTTTAGGCAATAAACAAGCAATGACCCGACCAATGAAACAGACAATACAGAAAAGTTTTAACATCCATCATCCGTCTCTCAGCCGACAGGATTATCGTAAGAAAAAGAGAAAGAGTGGATTAATGGAATTTTTTCTTATCGGAATGGTGTTGTGCGTATGTTATGGCTTGTATATATTTATGAAATTAATGTGATAATGAAACTTTTTTACTGCTAATTCGTATGAAAGAAATCCCATATATTTTAGAAAGCCAATATTTTGATAGCAAGTTATAATAAATGGTATTCTAAATAATGAAGATTCAAGGAAAGAGTGTATTCACATGTTAGAAGCAAAGGTCGAGGCCTTCCTAAAGCGTCATTGTTTTCAGCTTGAAAACATGAAAATTGTCGTAGGTGTTTCAGGAGGGCCAGACTCATTGGCGCTACTTTACTATTTACAAAAAGAGAGAGGGAAGAGAAATCTTACAATTATAGCTGCACACGTAGATCACATGTTTCGTGGTAAAGAATCTTTTGAAGATGCATTATTTGTCAAGCGTTTTTGTGAACAATACGAGATTCCTTTTGAAATGGCTAGGATTCATGTGGCAGAAATTATGGAAGCAGAAGGAAAAAGCGCACAAATTGCGGCCAGAGAAGCAAGATATGATTTTTACGGTAAGGTAATGGATAAATATCAATCCACCTTCTTGGCACTGGGACATCATGGTGATGATCAAATCGAGACAGTGCTGATGAGGCTGACAAGAGGGAGTACTGGAGCTGCAAGAGCAGGGATCCCATTTTCAAGATCCTTTCATTCTGGTACCTTATTTCGCCCTTTCCTTTGTTTAACCAAAGATGAAATTCTTGAGTATTGCAAAAAACATCAACTTACACCGAGGATGGATCCAAGCAATAAGAAAGGTATCTATAGCCGAAATCGATTTCGGCATGAAGTCCTTCCATTTTTAAAGTCGGAGAACCATAAAGTTCATGAACACTTTCAGCGCTTTAGTGAAGAACTACAAATAGATGAAATTTTTCTTCAGGAATTAACAAAAGAAAAAATGAATAAAGTAATGAAAATAAGGGAAAAGCAAAAAATTACGATTAACATACAGGAACTCCTTAGTTTGCCTTTACCTTTACAAAGAAGAGGGATTCAACTAATATTAAACTATCTTTACCGTGAGAAAACAGCAGAACTATCTGCCGTACATATTGATCAAATTTTTTACTTAATCCATTATGGAGGACCGTCTGGTGAGCTCTATTTTCCTAATAATTTGAGGGTTATACGCTCATATCTGGATTTAACCTTTCAGTTCCACCAATTTAAGGAAAAAGAGTATTATTTTGAATTAAAAGAACCGGGGTCGGTCGCACTGCCTAATGAAGCAGTCATTCATATACAATATAATAGTCAGGGGTTGCAAGGGATACATCCAAATCAAGCGATCTTTAATGCAGAAAAGATTAAATGGCCTATCATTATTCGAACACGAAAGCCCGGAGATCGGATGACATTAAAAGGGATGAAAGGGACTAAAAAGATAAAAGATATCTTTATCGATCAAAAAATCCCGCTTTCTGAGCGAGATGAATGGCCTGTCATTACTAATGGTGATGGCTCTATTATTTGGCTTCCTGGCTTAAAGAAATCTTCGTTCGAAGGAACAGAAAAATCAGCTAATCATTATTTAATAATCACATATAAGCAATGATCATCTAGGGGGATAAATAAATGATGAACCAAGATATTGAAAAGGTATTAGTTTCTGAAGAGGAAATTCAGAATAAAATAAAGGAGTTAGCAGCACAATTAACAGAAGAGTATAAGGATCGTTTTCCTCTTGCTGTTGGTGTTCTTAAGGGTGCAATGCCATTTATGGCTGATTTATTAAAGCGTATGGATTGTTACTTGGAAATGGATTTTATGGATGTATCTAGTTATGGAAATGCAATGGTTTCCTCAGGAGAAGTAAAAATTCTTAAGGATTTAGATACATCTGTTGAAGGAAGAGATATTCTTATTATTGAGGATATTATTGATAGTGGGCTGACTTTAAGTTATTTAGTTGATTTATTCCGTTATCGGAAAGCAAAATCCATTAAAATCGTGACTTTACTTGATAAACCAAGTGGAAGAAAAAGCGATATTCAGGCTGATTATGTTGGTTTTATTGTTCCGGACGCGTTTGTGGTCGGATATGGCTTGGATTATCAGGAAAAATACAGAAACCTTCCGTATATCGGTGTATTAAAACCGGAAGTATACAGCAAGTAGTATAAATTGCTGCCTTCCATCTACAAATCCTGTACGAGTGGTAATTCCTTGAATTAGCAAGATTTTCTATGATACTATTTAATATAGTTTGTTTATGCGGGAGGAGGTAAGAGATGAATCGGATTTTCCGTAATACCATCTTTTATTTATTAATATTTTTAGTCATTATTGGCGTTGTAAGTTTCTTTAACGGTAGTAATGAGCCTACCGATCATATTTCATATGATAAATTTGTACAGGAATTGGAAAATGGAAAGGTTAAATCATTTTCTATGCAGCCGGAACGAGGCGTTTTTGAAGTTCGCGGTGTGCTTGAAGAAAATGACAAAAAGTTTATCACATATATTCCTAACAGCGAGAGAATCCTAGACAGTATCCAAAATGCTGATTCCAAAGTGGAAGTCATGCCTGCTAAAGAAACAAGCGGCTGGGTTACCTTTTTTACCTCAATTATTCCGTTTGTGATTATTTTTATTTTATTTTTCTTCTTACTTAACCAAGCCCAAGGCGGCGGCAGTCGAGTAATGAATTTTGGAAAATCCAAAGCTAGGCTTTATAACGACGATAAGAAAAAGGTTCGTTTTAGAGATGTAGCTGGTGCGGATGAAGAAAAAGCGGAATTGGTTGAAGTTGTTGAGTTTTTAAAGGACCCTCGGAAATTTGCAGAACTAGGTGCACGCATTCCAAAAGGGGTGTTATTGGTAGGACCTCCTGGAACGGGTAAAACTTTACTAGCTCGTGCGGTTGCTGGTGAAGCAGGTGTACCGTTCTTCTCTATTAGTGGTTCAGATTTCGTAGAAATGTTTGTTGGGGTCGGTGCATCCCGAGTTCGGGATTTATTTGAAAATGCAAAGAAAAATGCACCTTGTATTATTTTTATTGACGAGATTGACGCGGTAGGGCGCCAACGCGGTGCCGGCCTTGGTGGCGGTCATGATGAACGTGAGCAAACATTAAACCAATTGTTAGTTGAAATGGATGGTTTTGGTGCAAATGAAGGCATCATTATTATTGCAGCAACTAACCGTCCAGATATTCTAGACCCTGCATTGTTACGACCTGGACGATTTGACCGTCAAATTACTGTTGACCGTCCTGATGTTAATGGACGTGAGGCAGTTCTAAAGGTTCATGCCCGCAATAAACCTTTAGATGAATCGGTTAATCTAAAGAACATTGCTATGCGTACACCTGGCTTCTCAGGTGCTGATCTTGAAAATTTATTAAACGAAGCTGCCTTAGTTGCGGCTCGTCAAAATAAGAAAAAAATTGATATGTCCGATATTGATGAAGCTACAGACCGTGTTATTGCTGGACCGGCGAAAAAGAGCCGTGTTATTTCCGAAAAAGAACGTAACATTGTTGCTTTCCATGAAGCTGGTCATACAGTGATTGGTTTGGTACTAGATGAGGCTGAAATGGTTCATAAAGTTACCATTGTTCCGCGCGGTCAAGCCGGCGGTTATGCAGTTATGCTACCGAAAGAGGACCGCTATTTTATGACTAAGCCGGAATTGCTTGATAAAATTGTCGGATTATTGGGCGGTCGTGTCGCAGAAGAGATTGTTTTCGGTGAAGTGAGCACTGGTGCACACAATGACTTCCAGCGTGCAACTGGAATTGCGCGTCGGATGGTTACAGAATTTGGTATGAGTGAAAAGCTTGGGCCGTTGCAGTTTGGCCAGTCTCAAGGTGGTCAAGTATTCTTAGGCCGTGATCTTCACAATGAACAAAATTACTCAGATGCCATTGCTTATGAAATCGATTTAGAAATTCAGCGAATCATTAAAGAATCTTATGAAAGATGTAAGCAGATTCTTACTGAAAATCGCGATAAGCTTGATCTGATTGCTAAAACACTTCTTGAAGTGGAAACATTGAATGCCGAGCAGATTAGGTATTTAGTGGAAAACGGTCGATTACCGGAAAATCCTGCTGAACTAGAATCTTTTCAATCTCCTTCCAAAAAAGCAGATGATGTGAAGGTAAAAATTAATATGAAAAAAGATGAGGATTTACCTGGTACTTCCGATAAATCCGATGAAATAGAGTCTAAATAAGAGTGCTTCCATTGAAGCACTCTTTTTTTTCATATTCCATTAGATGTGGTATGATGTTGCCATGTTAAAAAAAGAAAAATCTGTAGAAGTGAGTGATCGGTTTGATTTTCGTTATTGATGTAGGAAATACAAACATTGTATTAGGTGTTTATGATAATGATGAATTGAGATATCATTGGCGCATAGAGACAAGTAGGAACCGAACAGAAGATGAGTTTGGGATGAACATCAAAGCATTATTTGATTATTCAGGTCTGGCACTTTCAGATATAAAAGGGATTATTATTTCATCTGTGGTCCCTCCAATTATGTTTGCCTTAGAAAGAATGTGCCATAAATATTTTCACATAAAGCCGCTCATTGTTGGCCCTGGGATTAAAACAGGTTTAAATATTAAATACGAAAATCCTAGAGAGGTAGGGGCAGACAGAATTGTTAATGCTGTTGCCGCTATTCATGAATACGGTAGCCCACTTATCATTGTTGATTTTGGAACGGCAACCACGTATTGTTATGTGAACGAAGACCGCCAGTACATGGGTGGAGCCATTGCCCCTGGTGTGGGAATTTCAACAGAAGCATTATATTCGAAAGCTGCCAAGCTCCCTAGGATTGAAATAGCTCGTCCTGAGGGTGTGATTGGAAAAAATACCGTGGCAGCGATGCAGGCAGGTATTGTCTACGGCTATGTAGGACAGGTTGAAGGTATTGTTAGACGGATGATGGATCAGAGTGAAAAGAAGCCGACTGTTATTGCTACAGGTGGCCTTGCAGCTTTAATTGCACAAGAATCTACTGTTATTGATGTAGTTGATCCATTTTTAACATTAAAGGGCTTACAACTTATCTATAAGCGAAATGTAGGTTAACCTAATGGAATAGTATAAAGAAAGGGGTTTATTATGAAGGATTATTTAGTAAAAGCACTTGCTTATAACGGTACGATTAGAGCTTATGCGGTGCGTACAACAGAAACTATTAGTGAGGCGCAATCTCGTCATCAAACCTGGCGCACAGCTTCAGCTGCACTAGGCCGCGCGATGACCGCAGGGGTAATGATGGGAGCAATGCTTAAAGGGGATGCAAAGCTGACCATAAAAATTGATGGGGGTGGACCTATTGGCCCCATTCTTGTTGATGCGAATGCTAAGGGGGAAGTCCGCGGTTATGTTACCAATCCTCATGTTGATTTTGAATCGAACGAACATGGAAAGCTTGATGTTCGCCGTGCGGTCGGGACGGAAGGCATGCTATCAGTTGTAAAAGATATCGGGCTTCGTGATTTCTTTTCTGGTCAAGTTCCGCTAGTCTCAGGGGAGTTAGGTGAGGACTTTACTTATTATTTTGCGACATCAGAACAAGTTCCTTCTAGCGTTGGAGTTGGAGTATTAGTGAATCCGGATGATACTATCTTAGCGGCTGGTGGTTTTATATTACAGGTTCTCCCTGGAGCTGAAGATGCAGTTATTACACAATTGGAAGAACGTTTAAAAACGATCCCGCCAATTTCTAAATTAATTGAACGTGGTCTGACTCCCGAAGACATTCTGGATGAGCTATTTGGTAAAGGGCAGGCAAAAATTTTAGAAACTTTGCCAGTTCGTTTCCAATGTACGTGTTCTAAAGAACGTTTTGCCGATGCGATTGTCGGGTTAGGTGCAAAGGAAATTAATGAAATAATTGTGGAAGAAGGAAAAGCTGAAGCGCATTGCCACTTCTGTAATGAAAAATACCTCTTTACGAAAGAAGAACTTGAAGAATTGAAAAAAGAAGCAAAATAGCTTACAGTCGCTAGGGCTTTTTGTATTGGGGGAGTAAAGGTTGGGGAAAAAGCAGCTTCAGTTGATCATTGTTGGCCTTATCGTCCTTAATTGTTTAACCATCGTATTTTTTCTATTTAAATTAAATAGTGTAAATAGGGAACTTCATAATGATGAGGTTGTGGCAACAGTAGGGAAGCAATCCATCACCCGACAAAAGTGGCTAAACGAATTGGAAGCTAGGTACGGCAAAGAAGTGTTAAAGGATTTGATAAACTATAAAGTTATACAGGTCATGGCAAAAAAAAATAATATAAACATATCAGAGCAAGAGATTGACAGAGAATTTCTTCTTCTGCAAGCTAATCAATCTTTTGAATCAAAAAATGCTGCGGACGAAAAACAATGGAAGGAACAAATTCGTAACAGCCTTATATTAGAGGAGCTTTTAACAAAAGACGTTATCATTTCAGAGAAGGAATTAAAGGGATATTATGACAAACATAAAGATTTGTTTAATATACCCGATGTTTATCATTTGTCCCATATCGTAGTAAGAACAAAAAAAGAAGCGGAAGATGCGTACAAGGAACTGTCTCAAGGTTCAAGTTTCTCAGCATTGGCGATGGAACGCTCCATTGATGAGTTCTCGGCGAATGAAGGCGGAGATATTGGTTTTCTTACTGAAAGGGATAAACGTTATCCTGACCAATATGTCGAGATTGCAAAAAAGTTAAAAAATAAAACTTATAGTAAACCTTTTAAAACAGAAGACGGATATATATTGTTATGGCTAGAGAAAAAAATAAAGGGTAAGAACTATTCGTATAAGGAAGTCCGAAGTCAAATCCGTAGGCAAATGGCCCTTGAACAAATGAAAACACCAGCATCTGTAGAAACTCTTTGGGAAGAGGCAAAAGTCGAATGGTTTTATGGAAAAACAAAATAATTGATAAAACACAGAATTAGTTTCTGTGTTTTTCTTTTATGAAGATAGAAAGTTTTTTTCAGAACTAGCTCCTTCCCCCCCAAGCGGCGATACTCATTCGGTCTCCTCCCTTACGATAAGTCAACATCGAATCTTTTTAGGCTCCATCGTGTTTCCTATATCTCAGTTGGAGGCCACCACAAGGAAAGCTCCGGCAACATTGACATCGCATGACCGAAAGCGATAGCTTTTGAGAGGAGGTCATACGCCGCTGGGCAGGGTGCTTTTGCTTTTCTTTATAAATTCAAACAATTTTTACATTTTTATTGTAAAATGATTGACAAAACCAGGTGATCATTGGTACATTGTTTATAAATCCAATAAAAATACTCGGAATAGAGGTGCCTATATGGTTCGTGTTGCTAATTCAATTGCCGATTTAATTGGCCAAACGCCAATTGTCAAATTAAACAGATTAGTAGATGAAGACAGTGCAGAAGTTTTTTTAAAGCTTGAATACTTTAACCCTGGAAGCAGTGTAAAAGATCGTATTGCATTAGCGATGATTGAAGCAGCGGAAGAACAAGGTTTGATTAAACCAGGTGTAGATACGATTATCGAACCAACCAGCGGTAATACAGGAATCGGGTTGGCGATGGTTGCCGCTGCAAAGGGCTACCGTGCTGTGTTTGTTATGCCTGAAACTATGAGTTTAGAAAGACGAAACCTTCTTCGTGCATATGGTGCTGAACTAGTATTAACTCCGGGACCTGAGGGAATGAAGGGTGCCATTGCTAGAGCAGAAGCACTAGCAGCAGAAAAAGGGTATTTCATGCCACAACAATTTAAGAATAAAGCAAACCCTGAAATTCACAGAAGAACGACAGGTAAAGAAATTGTAGAACAAATGGATCATCTAGATGCGTTTGTATCTGGTATTGGTACAGGAGGGACAATTTCTGGTGCAGGAAGCGTTCTTCGCGAAAAGTTCCCGAATATTAAAATTTATGCAGTGGAGCCACAGGATTCTCCAGTTCTTTCAGGTGGAAAACCAGGTCCGCATAAGCTTCAAGGCCTTGGAGCAGGCTTTGTTCCTGATACATTAAATACAGATATTTATGATGAAGTCATCCAAGTTAGCACAGAGGAAGCTTTTAATGCATCACGCCGTGCGGCGAGAGAAGAAGGGATTCTTGGCGGTATTTCTTCTGGAGCAGCGATCACTGCGGCATTAAAAGTAGCTAAGCAATTAGGAAGAGGTAAAAAGGTACTTGCGGTTATTCCAGACAATGGTGAACGATATTTAAGTACCCCATTATACCAATATGATGCTGAATAATAAGTTATAGGGACACCAGCAACTGCTGGATGTCCCTTTTTTATTAAAGTTAGAAGATTGTTTATAATCCGAGAACTGTCTATCTCAAGCCTCGGTAAGAAGCCTTCTGTCTTTTTACGATAAGTCAATATCTCAACATCGAATCTCTTCATCTCTTCGTGTTTCCTATATCCCAATTGGAGGCCACTATAAGGAATGCTCCAGCAGCATAGCATCGCAAGAAAGCGTGGGAGGAGGCTATGCACAGCTGACCAGGGTCTTCCACTTTTCTGATATAATATTAAAAACTATGGTACAATTTCAAATATGATTGATTTATGCAGCATGGGAGGATAATGGATGAAGGAATATACGATCAAATGCGGTCCCTATACGTTGGATACAAGTAAAAAAACGATAATTATGGGGATTTTGAACGCTACGCCGGATTCATTTTCAGATGGGGGAAAATATAACAGAGTAGATTTAGCTGTGGAGCGCGCGAAAGAAATGGTGGCCAATGGTGCCGATATTATTGATATTGGTGGCGAGTCTACTCGGCCGGGATTTGAACCAGTTTCTGTAGAGGAAGAGTTAAAGCGGGTAATCCCAATTATCGAAGCAGTATCAAAACATGTTCAGGTGCCCATATCCATCGATACATATAAAGCAGAAACAGCAAGAAGAGCTATTGAAGCTGGTGCTCATATTATAAATGATGTATGGGGAGCTAAGGCAGATGATCAAATGGGTGCTGTTGCAGCAAAATACAATGTGCCGATCATTCTCATGCATAACCGAAAGGATCGAAATTATTCATTTTTTATTAGAGATGTATTAAATGATCTATACGAAAGTATTGCCATTGTAAAAAAGGCAGGGGTGAAGGATGAAAATATTATTTTAGATCCGGGTATTGGTTTTGCAAAAGATTATCAGGAGAACCTGTTAATGATGCAAAATTTAGACAAGCTTGTCATGCTCGGTTATCCTGTCCTGCTAGGAACATCTCGAAAATCAATGATCGGACAGGCTTTAAATCTCCCTGTTCATGAGAGAATGGAAGGTACAGGGGCTACTGTATGCTATGGCATTCAAAAAGGGTGCCAAATAATCCGTATTCATGATGTGAAGGAAATGAGCCGAATGGCTAAAATGATGGATGCTCTGAACGGAAAAGGTGATCCTATTGGATAAAATTTTTGTAAATGGAATGGAGTTTTATGGTTATCACGGTGTATTTCCAGAGGAAAACGCGTTAGGGCAGCGCTTTAAAGTAGATTTAATGGTGGTGGTGGATTTAAAAAAAGCTGGACAAACCGATGAACTAGAATACTCTGTTCACTATGGTGAGTTATACCAGGTTTGCAAAGAAATTGTAGAGGGTAAGCCATATAAATTAGTTGAAACAGTGGCTGAAAAAATAGCCGGGGCTGTTTTGGATGGGTTTCCTTTAGTATCGGAGGTAACGATAAAAGTAATTAAACCCGATCCACCAATTCCGGGGCATTACCAATCGGTTGCGGTAGAAATTACAAGGAGAAGATAAAAGTGGGAAATAAAGCATTAATTGCCCTTGGCTCTAACATGGGAAACCGTTATGATAATATATTGACAGCGATAAAATGTTTGATAAAAGATGAGGATATCCAATTGGTAAATTTCTCTTCTTTGTATGAAACAGATCCTGTTGGTTACGAAGAACAGGATTTATTTTTAAACATGGTAATTGAGGTTAACACGGCTTTAGAGGCTATGGAATTACTGGACAGGTGTTTAACAATAGAAACTGAACTTGGAAGGAAAAGAGAAATAAAGTGGGGGCCGCGGACTATTGACCTTGACATTTTGACCTATAATCAAGAAAATATGAAAACAAAGAATCTTACTATTCCGCACCCAAGAATGCTTCAGCGAGCATTCGTTTTGATTCCACTTTATGAAATAAATCCTGATTTTCAACTTTCGGGTATGGATAAATCACTTGAAGAATGGATCAATGAATTACCTGATAAAGAAGGAGTCAGAGTATGGAAGCGGATAAATTGGGAAGACGTATTCGAGCCTATCGAAAATTAAAAGGCTATACACAGGAAGGTTTTTCAAAGAAACTGGGAGTGTCAGTTTCAATATTAGGAGAGATTGAGCGAGGGAATCGTCTACCTACTGATGATTTACTTGAAAGAATTATTCAATCTTTAAAAATAACGAAAGAGGACCTTGTTCTTTAATATTAAAAAAGAAAAGGAGGTTAACTGGATGTTAAAAATTGGCGACGTTGAGATTAAAAATCCAGTCGTTTTAGCACCAATGGCCGGTGTTTGTAATTCTGCGTTCCGTTTAACGGTTAAAGAGTTTGGAGCTGGATTAGTATGTGCTGAAATGGTTAGTGATAAAGGGATTGTATTTAATAATGAAAAAACATTGAATATGCTTTATATTGATGAGCGTGAAAAGCCATTAAGCTTGCAAATCTTTGGTGGGGAAAAAGAAACGCTGGTTGAAGCTGCTAAATTTGTCGATAAAAATACAAATGCCGATATTATTGATATTAATATGGGTTGCCCTGTACCGAAAATAACGAAGTGTGATGCAGGAGCGAAATGGCTGCTTGATCCAAATAAAATTTATGAAATGGTATCTGCCGTCGTTGATGCTGTTGAAAAACCAGTTACCGTAAAAATGAGAATGGGCTGGGATGATGATCATATTTACGCAGTTGAGAATGCACAGATGGTTGAGCGTGCTGGTGGTAAGGCAGTTGCTCTCCATGGACGTACCCGTGTTCAAATGTATGAGGGCAAAGCCAACTGGGATATTATTCGAGAAGTAAAACAGTCAGTGAATATTCCTGTTATTGGAAATGGAGATGTTCGTACGCCACAGGATGCAAAACGAATGCTGGATGAAACAGGTGTTGACGGCGTTATGATTGGCCGGGCTGCACTTGGAAATCCATGGATGATTTATCGAACAGTACACTATTTAGAAACAGGCGAGTTAATAGGTGAACCATCTGTTCGAGAAAAAATCGATGTTTGTATCCTTCATTTGGATCGCTTGATTGCATTGAAAAATGAGGATATTGCGGTTAGGGAAATGCGTAAGCATGCTGCGTGGTATTTAAAAGGTATACGTGGTAATGCAAAAGTACGAAATGCTATTAATGAGTGTCATACTCGAGACCAATTAGTAACTCTGTTAAATGAATTAGTTGCTGAAGTTGAAGCAAGAGAAGCTAATGTCGGTTGAAGTAGGATGATTTGACAATAAAAATATCATTTCCTATAATATTTTTGTTTACTTGTTAAGCTGCCAGTGGAATGACTGGCAGTTTTTATTGTATTAATTTACGATTTTGATGTCTGAATACATTGATTTGTGTAAAATAATAGAAGTATGCTGTCATTGGTACTTGCGCGATGTTTCATGCGTTTTACATAATTAATTGATTAATGGAGTTGATAGCTGTGAGTCATGAAGAATTAAATGACCAATTAAGGGTAAGACGGGACAAAATGAATATGTTGCGGGAAAAGGGATTTGACCCATTTGGTAAGCGTTTTGAGCGTTCCCATACCAGTATCGATTTAATTAACACTTATGGAGAATTAGAAAAAGAAGAACTTGAAGAGAAAAACATTTCTGTTTCTCTTGCTGGCCGGATTATGACCAAACGTGGTAAAGGGAAAGCTGGTTTTGCTCATATTCAAGATCTAACAGGTCAAATTCAAATTTATGTAAGAAAAGATACTGTCGGTGAAGATCAATATGAAATCTTTGACTCTTCTGATTTGGGAGACATCGTCGGTGTTCATGGTACTCTTTTTAAGACAAAAGTGGGCGAGTTATCTATTAAGGTAAAAGACTTTGTTTTCTTAACAAAATCACTGCGTCCGCTACCAGAAAAATTTCATGGTTTGAAAGATGTGGAACAGCGTTACCGTCAGCGTTATCTTGACTTGATTATGAATCAAGAAAGCAAGGAAACATTTATTACCCGTAGTAAAATCATTCAATCTATGCGTCGGTATTTGGATGAACAAGGTTATTTAGAAGTTGAAACACCAATGATGCATGCGATTGCTGGTGGAGCATCAGCACGCCCATTCATCACGCATCATAATGCGCTTGATATGCAATTGTATATGCGTATTGCAATTGAATTGCATTTAAAACGATTGATTGTCGGAGGTCTTGAAAAAGTATATGAAATTGGCCGAGTTTTCCGGAATGAGGGAATATCTACTCGCCACAATCCTGAATTCACAATGATGGAGCTATATGGAGCATATCTCGATTACCAAGATATCATGAGTTTGACAGAAAATATGATTGCCCATATTGCTCAAGAAGTAAAAGGAACTACAACTATCCAATATGGAGAATATGAGGTAGATCTCAAGCCTAATTGGAAAAGACTTCATATGGTAGATGCGATTAAAGAATATACTGGTGTAGACTTCTGGAAGGAAATGAGTGTAGAAGAAGCTCGGGAACTTGCTAAGGAACATGGAGTCGAAATTAACGATAATATGCTTTATGGTCACATTGTTAACGAATTCTTTGAGCAAAAAGTAGAGGATAAGCTGATTCAGCCAACATTTATTTACGGTCACCCAGTAGAAATCTCACCACTAGCAAAGAAAAATGATGAAGACCCACGATTCACTGACCGATTTGAATTGTTTATTGTAGCCCGTGAACATGCAAATGCATTTACAGAGCTTAATGACCCAATTGATCAAAGAGAACGTTTTGAAGCACAGTTAAAAGAACGTGAACAAGGTAATGATGAAGCTCATATGATGGATGAGGACTTTGTCGAAGCGTTGGAATATGGTATGCCGCCAACGGGGGGATTAGGTATTGGTATTGACCGTCTTGTCATGCTTTTAACAAATTCTCCATCTATTCGTGATGTACTTCTATTCCCGCTTATGCGACATAAATAAAATAAACCTAATGAAAAAGTGCCGATCTTCGGCACTTTTTTTATAAGATAAGGAATTAAAATCCAACTATGAAAATGGTCTAGCACATATCTCTCATTGTCGAGTGCTTTCTTTTTCCCCCCCTTCACTAGTGCTCATCAAATCACATCTTGCATTACATAATATGTAATATCAATTTATTTATCTTGACCCTTTAACCGCCGCAGAAACCGATTTGTTGGGAAACGAATAGTTAAGTTTAATAATGACATTTCTACTTAACTATTTACAGAGGGTCTGAAGATGGTGTTCGATAATTAAATCCACTTGATCGGATGAAATCTTATCTGGATGCATAATGATATGCATGGCTAGTCCGTCAATTAATGCGTATAGCCGATCCGTTTCAAGGTCTTGATTAATATGTGGTTTTGTTAAACCATTTTGAATGAGTTTCTCAATAATATAACTCATGACAAATTTTAATTCTTCATAAACTTTCTCACTTAAAGGTTGTAAGTATGGATCGACAAGTGCTTTTGTTGTAAAAGCAAGCCAAACCTCCATTTCAACGCGGGTTTCTTCATTTAATGGAATAAATTCCTTTAATAGATTTTTTATTACTACAATTGGGGGACCATCAAAATTCATCCGTTTTATTCTTTGTTTTACTCTTTCTGAAACAAAGTTCATTGTAAAGGCATAGAGTTCTGATTGGGTTGAAAAATAATGTCGCAGTGAACCTACCGACAAATTCGCCTCCTTCGCAATGTTTCTGACAGTTGCCTGCTCTATACCTTCCCTCTTAATAACTCTTATGGCTGCTTCAGCGACAATTTGTTTCTGTTTTTCATGGTCAACTATTTTTGGCATATTTTCATTATAACTTATTGTATTAAAAAAGGGAGGTAACGAATGATTGGTTGGTTTATCGTGGCTGCTGAAATTGGTTTTTGGATTTTTGTTATATCAGGTTTATTCTTTAGATATATATTAAAATTAAAAAAGCTCGGGGGATTTTTACTGCTAAGTACACCACTAATTGATTTATTATTAATTATAGTTACTGTTATGGATATAAAAAATGGAGCTACAGCCAATACATTCCATGGTTTAGCAGCTATTTATATTGGAGTGACTATTGTCTTTGGCCATCGAATGATAAAGTGGGCGGATGAAAGATTTGCTTATTGGTTGGCAGGCGGTGCCAAACCAAAAATGGCACCAAAATATGGATCTGAACATGCAAAAATAGAAAGAATAGGATGGTTTCGTCATCTTCTTGCATGGTTCATTGGATGTTCATTATTGTATCTAATGGTATGGTTAATTGGAGAACCTTCAAGAACAGAAAGCTTACTAAGTCTAATTAAAACATGGACCATGATTTTAATAATCGATTTTATCATTAGTTTTAGTTACACGATTTGGCCAAAAAAGGAAAAATCAAATATGTAATAAAGCCTTCCAGAAAATATTTCAGGAAGGCTTTTTTGACAATAAGTAAGAACTAAAGTGAGTGAAAATTACAACTTTGGGATTTGGCGATAAAAATATAAAAAAGCTATTGCGCAGGATCGTTTATGATGATATATTAATATCTGTTGTTGCAAGACAACAAACTTTTAAAAACAAAAGATAAAAAAGTTATTGACTTTGGGTTAATGACTTGATATAATAAAAAAGTCGCGCTTGAGCGACAGAGTGAATTGTTCTTTGAAAACTAAACAAACAAAAACGTCAATAATCACAATATTCGTTTCTATTGAAACGAAGCCAACGTTAATTTTATGAGCTAATCAACTTTTTTGGAGAGTTTGATCCTGGCTCAGGACGAACGCTGGCGGCGTGCCTAATACATGCAAGTCGAGCGGACCAATAGAAGCTTGCTTCT
>NZ_JAAIUV010000025.1 GCF_010975035.1 Neobacillus thermocopriae | reverse complement strand
CTTAAAAAATTGTCCATGCAGGCGATGCTTACTTTTGCTGCAATGAATTTAAAGAAACTGGCAAACTGGACTTGGACTAGTCCAAAAATGGTATAATAATTGACCCCGTAGGGGTCAAATTAAAGTTTATATAGACCACAAATTGCTTAAAATTTGAAAAGGCATTTCGAATTAAGCTTATTCGGAATGCCTTTTGTCTACAATCTGAACCCTTCATTATGAATGAAGGGTTTTTTGGATCGTGTATTGTTTTTTAAAATGATTAGCGCTAAGAATTTTTGCCTTCTTTACTTTTCGAAGTCCTAACCACCACAAGAAAAGCATAAAAGGGAAAATATAAAATAGCCATTGTTTTAAAGAAAGCATGATATAGTCATAGGAACCATGCAAGATAAATGGTAAAAACAGCGAAAGAATCACCCATAATGATTTATTTCTATCAGTAAATTTAGCTTTTCCAATATAAAAGCCCATAATAACTCCAAATAATGCATGGCTTGAAACAGGTAATAATGCTCGAGCAATGGCGTGTTGTATCCCATTTGCAATTAAATAAAAAATATTTTCAACAGTAGCAAAACCTAATGATACAGAAACTCCATAGACAATTCCATCAAATGGCTCATCAAATTCAACATGCTGATAAACGACATAAAATAGGATAAACCATTTAAAAAACTCCTCAAGCAGACTTGTACTTAAGAATGCTTCAAGGATCTGGGACTTTATTAAATGCTCCGTGTCTATCACATGCTGGATAAACATGATTGGAAACACCAATAATGCCCCGTATAAAAATGTCCGCAATACAAAAGAAATCGGCTCGGGTTCATATTCATCTTTTAAATAAAAATAACTTAATAATGCTAAACCAGGAGCAACCCCAGCTGATAATATCCCCAGCATGTTGAACCTCTTTTCAAATCTGTTTACTCTATCGTAACATGGAAGAGAGATAATGAAAATGACAGATTTTTTCTGTCAGTTGTAATTTTTTTGGAAATAATAGATTAGAATTTTATATCATCTAAACCACTTGCCAATGCTACAGCTAATTTGATTCTCGCCTTTTTTGAATCATTATCACTACCGAGAATAACACCTTTTTTATATAAGTCATAGGCGCTACCTTTATAATCATAAGTAGTATAAACAGCACCTTCCTCGGCACTAGTAGTTATGACCAATTTAATTCCTTCTGAAATAGCCCTTTCGATTTCTGTCATCATTTCAGGAGCAACCTGTCCACGTCCTACGCCTTCAAGAATGATTCCTTTAACACCAGCTTCCCGTGCAGCTTTAATAAATTTTCCATCTGCACCAATATAACATTTAATAATATCAACTTTAGGTATAGGTGAGGTAATTTGATAATATTCCCGTTTAATTGGTTTCTGAAAAACATGAACTTCATCATTATCTATAATTCCAAGATAACCGAAACCAAAAGCATTAAATCCCTGAATATTGGATGCGTGTTCTTTTTTTACATATCTGGCTGCAAAAATCCTTTCATTAAACACAACCACTGTACCTGCGTGATGTAAATCTTTTGAACAAGCGGAATAAATTGCATGTCGTAAATTGATATAAACATCACTGCCCAAATCTTCAGGAGAACGCTGTGAACCTGTTACAACTACAGGTCTAGCATCATTGATTGTTAAATCAAGAAAATAGGCAGTTTCTTCCATCGTATCTGTTCCATGTGTTATGACCACACCAGATACGGTTTCATCCTGAAAATAATCCTCAATTTTCTTTTTTAAAATAAGTAGATCGTCAAATGTAATATGGATACTAGCCTTCTGAAATACAGATTCTATAATTAATTCTATATCTTCAGGTAATTGACACATTGCTGCAAGTTCTTCACCAGTTAAGGCTCCTGATGCTAATTTTCCAGAATCTTTATTTGTCTTACTTGCTATTGTTCCACCCGTTGTTAACAATACGACCTTTTTCATTTTTTTATTCCCCCTTTTGCTCTTTTTCTAAAATGGAGCGGGCTATTTGTCCGCCATGGAATTTGCCATTTTCTATAAAAATTTCATTTGCATTATTACCTGCTGCAATGACGCCAGCAATATAAATTCCTTCCACATTTGTCTCCATTGTTTCGGGGTTATAGATTGGCCTTCCAGATTCTGAGTCAATTTGGACTCCCATTGTTTTTAAGAATTGATGGTCTGGATGATAACCTGTCATTGCAAAGACAAAATCATTTTTCAGAAATTTCTTAACTCCATCTTTTGAGTAGATCACCTTGTCCATTGTGATTTCTTCAACATGGGCATTGAATTCCATTTGAATGATGCCATTTCGTACTAAAGAATCGAATTCAGGAAGGATCCATGGTTTAATGCTTGGTGAATATTCCTTACCACGGTATAAAACGGTCACCCTTGCATTTGCCTTAGTCAATTCAAGTGCCGCGTCAACACTAGAGTTTTTCCCACCAATTACACAGACATCTTTATCGAAATAAGGATGTGCTTCTTTAAAATAATGGAAAACTTTAGGTAGATCCTCACCAGGTACATTCATTAAATTTGGGTTGTCATAGTATCCAGTCGCTATTACGACATAACGAGATTGATAAATATTCTTATCAGAGATTACTTCGAAATATTTACCTGATTTTTTTACTTCGATAACCTTTTCAAAGGCATTAATCCTCAAGTTTTTCCTTTTGACTACTTCCCGGTAATAAACAAGTGCTTGATTTCTTTTCGGTTTATATGTTTCTGTCAAAAAAGGGACATCACCTATCTCCAATTTTTCACTCGTACTGAAAAATGTTTGATGGGTTGGATAATTATAAATCGAATTAACGATATTCCCTTTTTCTATTATCAATGGGTTTTTCCCAATTTCCTTTAATGCTATTGCTGCCGCTAATCCACAAGGCCCGCCGCCGACAATGATTGTATCTTCAAATTGCAAAACGGTCCACTCCTTCAATCTAAATAGAAAACAAATGAAAAACTCCTACCTTGATTATGATAGGAGTTTTTCAACAATATTTCAACGTTAAGTCTTTAATTAAATCCAACCTCGGAAACGGCTAGCTTCTGCCATTTTTCTAACTCCGACCATATATGCGGCTAAACGCATATCGACACGTCGAGATTGAGCAGTATCATAAATATTATTAAATGCTTTCACCATTACTTTACGAAGCTTTTCTTCAACTTCTTCTTCGGACCAATAATAACCTTGATTATTTTGTACCCACTCAAAGTATGATACGGTTACGCCTCCAGCGGAAGCAAGAACATCTGGTACAAGTAGTACTCCGCGCTCAGTTAAAATTTCAGTGGCTTCTAATGTGGTTGGACCATTTGCTGCCTCAACCACAATGCTAGCTTTAATATTATGTGCATTTTCCTCAGTAATTTGATTCTCAATAGCTGCAGGAACTAAAATATCGCACTCTAATTCAAGTAATTCTTTGTTCGTTATTGTGTTATTAAATAACTTTGTAACAGTACCAAAACTATCTCTTCTGTCCAGGAGGTAATCAATATCAAGTCCATCAGGATCATATAGGGCTCCATATGCATCCGAGATCCCAATAACTTTTGCTCCCGCATCGTGCATAAATTTAGCTAGGTAACTTCCTGCATTTCCAAAGCCTTGTACAACTACACGAGCTCCTTCGATAGAAATACCCTTCTTTTTAGCAGCTTCTTCTATACAGATAGTTACACCCTTTGCAGTTGCCGATTCACGTCCGTGAGATCCTCCAAGTACTAACGGTTTTCCTGTGATAAAGCCAGGATTATTGAATTCATCAATTCGGCTATATTCATCCATCATCCAAGCCATGATTTGAGAATTCGTAAATACATCTGGGGCTGGAATATCCTTAGTAGGGCCAACAATTTGACTGATAGCGCGTACATAACCACGGCTTAACCTTTCTAACTCTCTAAATGACATATCCCGTGGATCACATACAATCCCGCCTTTTCCGCCGCCATATGGAAGATCAACAATACCACATTTTAAGCTCATCCATATCGAAAGGGCTTTCACTTCTGTCTCTGTCACCCCTGGATGAAATCGGATTCCTCCCTTTGTAGGTCCTACTGCATCGTTATGTTGAGCACGATAACCTGTAAATATCTTAACGGAACCGTCGTCCATTCTTACTGGAATTTTTACAGTCATCATGCGTAATGGTTCTTTTAACAATTCATATACCTCTTCTGGATAACCCAATTTTTCAAGGGCTTTATGAATCACAGTCTGTGTTGATTTAAGTACATCATGTTTACCTTCTGGATTCGTTTTTTCAGTACTTTTTCCGGCAACCATTTGTAAACCTCCTAAGAAATCACTTAAACGAATGTTGTCCGCTTTCAGTCACAAGTATACACCTTTAAATGATTAATGCAAGAACAAAAATTCAGTTTTCCTTTTAATATCGTGCGATTATGTAAACGATGCCATTCGCTTCTTAAAAAGCTATTTTAAAATAGCAAATGGCGACAAATAATTATGCACTTATATATACCAATATGAACGAATATTCTTTTACTTCATAAATATAAACTTTTATTTAAAATATTTAAGAATTGTTTTTACCATATTATTTTTAATAATTAGTTTTCCATATTCCTCAAGTACAAATGGGCTTATTAAAGTGGCAACGCCAAACTCCGAAAGGATAGAGGCAGTAACAGGTGTTTTTTCTGGCTTTATATCATCGATTAAAACATAATAATGATTATTCATTGAATAGAGAGTTCCATCAAAAATCTTTAAAGAAGAAAGTCTTTTGGATAAATTAATTACATCTTCTAATTCGTTAAATTCAAATAGAAGAACTTCACATCCTCCTACTCTAACTTGCATTTCAATATAGCCTTCGTCCAATAATACTTCGTCCTCTTTGACATCATTAACTGTAATAATCATAATAATACCTTGAGCATGAAGAGAAAAAATTTCTACTGCTACCGACCCTCTAATTTCAACATCAAACTCATCACTTGCCTCATCAAGCATATCATGAAAGAGTTGATTCCACTTTCCTGATTCTTTCCAGATATCTTCATTTGAAAGTCCTCTTTCATACAAATCATCGGAGGTTAAAAAAATTTTAATTTTATTCAATGCTAAGCGTTCCAAGCGCATGCTTTTGCCCCCTGCTTATGATAACTCTTGTTTTAGAGTATGAAGGTTTTGCTCAGTTTGTGAATGTCTGAATCAACTAGACGTGTCAACTCTGGGTAATGGTGACAATTTATTTATGTAGATCACAAATACAGAATCCAGCTATCTCCGAAATTTTAATAGAATGAAATATCCGTTTAAATCAACATAAGTGTATAAAAATCCTCATACTAATGTATAGACGGTAATTCTTATTACAACTATTCCCCCATTTTATTAACCACTTAAACACTCAACTCACTAAAATCTACTTTTCCAGTTATTTCAAAAACCTTTAAGCTTATCAATTTTTTTGTCATGTAAATGAAGAAGATTCATATGATTAAATGATATGAAATAAAGGGAGGGATTCTTTTGAATAAGTTTCTCAGAACCTATCATCCATATGTAAGTCCCTTTGATCCATGTAAACCAATACTTGAAAAAACATATTCCACTCCACCCAATTTATTTATGGGATTTCAACCACCCAACTTACCACAATTTTCACCGCAGGAGGCACTAAGAGCCGGTACACTTTGGAAAGCTTTTTATGATCCCTGGTTCAATCCATTTGAAAAACCAAAAAGAGGTGAAACTTCATGAAACAAGTGCCTCCGGAATATTATCAAATAATGGAACAACTTCAAGCCGTTGACTTTGTTTTAGTAGAGCTTTCACTTTACCTTGATACCCATAATGATGACCTTGAAGCAATTAAACAGTTTAATCATTATGCTAAAGAACGAAAACGTTTAAAAAAGATGTTTGAAAGTAAATTTGGCCCATTGCAACAATTTGGAAACAGTTATTCAGCATATCCATGGAACTGGGATGACTCTCCATGGCCTTGGCAGGTCTAAATAAGGAGATTCTTCAAATATGAAAAGTTAAAAAAGGGAGGGAACTAACTAATGTGGTTTTATGAAAAAAAACTACAATATCCCGTTCGGGTCAGTACCTGTAATCCAACTCTTGCAAAATTTTTAATTGAGCAGTATGGGGGAGCAGATGGGGAGCTGGCAGCAGCTTTAAGATATTTAAACCAGAGATATACTATTCCGGATAAGGTAATCGGACTGCTTACCGATATCGGAACGGAAGAATTCGCCCACCTTGAGATGATTGCTACAATGGTTTATAAATTAACAAAGGATGCAACACCTGAGCAATTAAAAGCGGCTGGACTCGGTGATCATTATGCAGACCATGACAAAGCCTTATTTTACCATAATGCAGCTGGAGTCCCATTTACGGCCGCCTATATTCAAGCAAAAGGGGATCCAATTGCTGACCTATATGAGGACATCGCTGCAGAAGAAAAAGCACGTGCCACCTACCAGTGGATTATCAATATGAGTGACGATCCTGATTTAAATGATGGATTACGCTTCCTACGAGAACGTGAAATCATTCATTCCCAACGTTTCCGAGAAGCAGTAGAGATATTAAAAGAAGAGCAAGGAAAGAAAAAAATTTTTTAATAACGAGAAGAAGCAGTTCTATCTGCTTCTTATTTTTTTTCATGGTAAAGATTGATATCATAATTCTTTTTCATTATTTCAAAGACGACATGGCGGTTTTTCCATTCTTCTTCCTTTTTCCATAAATCCTTACTTTTATCTACAATTTCAACTCGTAAATCATGATACTCTTTCTCCTTTTTCTCTTTTTGCTGCCTCAATACGTTCATTGCTCCGAGACCTATAATGACTGAAGCCATTAATAGTATGTTTATTTGGTCATTAATTGCAGCAGAAAACATGGCAAAAAAGGAATAAGAATAGAATTTAGCAATAGTAAAATAAAAATAAATAAAAAATATGAATGCCACAAAAAGGGTTATATAAATTGAAATATAATGCCATCTTTCAGCATCATCAAATTTTTTCTTTCTTTTTCGAAGATTTTCAAGCATTTGCTTTGTTGCTTCATCTGTATGTTCAAGTAACCGAATTGGATTATCCATATGATCCCTCCTTTTCTCGGTATATTTATATGAACTTGTCCACTCCAATATGAATGGCTAATTAGAAAAGCGTAAGCGTCCTGTACCAGTGGCGTATAGCTACCTTCCAATCGCTTTTGAGCGTGCGATGCAAATGCTGCCGTAGACATGTTGTGCTCTCAATTGGCTGTTGATCAAATTTGGATTGACGAGCAAATTCGCCTCTACACTATGGGACTTATACTACACCCTTTCCGAAATATTTTTTCGTATCATATAAAAAAACCGATCTTTTTGATCGGTTACTAATCTAAAGGAATCTTCAAAACTTGACCTACATATATTTCCTCATTATTAAGATGATTAGCCCTCTTTATTATTTCAATCCCTTTTTGAGAGTGATAATACTTCATAGCTATTCTAAATAATGTTTCTTGCTGCTGTACTTTATGATAAATTATTTTCTCATTTTTAGTATGATTACTGCTATCCTCTTCAGAATTTGCTCCGTGAGTCTCATTGTTTTTATTCTCTTTGTTACTTCCAGCCACAGTAGAGTTCCTTATTCCTGCATGATTTTCTACAGTTTCATTCTTATCTGTAAGTTCAATATTATCTGTTTCAATGACCGGTAATTTATCTTCATGTTTTGTTTGGGATTGCTCTATCTCATTAATAGTTTCTACAATACTTTCTTGTTCATTTTCCTCCAATTGTTCATCTGAACTAACATTTTTAAGATTAATCGTTTCATAACCAATGGAATCTCCAGATGTTTTTTTGGCCACCGGAATCCTTTTCTCATCCAAATATGTGATTACACTGAAAATGATGACAGGAAGAAGAATAAACAAAAGGACTAATAATCGAATAACTGGATATTTTATTTTCCATTTTGTTTTTTTCTTTTTTTCACGATGCCGTTGCTCTCTTGGTGGAAGTTCTTTATATATATCTTGTGTGTTATTCATTTTTTCGATTGGCTGCTTTAATCTGTCAGCTTGCTCTCTATACGGCTCTTCTTTATTCATAAAACCCTGCTCCTTCCTGTTCTTCACTAATTGGAGAAGTGTTTATATCTAATATACAATCCAAGTAAAAAATCAATGGTAAAATGCATCATAATAGTGACTGCTAAGTTATCTGTCCATTCAAAAATCGCTCCAATGAAAAAACTTAACAACACAATATTCAAGAATAAAAACCAATTAAAAAGATATCGATAATGAATAATAGCAAATATCAAGCTTGCCAAAAAAAGTCCTACTTTTGTTTGGATAATCCCCCGAAACAACAACTCCTCACTGAACGATACAAATGCAGCCAAAAACAAAATTTGGAATATTTTCCTATTTTTAAATATCCTAATATTTAAACCGCCGTCATCATAATAGGAGGATGGCAGAACCTGCATTAATATAATATCAATCATCACAACGCCCATACCGGCGGAAAAACCTATGGTCAATATATTAAGATCATATAGATGAAAATTGTTTAAATAAGAAAAATCATCAAATAACCACAGTCCTAAAACAAATGAGATGACAAGGAGAATTATTTGTGTTAAATACAAATGAATGTGCAATTCTTTGTCAGTCAGACTATTGATTAACTCCTGGTATTTTTTTCTCATTCCCTCAACTCGCTATTAATTAAAATTTTGGCAAGGTAATCCTTCCATGTTTCCTCATTAGATGGTGATTGACCACAAACCTCATTTCCATAAAAAGCTTGGATATCATCTCCACATAAATCACAGCAAGAATGTAATTTATTTACCATTGTTTCATCAAAAAACTGCAGAATAAATTCCCTTCTGCACTTGGATGATTCAATAAATTTTTTCATTAGAAAGATGTTTTGTTTCTTAATCTCCAGTCTTTCGTTAATAAATTCTTGAATCGTATCCTTTAATGAAAGTAGATCATCTAATTCTTGCATTGGTTCAGAGAAAAAACTCTCAACAATTCTCCACTGTAATTCAGAAAAACCACCAAGTTCCTGCCATTCGGGATTTAGCTGTTTTTTCCCTATTATTTGCTCTTGGAAAATTATTTTGAACAACCAGTCAATCTGTAGATTGGTAGGGAGCTCAGCTTCTGCAAGTTGAAGAGGCAAACGTTCATCGCCCGGAGTGTATAATAATATAGCGACACTTGGTTTCCCGTCTCTCCCAGCTCTACCTATTTCCTGCAAGTACGATTCTATTTGCGGAGGCATATGGTAGTGAATAATAAAACGAATATTCTCTTTATTAACCCCCATTCCAAAGGCACTTGTTGCACATATAACATCCAGCTGCCCATGAATAAATTGTTGTTGGATCAAAACTCTCGTATTCGAATCCATTCCTCCGTGATAAGCACTTACACGGAGATTTGTTTTTTTCCTAAGTACCAAAGCCATATGATCCGCTGCTTTCTTGCTTGAAAAATATACGATACCAGGCTTTTTAAGCTTGGCAATTAAATTCAACACCCGATTTTCTTTTTCCTGATATCCGGATATTTGTTCTACATGAAGGGCAATATTTGGACGATCAATTGATGATTCTATTTTAGCAACTTCATTGAGTTCTAAAGATTTTATAATATCATTACGAACTTTTCTTGTTGCAGTTGCAGTTAATGCGAGTGTTACAGGATCATTCAATTTTTTTCGTATTTCCCCCAATTTGGAATAATCCGGCCGAAAATCATATCCCCATTGTGAAATACAATGTGCCTCATCTACTACGAACAAAGAAATTTTTAGCCTTTGCAACCTCTGGATAATATAAGATAGTTGAAGCATCTCTGGTGAGATAAAAATATATTTATAATTTTTTAGGTCAGTAAGTACACTACGCTTTTCTTCTACACTTAAGAACGAATTTAATGCAATTACTCTTTTTTCACCAAACTTTTTTAACTGCTCGACTTGATCTTGCATAAGAGAAAGGAGTGGTGAAATAATTAAAATATGCCCTTCCAGTACATATCCTGGAAGCTGATAACATAAAGATTTTCCCGTTCCTGTTGGAAGCATAGCTAAAGTATGATTCCCAGATAAAATGGAGGAGATTACTTCCTTCTGGCCAGTTTTGAAGGTATGGTAGCCAAAATGTTTTTTCAATAACATTTCTAATTCCATTGACGTTCACCATACTTTGCCAAGACGAGTCTTATTTGAAAATAAGTTACAGATCCCAACATTTCCTTTATTTGTTTTAATTGCCTCGTCTGTTCTTGACGAGCTACTTCCAGAATCTTTTCCTGTTGACTTTTATCAACATATTCATCAATTGAAAAGTTTTTCACATTGAGTGCAATCTCCACAAAGTGATCTTCAATTGTACTTACCTTCAACTTCCGTTCCTTTGCAATCCTATTAATCGAATAACCCCGCCTATATAAATTCCAAGTTTTCTTCGTGGAATTGGTCAAATCATTAGCTTTCTTTATATCATAGACAGCAAAGGATAATAAAGGAAAATTCTTTTCATTTTCACTTATCTTTTTAATCATGTAATGAAGAATATTATTAAATTCTAATTGATAATCAATCATATCCATTTTTAATTTATTTGCGGTTTGTTCGGCAGTTAATCCAATCTGCTGATATCCTGTTAATCGAAAGACTAAAACGGGTGGTTGAATCCCATCCACTTGATCCAAGCATTCCAATAGCTCATGGAAAATTTGATTGCCAATTTCCTGCCTTGAAATATTGGTTCCAACAAGACATGCTTTCACCCATGTATGAATGTCTTTGTTTTTCTGGATTGGTATATATTTTGTTTCTTTATACACAAGATTTGAAGTTACTTGAATGAATAATGATAATCTTTCCCAAAATAACTTCGTCATTGAATAATATTTCCAGCCATTTAGATGGGGAGGAACAGGATTTTTTTTACAATACGATTCTCCTGACGGTGTAAGCAGATACCTCTGTTCCTCAATTGGTTTAATCCATTGATTATTTGCAATTTCATCAATTATCCTTTCAAATGAATCCCTGGTCAATGATTCATAAACCCCGAAATACTTTTTTATTGAGAAAAGATGAGCATCTTGAATTGTTTGTGAAGATTTTTTTCCATTTAACAGGTGTAATATTGAATAAATAGTCCTTTCATTGTTTATATTTTTTATACAATCAAGAATGATGGACACTAATTTTTGCATTTTTAGTTCCCACTTTTCTCATTTATTCGACAAAAACAGCATTATTTCTTTTAATATATTAACATGAAAAGCCACTACTTGTGACCATAGATATTTAAGTTTGTTAAGCATTTCAATGTACGACGATAACATTTTTCTATTGAAAAGTTATCCATACAGTTTTACAATAGATATGTGTAATGCGTTTTCCATTCCATCAATGGAAAATAGTATGAATATTTTTGGTAAAATAATGGGAGGTTTATTTTCATGGCAAAATATACTATCGTCGACAAGGAAACTTGCATCGCATGTGGGGCATGTGGCGCAGCTGCACCAGACATTTATGATTACGATGATGAAGGTATCGCGTATGTAACGCTTGACGATAATGAAGGTATTGTGGAAATTCCAGATGTATTAATTGATGACATGATGGATGCTTTTGAAGGTTGTCCAACTGATTCCATTAAGGTTGCAGATGAACCATTTGATGGCGATCCAAATAAATTTGAGTAATATTTGTCATAAAGATATTTTAAGCTGCTAACCCCACACCAAATATGGTATGGGGTTTTTTTACTTCTTAACTAATATATGATGACTATCTACAAATCTGATTTGCCCACAGTAATCAGAACTTTAATCCCTTCCTGTATGAGAGGATGAACAAGAAGTGATACAGATTCCAAATAGAACATAAGACACTTCACAATTACATAACAAACCAAACTTCCTGAACCATTCATAAACATGAAATTCCGATTAACAGCGAAATTTAACACATAAATTCTTCTAAAAACAGGAAAAAAGCAGCTAGGAAAATCCTAAGCTGCTTTTTTCCTTTGTGCATTTTTTACAATTGCATATTTATATATCCATTCCTTCATACGTGTAAACACAAGCATAAATGCCACTGATATTATTAATCCCTTTATTATATTAAATGGTAGAATTCCAGGTACAACATAATTTCGCATATCTGGAAAACCCATTAATGCCGTATAAGCTGGCAAAATAAATAAGTAATTGAAAAGACTCATTAAAATAGACATAATAATTGTTCCTGTAATTAATGCAATGGTCATCCCTTTATTTGTTTTTAATTTCCGATAAACATAATAAGTTGGTAAAACAAAAAGTATTCCGGCCAAGAAATTAGCCATTTGGCCGATCGGAATTCCTGTAGGGCTGCCCTTCATAATAAAGTCAAGCAAATTCTTAAATAATTCGACTAAGATACCTGCAACAGGTCCATATGCCAATACGGCAATAAGTGCAGGAATATCACTAAAATCGATTAACAAAAATGCTTGGAAAGGCGGTAACGGGAAGTTAAGCAACATTAGTAAATATGCAATACTGCTTAACATTCCTATGGATACCATAGATTTAACCTTTGAGTTGTTCATTTCTTTCATCTTCCTCTCTCCATTATATTGATCCATCAAAATTGGAAGAGAGGTTCAGCTAAAGACGCCTAAAATAAAAGAACCTCAAGATAAATCTTGAGGGAGTTAGAATAGGCATACTAAATAAACGTCCACATAATAATAATTTTTTGAACGCGTGCAGAACCTCCATCTTCTCCCATCCAGACTTTACTGTCGGCTTTGGAATCTCACCAAATCCTGCCCATAATAGGCTCGCGGGCTTAAGAGCATTGCTCTAATACCGCCGGTCGGGAATTTCACCCTGCCCCGAAGATAGATCGATATAAAATTATAATTACATTATACTGAAAAAAGAACCACATGTTAAGATCAAACGATATATTTGGTATAATAATTGCCCGTGATCTTAAATCAGGGGCTAGTGCTTTACTTTATCATTAATATTTGATTTGGTTGAATGACATCTGAAGTTAAACCATTTATTTCTTTCAAGTGTGACACAGGCATATGAATACTTTTAGCAATAGAATATAAAGTATCTCCCTTTTTTACCTGATAAAGTATTTTATTGGGTAGTGGTGATTGTTGAGATGGTTGGGAAACTTGCTGATGTATTTGTGAACTTACCTCTAAAACTTCTTTTCCAATACCAACAACACCTCCCTTTACAGCCTCACCCACATCTGTTTTACCCAGCAGTATTTCAGGATCAATGGCAAATTTCTTATCATATCTCCATTCTTTATGATGTGATTCGAAATGAAGATGAGTTCCCGTTGAATGACCTGTCTTTCCCATTTGTCCTATAACATCACCTTGTTTTACTTTTTCCCCGGTCGTTACTGCCCTGCTGCTTAAATGAGCATAAACGGTGACAAAATTGCTAGGATGCTTAATAAATACTACATTCCCATATGTATTTGAATAATAAGACTTTATCACTTCTCCTTCTTCAACGGAAAGGATTGGTGTACCCCATTTTCCTGCAATATCTATTCCCTTATGTTTTCCATTCCTTGTCCCAAATGTGTCAGAAATCACCCCATCAGCTGGCCAAATCCAATGCTCTTTAGCATTCATTGTTTGTAGAATTTCTGCTTCGGTAGTTCGCACCCCTAAAAACAATAAACTTACACAAAGTGCCATGATAATAGCAATTAGAAACCTCTTTATATAGTCAAGCATTTGTAAACCATTTCCTCCTTTTAATCTTTTCCTCTCATCAACCATATGTTCCCTTAATGTGGTTTAGAACAATACAATTTGATGAACAGTTTGACCATACCTGTTATATTTTGGAGTCTTTCCATTTTTTTATACAAAAAAAATCAACCTTTTTCAGGTTGATTTTTTATTGTATTTCTCTCAAGTTAGGTGCAAGTGGTACATTAATCTCTCTCGTTAAATCAAATGAGCCGATATTGGAAATAGGAGGATTGGTCACTAAAACTTGCTCAAATCCAAATTCTTTAGCTGTTAAAAGAACAGCCTCTAATGACCAAACTGTCATTTGGTCATCTTTTAATTTAGTATTATCATTTAAAGTAAGAAGCAATTTTTTATCAACTATGGAAACATGATTAATTGCAAAGGATGGTACCAATGACCTCTCTAATCTATATTCTTCTATATCCCCTGTCATGGCATCAAAGGCTGTATTTATATCTTTATAAACACTAGGTGAAGGAACCAAAAATGGGATATTACTACCTTCTGGATAATAAAAGAAATATGCGTGTTTTTTTTCATCCTTAATGTCTATTTCTTCAACCACACCATAATTTCCTAGCTCAATTCCAGACTTACCATTTGTTGTGAATTTTATTTGTTTCACTTCACTATTGGAAGAAATATTTCTCTTCAACATATTAATAAATAGCGTTTCTTGCTTAGAACCTTGGCCATATGTGTGATCGTCAGGAACATCCACTATAACTTTTCTCTCACTCTTATCTAATCTTAGCGAAGCATTTAGAGGGTAATAATCACTTAATCCCCATTCTTTTTCCTTTAATCTAGCCATATTTTCATTAAATAAACTCAACCAGTTTTTGTTTTTTTCAGTATTGACGATCGTAGCAACTGGTATAAGATTTTGATCTTGTACACCATCTGGTATCCAAAAAATTAAAACTTTCCCATCTTGTAAATTATTATCACCATATACCGCTGTTTGGAAAGAAGTTTCTTTAGTGACTTTCGTTTTTGGTGTTTCTGATTGATCCTTTAATATCCCAGCATTATTGATCCCATTGCCTGTTCCTTGATTTTCCCTAGCCAGCTCCCTAGAACTAGTGGTGTCTTCCTTTAACTTTTCTAATGAATGTTGGTTATTATCGATTATATTCGAAGCAATTAAGAATAGAAGAAACAACGCGGCAACTGAAGCAATACCAGGCAATAGCCATAGAAAAGTTCTACGCTTTTTTGGTGAAAGATTTTGATAAATGTCACGCGGATCGCGATAATCTTTAACTTTTGGCATCTCTTTTAATATTTCAATGAGCTCTTTATCGCTCCACTCTGACTTTTTCACTTGTTAGACCCTCCTTTTCATAAAAAGTTGCCATTTGTTTCTTCAAAACTTTTAAAGCTCGATGCTGAGTTGTTTTTACTTTACTTTCCGTCCATTCTAAAGCCTCAGCTGTTTCCGTGATTGATAAATCATGCAAAAATCGAAGAATAATAACAGCTCTTTGATCAACAGTACAATAATCTAGGCATTTAAATACCCATAGTATCTCTTCCTTCTGAATAGCAATTTCCTCTGGAATAGGAACATTATCCTTTATTTCGCTCATTGACCAATCAAACTTTTCAAGAATTCTTCCCTTCCAACCTTTTTGCTTTCGGAAATAATCAATAGCAACATTCCTTGCAATGGAAAAAAGCCATGTTTTTTCACTACTTTTTCCTTCAAAACGATTATAAGATTTGAATACTCTTATATATACCTCTTGAACAAGATCTTCTGCCTGCTCTCTGTTTCTTACCATATAAAATAAAAATTGAAAAACGTCTTGATGATAATGTTGGTAAAGCTCATTAAAAACGGAGTCCATCATTTCCCCTCCCCGTTCAACTTATTAGTCGATGGTTTTATGTAAAAGGTTTCAGCTTTTTACTCTACTATAGACCTTATACAGCAAAAAAGGAAGGTATTGAGTGGAAATTGGTATTTTATGAAGATGTTTTTCACAAAAGATACGACTAAATTCATTATTTTTTTGTACACCAAGCGTATTCAATTCCTACATTCATCACGGAGAACCTCCTGCCTAGACCGAAACTTCTTAAGATGGGTGATTGGCGTCTTGTACTTCGCAAACAGCATATCATTAATCATTTTTTTCCTAATATATTATAGTTAATAAAGAAAACTCACCCATTTATGGATGAGTTTTCACGGAATAAATGTTTCGCATGGATCAATATTATTCGGGAAATCATTAGTTGTTTTTACGATTTTCGCGGAATCAAGAAGGAAAATGTCGTTCCATGCCCCAATTTACTATGAACATTTATGCTTCCATGATGGGCATCAATAATATTTTTAGCAATGGCCAGTCCAAGTCCTGTACCAGATCGTCCTCTCGTTCGCGCTTTATCAGCTTTATAAAATCTCTCAAAAATAAACGGCAAATCCTCCTCCGGTATCCCTGAACCGGAATCCTTTACCTCCATTCGTAGCCCTTTGTCTTCTAAAGTAACTTTTAATGTAACAGAACCATCTGGTGGTGTATGTCTAATCGCATTATCAATTAAATTGGTAAGCACCTGTTCAATTCGGTCTGGATCCATCCAAAAGGCTGGCAAGTCATTTTCCATTTCAGTACGGAGTTGAATGCCATTATCTTTAGCCAAACCCTGAAATTTGTGAATAATTCGACTAATGAAGGATGTGAGATTTACATCTTCAAGCTTTAATTGAATATGGCCTGCTTCCATACGAGCCAAATCAAGAAGTTCATTTACCAGTCTTCCCATTCTTAATGATTCATCATAAATAACCTTAGCCATTTCTTTCTTTTCTTCCTGTGATTCTGCTATATCATCCACAATTGCCTCACTATATCCTTGTAACATTGATATAGGAGTCCTTAGTTCATGTGACACATTGGCAATGAAATCTTTCCTCATTTTTTCCAATCGTCTTTCTTCTGTCATATCCCTTAAAACAGCAACAGCACCGCGAATAAATTTGTTACTATAAAGCGGGCTGACGAGAATTACCCAATGGCGGCCTTGAAGAGAGATTTCACCCGCCTGTTCCTTCTCTGTATCCACTGCTTTCTGGAATAACTCCATTACTTGAGATGGAAGTCCTTCCAGATTTGAATCCATATCTCCCTTTTCATAATACCAATATTGAAGAAATCGATCAGCAGGTGGATTGGTAACTAGAATAGTTCCATCCCTATTAAAAGTAATCACTCCGTCAGCCATACTACTTAAAATACTGGAAAGCTGTTCCTTTTCCTGACTAAGTGCATTCATATTAAATTTTAACTGCCTTCCCATTTGATTAAAGGCTGTCGCTAGCTCCCCAATTTCATCATGTGTAAGGATAGGTACCTTCGTATCAAATTTACCTCTGGCCACCTCGAATGCAGCCTCACGCATTTTCCTTAAAGGAGCAGTGATTCTCGTTGATAAAAAGAACGCAAAAATAGTTGTTAATATAATAGCGACTCCTGCCACAAGCAGAATAAATTTAGTCGTCTCCCTTGATGTTTCCTGCATGACCTCCAATGATTGATAAATAAAGACAGCGCCACTCTCGTTTCCAGGAAGATCCATCGGGACTCCTATAATCAAATAATTTGAACCATGCTCTTTATTATTTGAAGAAAGGTTTGAAATTTTTTCAACTGCCATATTTTCACTAAATACTTTTGATAATTCCGGGTCACTTTGTATATACTCTTTTGATAATTTCTGCTTGTTTTCGGTGTTTGGAGAGTAATACACTTCGTTGTTATTTTTTACAACCACCACTTTAGTGACATCATCAATAATTTCCCAAGCAATTTCTAATGCCACTGGTAACTCTTCATTTGTATGATTTTCAAAAACTCCAGCTATTTTTTCAGCCGTTCTCGTTAATTCCTTCCTCGTTTCAACGAGATTGTGATTTTGAAAAAACTCCAGAAGCATGACTGTTAATATAAAGAGTACAAATGAAACTAATAAAATAATTGTAATCCAAAGTTTACCTACAACACTTCGTAAAAAGGTCATTCATTATTTACCTCGAATTTGTATCCTATACCCCAAACAGTTACAATCATTCTTGCCGCTTGTTCGGATACTTTATTTAATTTTTCCCGAAGACGCTTGACATGTGTATCCACTGTCCGAAGATCACCAAAAAATTCATAATGCCATACTTCTTTCAACAATTGTTCCCGATCAAATACCTTATCGGGCGCCTTGGCTAGAAAATATAATAATTCATATTCTTTAGGAGTTAAGTTTACTTCTTTTCCATCCGCAGTCACCCTATGTGCATCATTATCAATTGTTAAATGTGGGAAAACAAGAATATCCTTTGTTGGTGTTTCCTTTTGGATAAAGATAGGGTGTGCTGATCTCCTAAGCAAGGCTTTCACACGTAATACTACTTCACGAGGGCTAAACGGCTTTACAATATAATCATCAGTTCCAACTTCAAATCCTTGTACCCGGTTAACCTCTTCACCTTTTGCAGTTAACATAATAACTGGAGTTGTTTTTCTTTCCCTTAATTCACGGCATACCTCAATCCCATCTTTACCAGGCATCATTAAATCTAACAAAATGACATCATAATCATTAGTTATTGCCTTTAAAAGAGCCTCATTTCCATCTGCTGCTTCGTCAATAATATAATCTTCCCGTTCTAAATACATTTTTAATAAACGTCGAATCCGTTCTTCATCATCGACTACTAATATTTTTACGTCTTTTGCCATTCACAATCCCCCCATGGTGTTTATTTTACAAAATACCTTTTCATTTTGCTATAAGTTCCAAGTTAAATAATACCTTAAAAAGTGGCAAAAATTTGACAAAATCTTCGCTCTTAATTTTATAAAAAGCCCTCACTTTTTCAAAGTGAAGGCTTATATTTGTTCCAACTAGACTCTTTAAGAACCCGCATAGGAGTGAAGACCGGCGATTACAAGGTTTACTGCGACTAAATTGAACATAATGATAACAAAACCAATAACAGCGAGCCATGCAGATTTTTCACCATGCCATCCTCTGGATAAACGCAGATGCATAAAAGCAGCATAAAATAACCATGTAATTAACGCCCATACCTCTTTTGGATCCCAACCCCAGAACCTAGACCATGCTATTTGTGCCCAAATCATTGCAAATATTAAGGCTCCAAGAGTAAACACTGGAAATCCAATTAATACGGATCGATAACTAATCTCATCTACGAGATCCAATTTTATGTTTTTCACAAGTGGCTTTAGTGCTGCTGAAATTCGCTTTCTAATCACAAGCCTTATGAGTCCATAAAGAACGAGACCACCTAGAAAAGACCAAATAACGGTATTTAGTTTTTTGGCATTAATGTAAGCTGGCATTTCAACTAAAGGTTTAAACCCGTCCTTGGTCAATAATTCTCCTTCATTCGGACCCGTGATAGCAGGCATTGTATATTCCATGACCGCTTCTTGATCATGTTTATCAACCCAAGTAAACTTCTCTTCATACCCTACAATAGAAAATACTGTCGTAATTACGACAAAACCAAGTACGGTAACTAATGAAAACATAACAGTTTCCAGCCAAAATGTTTGTTTGTTCGATTTCGTCTGGTCAATCGCCTTGACGAGATAAATAAGACCGGCAGCGAAGCTAATAGCTAAAATAGCTTCACCGATTGCTGCGGTTGTTACATGTATATTTAGCCAATAACTTTGTAATGCAGGAATCAAAGGTGTAATTTCCCTAGGAAACATACTTGCATAGGCAATAACCAAGATAGCTACTGGCATGGTAAATAATCCAAGTAAAGTAGACCGGTATATAAAATAAATAACTATAAAAGCTCCAACAAGCGCCATACCAAAGAATGTTGTAAATTCAAACATATTACTAACTGGTGCATGACCAGCAGCAATCCATCTAGTTATAAAATAACCTAATTGAGAGATAAAACCCACTATTGTTAGACAAACGGCGATTTTCCCCCAACTATTAGTCTCTTTCTTCTTATTGATATCTTTTTTCGCTTTAATCGAACCACCAAAAAATAAGGTCGCTATTAAATATAGTATGAATGCTATAAACAGCAGATTACCACTGATTTCTACCAACTAAGCTTCCTCCTTCTCCTCATGTTCCCCTTGAAGTTGATCTTTTGGGAACGTTAACTTCGTATCAGCAAGGACAAATTCTAATTCCCGTTTCAAGCCATACCAGTTTTTGTTCGTATGAGCTGCGATCCAAATCTGACCATTTTTCCTTTGTACCCAAATCCGACGATGATTCCAATAAGAACCTTGAATAACCCCAATCATAAAGATAATTCCACCGAGTATAATAACCCATAATGTTGAGTCTTTACTAATGGTAAATCCAGAAACCTCTTGAGTATCAATTCCTTTAAATGCCATTTTATAGGCATTTTCACCAGGAGGCTCAATTGTTTGTTGAATCGCAACAAAACTTGTCTCACCTTCCGGCTTTTCAGGTGAAATCATACGAAAAACAAAAGCTGGGTTATTGGGAACTCTTGATTTCGTGATTGGCTCTCCATTATCATCAAATTCAAAATCAGGAAAATAGTTAATAATCTTAACTGAATAACCATTACCAAGATTATACTCTTTTTTTGGATTTTTAAGGTCTATGGTAATATCTCCAAAAGATTGTGATGAGTCCTTTTTTACTAAAGAGAATGTCATGGCAACAAGTTCACTTCTATAAGAGGATTGGTAAACAGAATAGCCTTCAAATTTCAATGGCAAATTGACTTTTACTTTATACTCCTTAATTTTTTGAAGGTCAGGTTTCTCCCCTGGTAAACTCTCACCTTTCTCCTTATATAGAACGACGTTAGATTGGTAATTTTTTACAACATCACCAGCACGGTCAATGGCTTGTTCAAAGGTACGATCTTTTTCCTTATCATAATGCTCTAATATAAATTCTTTATTTTTCAAATAGTATTTCCCATCCGTTTCAGGAATTAAAGCGGTTTCTCCTTCTTTCACCCATAAATTTTCATATACATACATTCCCGGTATAAAACGAAGCATTCCGCCAATAAGAAAAATGATCAAACCGACATGGTTTACATAGGGACCCCAGCGGGAAAAGCGCCCTTTTTCTGCTAATAGATCACCATTCTCTTCACGAATATGGTAACGTTTTAGTTTTAGATGATCTTTAATTTTTTCAATATCATGTTCTGAAATATTTGAACTGGCACTAAAAAGACGTTGACGTTTCAAAAAACCTTCATTTCTCGTAACTCTTTGAGCTTTTAATGCCTTATAAAGAGGAACAACCCTATCTAGACTGCATATAACGAGGGAAATTCCAATCATAGCAATTAGTAATAAATACCACCAAGAACTATACAAATCATGGAATCCTAACTGATAATATAGTTTTCCAACCCATCCATGTTCTTGCTCATAGTAAACTTCTGGCGGCAAGTTAATATACATTTCCTGTGGAAAAATTGTTCCTAATATTGAAGCGATCAATGTAATGACAATCAGCCAAACGCCAACCTTAACAGATGAAAAAAAGTTCCAAATTTTATCAATAACTGTTTTATTATACGTTTGTGACCTGCGGGCACTGCCTTCATAACGCATATCCAATAATTTACTTTTATTGGCCTCTTGTTCATCCAGCACCTTTCCACAAGCTTCACATAATACAGTGCCATGTGGATTGACATGACCACATTCGCATTTTACATCCTTCATTATAAAAACTCCCTATTTTACCTAAGGTTTAATACTTTCCATAAATTCCCTTACTTTATCTTCAGTAAGTTCCCCAGTATGATATTTCACAACTTTTCCATTTTTATCAATCAAAAATGTTGCAGGTAATAAATCGACACCATACGCAGTCATCACTTCTTTATCTTTATCAATCATAATCGGAAAATCGAGTTTATACTGTTCCACAAATTGATTAACCACCAGTTCAGATTCCTGGATATCAACAGATAACACTTGAACACCTTGGTCTTTAAATTGGTTATATTGATTATTGATATATGGCATTTCTTTTTTGCAAGGAGGGCACCAAGTTCCCCAAAAATTTAAAAATACTCCTTGTCCGCGGTAATCAGACAATTGATGTTTATTGCCATCCATGTCAATTAATACAAAATCCGGTGCCTGGTCCCCAACATCTACCTTTAGTCTTGAGTCTTTTGTAAAGTTTGCATATAACGTGTATACAACGGCAGCGCCAAGAACAAGTAATATGATTGTTCTTGTGACCAAACGCCGTTTTTTCATATGTAACCCCCCTATGAAACTGGAACACAGATAATTTAAATTATATCATTTTACTTTTTTGTATTAACATGAAACAACTGCCGTAAATGTGACGTATTTATGAATTTTTTTGGGATGAATTTAATGCAGCTGCCCTTAATTGTTTTACTTCATGGGGTGTAAGCTCTCTTGCTTCACCGGCCTTTAATCCGTTCATCGTTAAAAAACCATATCGTTCTCGCTTTAACTTGATGACTTCATGGCCAATTGCTTCAAACATTCTCCTTACTTGACGATTCCGTCCTTCATGTATTGTGATTTCAATAATAGCGGTTTGTTTTTTCTTATCGGCTGACAGCAATTTCACTTTGGCTGGGGCTGTTTTTCCATCATCAAGCCAAATTCCTTTTTCCAATTTTTTTAACTTTTCTCTCAACGGAATACCTTTTACTTTAGCTACATAGACCTTTTCAATTTCATTTCTTGGATGCATCAGTAAATTAGCAAACTCGCCATCATTCGTTAACAAGAGCAGGCCTGAGGTATCATAGTCAAGTCGGCCGATTGGAAAAATTCTTTCTTTCACTTCAGGAAAGAAATCGGTTACGACTTTTCTTCCTTTATCATCACTTACACTAGAAATAACCCCTCTTGGTTTATATAAGAGAAAATACACTGGTTCTTCTTTCTCTATAGGAATTCCATTCACTTCTACCTTATCCGATGGGGTTACCTTTGTCCCAAGCTCGGTTACTACCTTGCCATTCACTCTTACTTTCCCTTCTTTTATTAGTTCTTCCGCTTTTCTTCGGGAAGCAATACCCGCGCGGGCAATTACTTTTTGTAATCTTTCCATTCATTCCACCTCGAAACACTTCAAATGTTGTAAATAAACTATAGGCTATTAGAGTTTTTCCTAATAAAATCATTTGTTTTTCTTCTACCACCTGAATTATGACATAAATTCATTACTTTTCAAAGTTAAAGAAGCTTTTGGAACAAAGCAAAAAAAAACAGGCTCTCAAAATAGAACCTGTTACACTCGATATTTCAACTATTTTGTTCCAAAAACCAATGCAACAACCAAAATGGCTACTATAATTCCGACAACATCTGCTAATAGTCCTACCTTTAATGCATCTCCCATTTTCTTAATTCCAACTGCACCAAAATATACTGTTAAGACATAAAAGGTAGTATCCGTACTCCCTTGAAGAACGGAAGCTAGCCTTCCAATAAAAGAATCAGGTCCATATACTGAAATCAAGTCACTTGTCATACCAAGTGCTGCTGTTCCTGAAATTGGCCTAATAATTAATAAAGGGACAATTTCAGCTGGTACACCTATCATTTTCATAAAAGGTCGTATCCAATTCATTAATGCTTCTAATGCACCAGATGCACGAAAAATAGAAATCGCCACAAGCATTCCAACAAGAAATGGAATAATGGATACAGCAATTTTAATTCCTTCTTTACCGCCTTCTACAAAGCTTTCGTAAGTTGGTACTTGCTTTATCGTACCATATATCAAAATAAAACCTATTAATAATGGTATAAATGTTAATGATAAACCCGCAATAAATTCCATTCATCCTCATCCTTTTCGGCTTTTGCGATAATAAAAATAACGGTCAATTAATACTGCCCCTATTGCCGAAAGGATAGTTGCAATGATGGTTGGAACGACAATTTCGGTAGGGCTTGTGGAATGATGGGTCATTCTGATCGAGATCACTGTGGTCGGGAGAATCGTAATACTGGCTGTGTTAATCGCTAAAAAGGTAACCATGGACCTTGAAGCTTCATTTTTTCCTCCATTTAATTTTTTCAGTTCCTCCATCGCTTTAATGCCTAGTGGTGTCGCCGCATTTCCTAGGCCAAACATATTTGAAATCATATTGGACAACATATATCCCATAGCTGGATGATTGTTCGGTACTTCAGGGAACAATCTTGATACGAGCGGGCGAAAAACTTTTGCTAGTTTTTCTAGAAGTCCAGATTCTTCAGCAATTCTCATCATTCCTAGCCAAAATACTAGAACACTAATCAATCCAATACAAAGAGTGACAGCTTCTTTCGCTCCTTCGAAAACTGCCTTATTTACTTCCTCCATGGTCCCATTGAACAGAGCAAATACAATGCCAACAACTGTCATAAAAACCCATATATAGTTAACCATTTGCGTTCACACCAACTATAGAAAAAAATATATTTTTCATATTTTCAAAGAAACCTTTTTTCTTTTGCGTATTATTGTAATAATAAATCGGAGTTTCCTTTATGGCTTTGCCATCCAAATATACAATAGCCTTACCAATTTTTTGTTCTACCTTCCCTGAATCCTCTGATCTTTTATCCAATTTTTTCAGTTTGTATTTAACAGAGAATAAATCCATCTCTTCCTTGGTAGCAGGATAAATAATTGATTTCTTTAATAATAAATGATTTTTATAGAATTTATTTTTGCCTAAGTCAATTTTTCCTTCTGATAGGACTTCTACCATATCGAAGTTTTTAAACCCATATTCATACATAGCAATATGATCATTCCAGTCATCCGAAGCATTTAATGTGACGGCAATTAAGCTCATATCTCCTTTTTCCGCTGTGGAAACGAGTGTCCTTTTTGCCCGTTTTGTAAAACCCGTTTTTCCCCCTGTTGCATATTTATATTTGGTAAGCAAACGGTTTTTGTTTTTCCAAACACGATCCCATTCTTCTTCTGGATTCGGTGCGCGATGTACTTTTGTGCCGCTAATTTTTTGATATGTTTTATTTTGCATGGCATAACGAGTGAGAATGGCCATGTCATATGCGGTTGAATAATGATCCTCATGATCATCTAGTCCATGTGGATTGGCAAAATGGGTATTATGCATGCCAATTTCCTGCGCTTTCTGATTCATTAAATAAACAAAACCATCTAAGCTGCCCCCAACATATTCGGCAATAGCTACAGCAGCATCATTACCTGACCTAAGCATCAACCCATACACTAAATCCTCTAGTTTTATTTTCTCACCCGGTTTAAGGTAAACAGAAGATCCTTCCGTACGGACAGCTTTTTCGCTAACTGTAACATATTGTTGCATTTTCCCTGATTCGATAGCTAGAATAGCGGTCATGATTTTCGTAATACTAGCAATTCTTCTTTTGATATGTGCTTCTTTCTCGAAGAGGACACGACCAGATACTTGTTCCATAAGGATAGCACTCACGGCACTAACCGAAACGGAGGCCTCCACTCTTTTAGGGATGTTTGCAACCAATAATGTGACCATGAGGGCAAGAATAACCCATTTCCTGTTTTTTTTCATAGATATACCTCGTCCCCCTCTTAATTTAATAAAAGTTTATGCAGGACAAGTTATCATATGACAAAAAAACAGCAATCCTTAATGGATTGCGTGTTTACGAAACCTTATAATCGGGTTAAATCTCTTGCCCTTTCAAATCTTCTTTCTACATCATCCCAATTAACAATATTCCACCAATTCTCTACATAATCAGCTCGATTATTTTTATACTGCAGATAATAAGCGTGTTCCCATACATCGAGCACGAGAATGGGAAGGGTATCCCATTGTGTCAACAGCATATGTCGTTCTGATTGAAGAATCTCTAAATGCTTTGCTCTAGGAGACCATACCAAAATCGACCAACCCACTCCTTCCACTTGTTTTGCTGCCTCAGAAAAATGTTTTTTAAAAGTTTGAAAACTTCCAAAATAGCGGTTTATTTCATCCCTCAACATCCCTTTTGGGGCCCCTCCACCATTTGGACTCATATTATTCCAAAAAATTGAATGGAGATAGTGGCCAGATCCATGAAAGGCAAGTTCTCTTGACCAATGCTTAACCAAGGAGTAATCATTTCTTTCTCTTGCTTGCTTTAATTTTAGTTCTGCTTTGTTTAATCCATCTACATAAGAGCGATGATGTTTATCATGGTGCAGTCTCATAATTTCAGCCGATATATACGGTTCTAATGCATCATATGAATATGGCAGAGCAGGAAGCTTATGACCGCCAAGAGGTACCGGTTGATTCCTTCCTGCTTCGGCCCGCCCTTGGTACTTTCTTTGAAAATACAATTCCATTTGCTCATGTATTTGTTCTGCTTTAGCCTGTAGTCCAAGAATTTCTTGATCAGATAATTCACGGTTCGTGTCTTCAATTAACTTCGTAAATTCATTTAAGCTTTCCCATAATTCAGAGTTTTGTCCTACATTTTCTGAGGTTAGAAACTGGCGCATTTCCTGATTCCATTTAAATAGTTCATTTACATAGTCTCTAAACCGGTTCATCTTATCCCTCTTTCCATTATAGGAATTTATTTCCTCCTATATGGTATGAAGGAAAAAAGCGACTTTAGAACAAAAAGGAAGACTGTCCATGAATTTGGACAGTCTGAAATGTCTATTTTGATTGAATCATTTTCGTACGATAATCCGTTTCATAATATTCTAGTTCTTCACGAATCCTTTGAAAATCAGCTTCTAAACTTTTTACCAACTTAGATATACTTTCAGGAACACTATGATAAAACTTTATTGAGTTTTTTCCAGTATAGGCCGATCGGCTGTCTTCATACCAGGCATCATTTTTCGGTGAGAAAAACTCTTCAATACATTGATGATAGATTTTGTATAACGTCTTCTCAGCTGCAGGTTTTTGGAAAGGTTCACTTTGTAAAATAACAGAACATGCTTCTAGTCCTTCTTCACTATAAACAGCAAGCTTCCTTAAATTTGAAAAAATCATTTTAATATACGTATGTTCCTCATCATTTGAAACATTAAGTTGTGATATGGTTGTTTCATTTAAAAAATTCTCTAGCACTGTAACTGTTTGGATTAAAAATTCCTTCACATCAATTAATTGTGTTTGAACCAATGAATTGCCCATGTTTTATTCCCTCCAGAATTTTTGACATATAAGCTCCAACGAAACGAGACTGTTCGTTAATTTGGCTGTAGAATAAACTCTAACGGTGAACGTAAATCATAGCTGTTCTTTTGATGGAGTGATTCAAATATTTCTCTAAGTTTATCAAAATGAATATTTTGAAAGTAGGAAGCAAATTCGTACTTTGAATTAATATATAATCGTTTTCTCTTTCGTAGTCCCGGATTTTTTATTAAACAAACAAGGGCAACTATATCTTTAAAATGTACTTCATATCCTGAGCCTGAAAATATTGGGTCCTGTTCAAATGGAGTAAATTCTTGGAAGATTTCATCAAAATATCTTAGATACAAAACATGAAGTGTTCTTTCTTTCCCTTCATTTACAAAAGTAATTTCACTCCGGTTAAAAAAATCTTCTGATGTATTGGATTTTTGTTTCTCTAATTCATATCCCCTGCACTTTAAAATTTGCAAGCCAATCCCGCTCCTTACTATATGACTATCACTTTAAGCTATTGATGTTAGACGAAGTTGTTCAAGTTCAACATCTATTTTAGCATAAATTTTACCAAATAGCCGATTTTTAGGAGTTTATCGTTTCTTGAAATTTCTCAAAAAACAAATCAGCTTCTTCTTGAATAAATTCTTCTTCCTCATTCTCCGACAGCGTTGGAAGCTCCTCTAAACTTTTTAATCCAAAATAGTCAAGAAATTCTTTTGTTGTACCATACAAGTATGCTCTCCCTGTTCCTTCTGCACGTCCGACTTCTTTAATCAAAGCTTTTGCCATTAATGTATTAATCGGTCTTTCCGTCTTGACACCACGAATTTCTTCGATTTCCACTCGGGTTATTGGCTGCCTGTAAGCAATAATAGCTAAAGTTTCTAATGCTGCCTGTGATAATGTAGATGTCTGAGGGGATTCCACTAGTTTCTTCAGATAATTTGCATTTTCTTTCTTTGTTGCTAGCTGATATGTATCAGCTAGCTGTACAAGCATAATTCCTCTATTCTTACTTTCATATTCTTGCTTTAATTCTTCTATTATTTCTTGTGCCTTAAGTTCATCAACATCCATAACTTCGACAATTTGTTTAAGAGAAAGCCCTTCATCCCCAGCCGCAAATAAAAGACTTTCAAGGATGCTTGTCCAATTAATTATTTCCAATGGCATCTTCTCCTTCCTTAACTGCTACAATATAAATATCTCCAAAATTCTCTTGTTGATAGGCATCAATTTCCTTTCTCTTGATCAGTTCAAGAACAGCCAAAAAAGTTACAACAATATGATCTTTTGATGGATACGGGAATAAATCAAAAAAGTTCTTTCGGCCTTTTTGTTCTTTTAATTCATCTAATATCTCAGACATCCTTGTCTCAATTGAAATTTCTTGCCGTGTAATTTTCGTCGTCATCGGCCGCTGAAGTTTTTTTCTTCTCATCAGTTTTTGAAAAGCAGCAAGCATATCATAAAGTGAAACGTTTAACTCAATTCGAGTGGAGTTTATGTCCTTAGCAAAACCTGAAAGATCGCTAGGTGGTTTCGTATACATGAGCCCTCGCTCTTCTTCTTTTAATTTTAACTCCTGCGCTGCCTCTTTATATTTTCGATATTCTATTAACCGTTCAACAAGTTCATCCCTTGGGTCTTCCTCAAAAGATAATTCCACCTCATCATCGTGGTCGTTTTCTTCATGTTTAGGAAGAAGCATTTTACTCTTAATAGCTAAAAGGGTTGCAGCCATAACCAAATATTCACTCGCAACATCGAGTTTTAAATCCTTCATCGTTTTTATATACATTAAATATTGTTCGGTAATTTGAGCTACTGGAATATCATAAATATCTATTTCAAGACGATTAATCAAATGAAGCAGCAAATCAAGGGGACCTTCAAACGCTTCAATTTTCACCTGATATGGCATTTAAATCACCAAAATTCTATAAATATAAAAAGATTTACAAGTAAAGCATCCTGGTCAGTAAATGATAACCTGGATCACTACCAAAATGGAAACAAGATTAATTATAAGCGAATCCATATTGAATGATCGTAACGCGTTAAGTTAGGCGTGACTTAACCAATGGCGCTTGCTCTTGACCATTCTTAAATACCAACATAAATAAATTTTCTTTCTTATCAAAAACGACTATTTCTAGTATAGTGGATTCATTTATGTTGTCCAATAAAAAAGTAAGAAGATATAGTGATTAAGATGCAATACTATCACTTTTTGATCTATGGTTATGATAAAATGAAATTTATCACGTATGTCAGGAGGGATTGTTTGTACCCTGAAGAATATATCCAATTTTTAATCCACTTTCATGGTACTCGGGATTACTTTGAATGCCATGAAATACTTGAAGATTATTGGAAAAAGATTGAACCTAGAAACAAACAATCAATTTGGGTTGGATTGATATTATTGGCTGTATCCCAATATCATCACCGTCGTGGTAATTTTAGAGGAGCAAAAAAAACGATTGAAAAGGCTATTCATATTATTCAGCACCAAGGTCAATTAGTAAGTAAATTAGGATTGAATGAAAAAGCTCTTATTGACATTATAAAGAAACGTTTACAGTCTATCGAAAAAGGAAGAAAATACACTAGCTTTGACTTACCTATCATTGACCCTCATTTAATGAACTTATGTGAAATTGCTTGTGCACGGAACGGATTTGTGTGGGGAAAGGAAAGTGATCTCAATAATATCCATCTCATTCACCGCCATCAATTACGTGACCGAACCAATGTCATTAAAGAAAGAAATAGGGCCATTAAAGCTAAAAGAGACAGCGAAAACAATTAACCCGCTGTCTTTTTTAGCAAATATCACATTTTTCAACAAATGGGGCAGTATCATTATTAGCAATAATTTCTTTATCTGGATACATATCTTTTAATGACTTTACCATTCTTTTTCCTACCCCTTGAGAACGATGGGATGGATTTACGGATATATGTTGTATTTCTAATGTATTTGATTCCTGCTGAAAAAGAACACCAAGCAAACCTATAATATCATCTTCTTTCCATAGGAAAAGCTGTCGATTCTCTTCTGTTTCGTATTCTTTCATTGTTTGCTGGAGTTTCTTTAAATCCTTTTCATTAGGCATAAAAGACATTAATCCCATTGCAATTTTTTCAAATGTTTTCTTATAACGAATTAACATTTTAATCCCTCATTATATGAAATGAACCGAAGTTTACTCTTCGAAATGAATTTATTAATCTGATGAAAAAACATTTATTTATCATATGTGGGAGTAAAAATAAATGTTTCAATATTCTTCATCATACATAAATAATGGAAAATCATCAATGAAAATATTATGATTGGTTAGGTCCAATAAAAACCCAATAAATAATGCCCCATAATACAGCACATCCGATTAATATGCCAAACAACACCCAGTTATTTTGCTTCATGAAAAAATTCCCCCGCTAGTGAATTTATCATAAGCAACATTCTACACTAAATGAAAAAAATAATCCATGTAATCCAATAGCTATTTTATCAAATCCATTTTTCTATGAAACTTCTAGATGTTTTTTCACGTTATTATTAATGAAATCGGTTATATTAATGAAGAGAAATTCTTTTCACTAAGTGGATAAATAGGAATGATGTAGGAGGTAATTATGAAAAAATTAATAATACTTTTGATGACCATTATTTTATTTGCTTTTCCTGTTCGAAGTTTTGCCGACATGGCTGAAGGAGATATGATTGTCACTTTAGGAGAGAATTTAACAGAGGAACAAAAAACAAATTTATTAAATGAAATGGGTGCACCTCAGGATGTACAAATTGTAACAGTAACAAATCAAGAAGAGCATCAATATCTAGGAAAATATATAGCCAAATCTTTAATTGGAACGAAAGCCATTTCATCCTCTGCGATTACAGCAGCATCTAAAGGATCAGGTATAACCGTAAAAACCAAAAATATAAACTGGGTAACAGACGAAATGTATGTGAATGCTCTCATCACTGCTGGTGTAAAAGATGCAAACATTTATATAACCGCTCCTGTAACCGTTTCTGGTACTGCTGCTCTTACAGGAATTATTAAAGCATATGAAATTTCTGCGGATGAAACCATTCCTGAAGAGGTGAAACAAGCTGCCAATCAGGAAATGGTTGAAACCGCAAAACTTGGTGATAGCATCGGAAACGAAAACGCTGCCGCATTGATGGCAAAAATCAAGGAGGAAATTGCTAAGAATAAACCAAAAAATGACGAGGAGTTACGGAAAATTATTGAACAAGAAGCAAAAGAATTAAACGTTACCCTCACGGAAGAACAAATACAAAGGCTTATTGAATTATTTAATAAAATTAAGAGTTTAGATATTGATTGGAATCAGGTAAGCGACCAATTAAATAAAGCAAAAGACCGTATTTCGAATTTCTTAAAATCGGAAGAAGGACAAGGATTTTTAGAGAAAATAAAACAATTTTTCATTTGGCTTATCGATACAATAAAAGCAATTTTTTCATCTTAACATAATAAGCTGCCGTAACTACGGCAGCTTATTATGTTAATGGTAGATCAAGTCTTACAATGTCTTCATATGTCTCTCTTTTTACAACAAGGGTAGCTTGACCGTTTTCAGCAAATACGACTGCTGGGCGTGGTATTCGATTATAGTTATTTGCCATTGAATACCCATAAGCTCCTGTACAAAATACAGCTAAAATATCATCATATCCAGGCTCAGGCAATGGAAGGTCCCATATTAACATATCTCCTGATTCGCAACATTTTCCGGCGATCGATACTGTTTCGTTTACTGGATCAAGCGGACGGTTAGCCAAAACAGCCTCATATTTTGCCTGATAAAGCGAAGGACGAATGTTATCACTCATGCCACCATCTACAGCAAGGTATTTTCGTACGCCCGGAACCTCTTTGGAAGATCCTGTTTTGTACAAAGTTATTCCAGCATCTCCTACAAGTGACCGACCTGGTTCAATCCAAATTTCCGGCATTTTTAACGATAGTTGGTTCGTCAAGCTTTTTACCTCTTTAATTATATCACTAACATATTGTGATGGTTGAATGGGCTCGTCCTCTTTTGTATATCGGATGCCAAATCCGCCACCCAAATTAAGAACCTCTGCTTCAAAGGAGAACTGATCTCTCCATTCAGCTAATTTGTTAACAATTTTTTTGGCAGCTAATAAAAATCCAGTCGTTTCAAAAATTTGCGACCCAATATGACAATGTAGCCCTAGAACATTAAACTGTTTCTCTTTAAGGACTATTTTCAGTGCCTTTTCTGCTTGCCCGTTTTGAAGGTCAAAGCCAAATTTTGAATCTTCCTGGCCAGTTAAAATATAATCATGTGTATGGGCTTCAATACCTGGTGTCACTCTTAGCAATATATTTACCTTTGCATTTTTCTCTTGACAAATTGTTTTTAAGAGTTCGATTTCAAAGAAATTATCTACTACAATACAGCCAATTTGGTGATCAATAGCCATTTCTAATTCTTCTCTACTTTTATTATTACCATGGAAGTGTATTTTTGCAGGATTAAATCCTGCAGCTATAGCTGTATACAATTCACCGCCAGATACAACATCAAGAGATAGCCCCTCTTCTTCTGCCAACTGTACCATTGCCACAGTTGAGAACGCTTTACTAGCATAGGCAACTTGAGCCTTAACATTTTGCTCTTCAAACGCCTTTTTGAAGCCTCGCGCTCTTTCTCTAATTAAAGCTACATCATAAACATATAGTGGTGTACCAAATTCTTTAGCTAATTGAACAGTATCCACTCCGCCAATTTCCAAATGTCCTTGATTATTAATTCCTGTTGTACCGTAAAAATACATACCCGATTCCCTCTCTCCGTTACGACTCACTACAGTCTATGTAAACAATCCTAAAAGATAATAAATAAATAGACAGAATCCGCGAAAGATACTGCCTATTTATTTCACAATCCTTCATTTAATTAAACATACTTTAGCACAACTCAGAAAAATCTGCAATTATCTATTTTCTATTGATTATTTGGTGCCTGACGATAACGGTCCCTAGGGTGAACAATGCTTGGTCTTAAGATGGACCCTGGAATAGCTCTTCGGAATAAAATCTGCATAAATCCTTTTGGTTCAAATGGGAGAAAAGGCCATAAATACGGAGTGTTAAGGGCACGCATATTAATAAGAAAGATAAACAAAAGTGTGCAACCTATCACGAATCCGGGGCCATGAAACGCAGCTGTCAAAATCATAACAAGCATTTTTGCAATTTTGTTCGCCACACTTAACTCATAACTAGGCGTAGTAAATGACCCAATTCCTGCAACTGCTACATAAAGAATCACCTCTGGAACAAACAAACCAACATCAATGGCAATTTGTCCAATTAATACTGCAGCAATTAAACCCATCGCTGCTGTCAGAGGAGTAGGCGTATGAATTGCAGCAAGACGCAAAAACTCCAAACCAAAATCCGCGATAAACAATTGCACGATAATCGGAATATTTGTTTTATCATTAGGGCCAATGAACTTAAACTGTTCAGGCAATAAGGACGGCTCCAAAACCATTAGCAGCCAAAAGGGCAACAAAAAAATGGAGACAAACACACCTAAAAAACGCGTCCAACGAACAAAAGTACCCATGGCAGGAGATTCTCGAAACTCCTCTGCATGCTGTACATGATGGAAATAGGTTGTCGGTGTGATAATTACACTTGGGGAAGTGTCACAATATATCACAACATGACCTTCTAAAATATGCATGGCCGCAACATCGGCTCTTTCGGTATATCTTACGATAGGAAATGGATTTAAGCCTTGTTTTACAACAAATTCTTCAATTGTTTTATCTGCCATCGGTATTCCATCGATATTTATTGCCTGTAATTCTTTTCTAATAATATTTACTAAATTTGGATCTGCGACATCCTCCAAATACCCCAATGCAACATCTGCCTTTGAACGCTTACCAACCTTCAACATCTCAAAGCGAAGTCGCTCATCACGAATTCTCCGTCTTGTCAAAGCTGTATTAAGGATAATATTTTCAACAAATCCATCTCTTGATCCACGGACAACCTTTTCGGTATCTGGTTCTTGTGGAGCTCGGCCTGGATAACTTCTTACATCAATAGCTAGAGCTGTACTTTCCCCATTAATGACAACAACAATTAAACCTGACAAAACTTTATCAACTAATTGATCCATCTGTTGAATGCGTTCCACTGATTGGTTAACTAACCTATTTTCAATGATATGAAAAAGGTTAACAGATAATTTTTCCCTGTTATTTATAGCCACTAATTCCTTAATTAATTGAATAATATACTCTGTATCACATAATCCATTTATATAATAAATATGAACATCATGTTTTAGTATCTTTAATTTCCTAACGCCTAAATCAAAACTGATCCCTAAACCTACCCGCTGCTTCATATAGTTTTCTATTTCGTTTACAGATTCAGGAATCGGCCATGTCTGTACTGGCATTTGATTCAAAAAAACCACTCCTTTCAAGAATAAGTTCTACGGCTTTTTCCGTAATCGGACAACCAAGCTCATAAGAATCCCGCCTTGCCATTTTTCCGATATCTCCTATACCAACAATTAATGGGATATTCAATTCATCTAGGCAATAAACCGTATCTCCATTTATTCTTCCTACTTCCAGGTCTGCTATTCCAAATTTGTCGACTCCATATGGGGTCAATTCTCCTTCTCGATCAATACTTACATCTACTTTAGTCCATTCTCTATTTTTTGTGTTAGCCGCTACAGCAACCACTCCAAGAACTTCGATATCTTGATGTGTAGCAACATACCGTAATGCTGTTTCACCTGCTCCTTCTCCAATAATACCACTATCATCGAACATCACTAGTACTGGGTCATGTGGTGCCTTCTTAATTAATTCGACTAACTCCGGTCCGGATAATTTGGAAGGGTTTCCTTGAGACTTCGATATACATCGGCCACCAATTTTTCGAGCAATACTCTCCAGGGCCCTTTTTGTATGTTCATCACCATCAGTCACTAATATCACTCGTCTTGGTGTGTCCATATGATAGATTTCCTTTCATTAGCAAGATTTCAATTAACGATGGACAAAATATAGCCATTGGAAGATAGATCCAAATATTTTCCCTAAAACAATCCCCATGATTAATATGACTATTTGTCCATCCAAATTTATACGTTTAGCTAAAATTGGAAAGACATTCAATACTTCTGTCAACCCTGCAGCCAGCATTCCAACAAAAACCCCTCCAGTAAGTCCAAGCGGAATTAAAATGAAGCTCGGAATTCCAAGAACTGGGTCTCTTAAGCTGGCAATCACTCCAGCCAAGGCTCCAAACACAACTGCCCATTCATAGTAATGAATCATAATCATCGTTTTTGACAATTGAGTCAATCTCGGTATTAAACCTAAAACCGTGATGAGAGCAACAAATCCACTTCCTACCATTAGTCCACTTGATAATCCAATAAATATAACCGCCACAATTTTAATCGTCATTGACTCGTTTCATACTTTCTTTGTTTTCATTTAGAATGACATAATTATCTAAATCCATTTGATAATTGAACATTTCAACTTCAAGTGGACTAGGTTCATCATTAATCCGTTTTTTAAATACATGATTAAAAAATAATACCATCCCCAAGCCTAATCCAATCGAATAGGAAATTTGAAAAAGCAATGGCTTTGTATCTTTCTCACCAGTAATAATTAAATATATTTTTTCCTGAACACTTCTCATACTGACATCTTCATGAAAATTCATGAGCGTCATAGCAGAGCCAAAAAATAGTAAAAACCATATTAAAAGAAAAAAAGGAATAGATACTCCTTTTTTCTTTGTAACCACTTCAATAATTGTTTGTGCAGGACCAATGGTTTGAACCTCAATCCCATTGAATTTTTCTGTTATTATGCCAATTACCTTCATTACATCTACTACAACTATATTTCCATCCGATTCTGTTAATTGGTGAATGATCAATGATTTTAATCTAGGAAGCAATGACTCAGGAGCAATTATTTGAGCTGCGTCCTTTAAATAAACTTTTTCATTTGGAGGGGATTGAACACGATTTCTCATGCGAATGTAAATTGTACCTTCCAAATCATTCACTTCCCTACCAAAAATTTCTCGTAATTAGTATGAGTTATAAGTAAATTTTTCATACAAAAAAGACCGTATGGATTATAATTCCATACGGTCCTTCATTTGTTGCAATATCTTTTTTTCCAATCTCGATACTTGGACCTGAGAAATGCCCAATCTGACAGCCACTTCTGATTGAGTTTGATCCTTATAGTATCTTAAATAAACAATTAATCTTTCTCTTTCATCCAATTCTCGAATGGCCTCTTTTAATGCAATCTTATCAAACCATTTTCCTTCATTTCCATCATCAATTTGATCTAGCAGGGTAATAGGATCGCCATCATTTTCATAGACAGTTTCATGAATCGATGATGGGGTCCTGCTTGCTTCTTGGGCTAGAATTACGTCCTCTGGTGATAGCCCAAGATACTCCGAGATTTCATTAACTGTTGGAATTCTACCAAGTGTTTTGGATAAATCATCCTTAGCCTTTCGAATTTTGTTTCCCAATTCTTTTAATGAACGGCTGACCTTTACCGTACCATCATCTCTAATAAAACGTTGAATTTCCCCAATAATCATCGGAACAGCATAGGTGGAAAATTTAACATCATAGGAAAGGTCAAATTTATCAACAGATTTTAATAATCCAATACAACCAATCTGAAACAAGTCATCTGGATCATAGCCACGATTTAGAAATCGTTGTACAACAGACCAAACAAGCCGCATATTTTTTTCAACAATTAAATCTCTGGCTTCTTGATCTCCTTCTTGGCTTTTTTTGATAAGCTCTTTAACTTCATGATCTTTTAGATAGATTTGATTATTATCGTTCCTGACCTCCACATCCATTGGCAAGTCTCCTTAATTGCAAAGCATTTTGCGAGATTTTAAATGCTTTCGTAATCTAACTTCGGTTCCGCTGCCTGGTTGCGTATGAATTTCGACCTCATCCATGAAATTTTCCATGATAGTAAATCCCATTCCAGACCTTTCTAATTCCGGCTTTGTTGTAAATAGTGGTTGACGGGCTTCCTCGACATTTGCAATACCTATCCCATTATCTTTAATGGATAAATCAATTAGATTATCCTCGATCGATACACGAATATAGACAATACCGTTCGGATCATTTTCATATCCATGTATGATCGCATTGGTCACTGCTTCTGAAACAACTGTTTTAATTTCCGTCAGTTCATCCATTGTAGGATCTAACTGGGCAATAAAGGCGGCAACTGTTACACGGGCAAATGATTCATTTTGACTTAAAGCACTAAACTGTAAGCTCATTTCGTTCTTCACTCTAAGCCACCCCCAATTTTTGCAATGCAAATTCCTCAGTCGGTTCCATTTTAATTATTTTAAATAGACCAGACATATCAAATAATCTTTGCACTGCCGGGGAGATTGCACAAACGACCATTTCTCCATGTACCTGTTTTATTTGCTTGTATCTTCCTAATATTACGCCTAAACCAGAGCTGTCCATGAAGGTTAACTGTTCCAGATTCAAGACAATATGACGAATTTCATTTTTTTCAATGAGGGCTGTTGCCCTCTCACGAAGTTCATCCGCTGTATGATGATCCAATTCACCACTAAGCCGAATACATAAAACGTCATGTTTCGTTTCAAATTCAATGTTAAGACTCACTATCCTTAGTCCTCCTTCATCTTGTCCAGCTTCAGCACCTTCACACTAAAGAATTTTCTTACACTGTACAAAATGTTCCAAGGCACTTTCCGCTTTCTCAGGTATAGTGAGTCAATTCGCCTTAAGCCCTTTAATTTCCTGCTACATATACAAAACTAGTCGTTATTCGATAAAACTAGTGATGTTCATTAGTATTTCGACACATTGCCAAAGAAAGCAATCACTTTCCGGCTTTTGTAAACATTCCAAATGATCGTTTATACAGTGTCCAAAAACCTGCTTGCTTTACATCTTTTTTAGCAACCAGTGGACTATTAAGTATGACTTTCCCATTTCTTATAAGCTTTACAGATCCAACCTGGTCACCTTTTTTGATAGGTGCTTTCAGATTTTTTTGAATCGTAACCTTTTGCTTTACATCCTTCGTTTTTTCTCCTTTTTTAGTAAGAAGTGAAAGAGGTTCACTTGTTACAGCTTCAACTGTTTTCTCCTGTCCTTTGCTTACTTTTGCCACTCCAATTGTTTGATTTCGTTTATAGACCGGTTGAGTTTGATATTGACTAAAAGCATAATCAAGCATTTTTGTTACTTGGGCATTTCGTTCTTTTGCAGTTGGAGCACCGAATACAACCGCAATAACGCGCATTCCATTTTTCTGTGCTGTTGCTGTGAGACAGTATTTTGCTTCAGCAGTAAAACCTGTTTTCAATCCGTCGACTCCAGGATAAAAGCGTACTAGTTTATTTGTATTAACTAGCCAGAATTTTTTATCTGTGTTTTCACGCAGATAGGATTCATATAAACCTGTAAACTTAGTTATATCTTCATATTTTAAAAGTTCTTTTGCGATAATAGCCATGTCGTAGGCTGAACTGTAATGCCCACTTTCAGGGAGACCTGTTGTATTTTTAAAAACTGTATCCTTTAAGCCCAATTCCTTTACTTTATCATTCATCATTTCAATAAATGCTTCTTCTGAACCTGCAATATGTTCAGCCATAGCGACAGAAGCATCATTTCCAGAACCGATGGCGATTCCTTGCATCATTTCCTTTGCCGTCATTTCCTCGCCGGGTTCAAGAAATATTTGTGAGCCACCCATCGAAGCCGCACGTTCACTCGTACGGATTTTTTCATCCCATGTTAGCTTTCCTTTATCAATTGCCTCCATTATTAGTAACATGGTCATGATCTTTGTCATACTTGCTGGAGGAAGTTTTTCCTTACTGTTTTTCTCATACAAAACTTTCCCAGTATCTCTTTCAATTAAAATTGCCGATTTTACATTGGAAACAATATCAGCAGATTTCTTTTCTTCAGCTGCCAACGCTGATGGAGCCCAGATACTTGTAAATAAAATTGTTACTATTAAATAGACCAATTGTTTCATTCACATTACCCTCCATTCTTAATCATCACCATTTTTTCCAAATTCAATTACTTTATACAATTTTTTCCTCTTTTTTAATAAAAAAAGTGTCAGGCACCTTGTGAATATTACACATGGCCTGACACTAATTTTCATACTATCGATTTATTCTGTTATTTCCTCATGAATAAGAATTGGTGGTTCTACTTTTGTTGTAGATATTTTTATGTTTTGAAGTAGTTTTTCTTTTACTTCACTTACATCTTCAAAATTGCTGTAAATCGTTACTAATGGTTCACCTTTTTTGACTTGATCTCCAATTTTCTTCCTAAGGACAAGTCCTACAGCCAGGTCGATTTCGGACTCTTTTGTAGCTCTTCCTGCACCTAGAAGCATAGCAGCTGTTCCAATTTCGTCAGCTACAATTTCGGATACATAACCATCTTCTTTCGCTTCAAGATCGATAATGTATTTAGCTTGCGGCAGTTTAGATGGATCATCCACAACCGATGCGTCACCACCTTGTGAGCTAAGGAAGACTTTCATCTTTTCAAGAGCAGAGCCATCCTTAATTGCGTTTTCAAGCATCGCTCGTGCTTCTTGTAAGCTTTTCGCCTTTTCAGCAAGATAAACCATATGGCTACCGAGAGTTAAACAAAGTTCAGTTAGATCTTCAGGACCTTCTCCTTTTAGTGTGTCAATGGCTTCCTTTACCTCTAGGGCATTACCAATGGCATATCCAAGTGGCTGACTCATATCAGAAATGACTGCCATTGTCCGACGTCCAACATTATTTCCGATTCGCACCATTGCTTTAGCTAATTCACGTGAATCATCGAGTGTTTTCATGAAAGCACCAGCGCCTGTTTTCACATCAAGGACAATCGCATCTGCACCTGCGGCAATTTTTTTACTCATGATTGAACTAGCTATGAGTGGAATGCTTTCAACAGTACCAGTAACATCTCTTAATGCATACAATTTCTTGTCTGCTGGGGTTAAGTTTCCACTTTGACCAATGACAGCAATTTTATTTTTATTAACTAAATCAATAAATTCTTTATTATCAATCTCTACATGAAAGCCATTAACTGATTCCAGCTTATCAATGGTTCCTCCAGTATGTCCTAAGCCACGTCCGGACATTTTTGCTACAGGTACTCCTACAGAAGCAACAAGTGGTCCTAAAACAAGTGTAGTCGTATCCCCTACTCCTCCTGTAGAATGTTTATCAACTTTAATTCCTTCGATTTGTGAAAGGTCTATTTGATCTCCGGATTCTACCATTGCCATTGTGAAATCGGCTCTTTCTCTTTCTGTCATGCCTCTAAACACAACTGCCATTGTAAAAGCACTTACTTGATAATCAGGAATTTTCCCTTCCGTATATCCCTTAATAATAAAATTAATTTCTTCAGTTGTTAGTTCATGTCCATCTCTTTTTTTCTCGATTAAATCAACCATTCTCATTTTTCTTCACCACTTTACATATATTATTCAATTATGCCAAATTCTTAACAATCTCTTTAATATACTTCATGAAATTGTTTTTTACTTTTTCAGTCGTTTCCATTACTTCATCATGGGACAGCGGCTGATCTAAAATTCCTGCTGCCATGTTTGAAATGCATGATATGCCAAGTACCTTGATGCCACTATGGCGAGCTACGATGACTTCAGGTACTGTAGACATTCCTACAGCATCGCCACCTAAAGTACGGATCATCCGAATCTCTGCTGGGGTTTCATACACTGGCCCAGGATTTCCGAAATATACGCCTTCCTTCACATTTATCTGTAAGCGATCAGCAATTTCTTTTGCCAATTCACGTAACTCTTTCGTATAAGCTTCAGACATGTCAGGGAAGCGTACTCCAAATCTATTATCATTTGGTCCAATTAAAGGATTCGTTCCCATATTATTAATATGGTCTGAGATGATCATTAGATCTCCAGGTTCAAAGCTTTCATTAACACCACCAGCTGCATTCGTAACAATTAGTACTTCAACACCAATTTCTTTCATCACACGAACTGGGAAAGTGACCTTTTCCATACTATAGCCTTCATAAAAATGAAAGCGGCCTTGCATTGCTACTACATTTACTCCATTTAGCAAGCCAAAGACAAGCTGCCCTGCGTGGCCCTCTACTGTTGACACAGGAAAGTCTGGAATTTCTTGATAAGGTATTTTCACCGCATTTTCAATTTCATCTGCCAAAATACCAAGACCTGATCCCAAAATAAGACCAATCTTAGGTGCTTGATCATATTTGTCTTTTAAAAAGCTTGCAGCATTTTGAATCTTTTCAAAATCCATATTCCTACCCCTTTTAATTTCTAGATTAATTAAGAATTTAATTCATTTAAAAAACTTTTCCCGTAATTCGGTAATTGTATATTAAAGTTTTCTGCAATCGTTGCTCCAACATCAGCAAAGGTTTCACGAAGTGGCAATTCTTTTCCTTCAACCATTTGCTTAGAGTATACTAGCAGGGGTACATATTCCCTAGTATGGTCCGTACCTGGTGCAATCGGGTCATTCCCATGGTCAGCGGTGATAATCAATAAATCATCCTCTTTCATTTTGGCAAAGACCTCAGGTAATCTTGTATCAAATTCTTCTAGTGCTTTACCGTAACCTTTAGGATCACGGCGATGACCATAAATGGCATCAAAATCAACCAAATTCAAAAAGCTAATACCAGTAAAATCCATATCAAAAGTTTCAAGCAATTTATCCATTCCATCCATATTAGAAACGGTTCTTAACGATTTGGTCACACCTTCTCCATCATATATATCGGAAATTTTTCCAATAGCAATGACATCAAATCCAGCGTCCTTCAATTCATTCATTACAGTCCGATCAAATGGTTTTAGAGCGTAATCATGACGGTTAGGTGTGCGTTTAAAATTACCTGGTTCGCCGACAAACGGACGAGCTATCACTCGGCCGACCATATACTTTTCATCAAGTGTCAATTCACGGGCAATTTTACAAATTTGATAAAGTTCCTCAAGTGGAACAATTTCCTCATGTGCAGCAATCTGAAGAACCGAATCAGCAGAGGTATACACAATTAATGCACCTGTTTTCATATGCTCTTCGCCTAACTCATCGATGATTGCTGTACCACTTGCCGGTTTATTACCGATTACTTTTCTCCCAGTACGCTTTTCTAACTCAGAAACAAGCTCCTCAGGAAAACCGTTAGGAAAGACTCGGAATGGCGTCTGGATATTTAAACCCATAATTTCCCAATGCCCTGTCATTGTATCTTTCCCGTTTGAGGCTTCCATCATCTTCGTGTAATAGGCAAGCGGTTTTTCAGCTTTTTCTATTCCTTTTAATTCTCGAATATTGCTTAAACCTAATTTACCCATATTCGGCATTTTGAGGCCGTTCATTTTTTCTGCAATATGACCTAATGTATCTGCTCCCTTATCACCAAATTTATCTGCATCAGGGGCCTCACCAATACCTACGGAATCCATTACGATTAAAAATATACGTTTATATGTAGTAGCAGCCACGGATAATTCCTCCTTTTACTTGATTATAAATGATTTGTTAGTATCAAATTTGATAACGTTTACATATCCATCAAAAAATACATAACCATAGGTTTCCCTTTTTAGGTTAAATTAACAAAATAAAACTAAGAAATCATACGTCAGAAGTCTGACCTCTTTTATTTTACTACATATATGCAAAAAAACAAGAAAAAAGCTGCCCATTTTATGACAGCTTTTAACAACTATATATTTCCATCTATCATTCTATTAAGCTCTCGGATGAAATTTTCGATAAACATCATTAAGTTTCGTTTTGGTTACCTGGGCATACATCTGTGTAGTTGATAAATCTGCATGTCCCAGCATCTCTTGCACCGCTTTTAAGTCAGCTCCATTTTCAACTAGATGTGCAGCAAACGAATGTCTTAATGTATGAGGTGTCAGTTCTTTGGAAATCCCCGCTTCAGCAGCTAGTTTTTTTAATATTTTCCAAAATCCTTGCCTTGTCAAACGTTTCCCTTGGTGATTTAAAAACAAGGCATTTTCTTGTGAATTTTTACCTATCAAATACGGTCTACCGTCTTCTAAATAAAGTTGGATCGCTTGTATTGCCTTTTGTCCAACAGGCAAAATCCTCTCTTTTCTTCCCCTTCCTGTACAACGAACAAATCCCATCTTTACTTGTACATGATCTATATCTAAGGCAATGAGCTCACTTACCCTTATGCCAGTTGCATAAAGAAGTTCCAACATTGCCTTATCCCGCAATCCAAATTGATCATTTAACTTTGGAGTCTCTAAAAGAAGCTCGATTTCTCGTAAATTCAAAATACTAGGAAGCGTTCTTTCCAGTTTTGGTGGTTCTATATGAACGGAAGGGTCCTGATCCACTGCCTTATCACGCAATAAGAATTGGTGAAAAGCTCTGATGGATGCAACATGCCTGGCAATTGTTTTAGGGGATTTACCGTTTTCTTTTAAATATCCTAAAAATTGAATGATATGTGCACGCTGAACATGATTTAAAGATAGAATAGATTCATCCTTTAAATAGTGAAGATAACCTTTTAAATCTCGCTCATATGAAACAATTGTATTTTGGGCTAACCCCTTTTCAAAACGCATATAATCGATAAAATCTTTCAAATGCCCTTCCATCACTCTTTACTCCCCATTTAAGTAAAAATATATTAGCCGGTCTAGCAAGGAAGAATTACTAGTATTGTTTACTTCATTTGAAACCTTTAGGGCCGTACCCTTTGGTTCATCATATCGATGGTAATTTTGATATTCTTCAGATACCCACATAATACCATAATAAAATAGAATCGTGCATCCAGTGAAAATAATAAAAACCTTTAGCGTTTTCAATAGTATTTTTATAAATGAGAGCATATTGCCTACCCCCGATTCCCTATTCTATTAATAAAAGGTATGCCAATTTATTCAAGTTTTATACCTTTTATAGGAAATTAGGAAAAAGAAAAAGTCCTTTTTAAAAAGGACTTTATTTATCATTCAGCAGGCTGTTCCTCTTTGGCTTTATTCTGGCAGCGATGACAGATTCCATGAAAAGTAAGACGATGGTCTTTTATCTTAAAATTCCATCTACGTTCCACAATCGCTTCGACATCTTCAAGTAAATCTTCTTGTATTTCATCAACCGCACCGCATTCAATACAAACAAGATGATGATGAAAATGTGCCGCGCCTTCCTGTCTTAGATCGTAGCGTGATACCCCATCACCAAAATTTATTTTATCAACAATTTTTAATTCAGTTAACAATTCTAAAGTTCGATAAACTGTTGCTAGTCCAATTTCAGGCGATTTTTCCTTTACAAGGAGGTACACATCTTCCGCGCTTAAATGATCCTCTTCATTTTCTAGCAATACCCTGACGGTTGCTTCACGCTGTGGTGTCAGTTTGTAGCTTGCCGAATGCAACTGTTTTTTTATTCTCTCAATTCTCGTTTCCATGCCTTTCGTCCCTCCCTCGCCACTGTTATTTCTCATTATAACAGATGAAGAAAGAGATTCAAAATAAAATTATTATAAATAACCCATTCTATTATTTAATAATTATTCTAAATTATTTTTTCAATTATTGTCTTCATAAACCACGGTGATACGTAAGCTTCAACTGCTGATGAAACTGAAATCAATAATATTGCACCGATAAGAGCTAATATATAACCTTTAAATAAAGGCAGCATTGGTTGGGCATATTTTTTCATAAACTGTTTTTTTATCATTCTCAATGAAAAAATAACAGACAAGGAAGCCATGAGAATAAAAATAGGAATAGTGATCAAGTTTTGCGGCAGAATTGAAGCGATTGCTAGCGAAAAACCTTTCCACCCCATTTGACTAACTAGAAAGCCAACAGTAAAGCCAACTACCATCCCCTTAACAAATAATAAAATAAGAATAACCGGAAGACCGATAATTGAGATTCCCAAAATCCATATTAACCCAATAAATTTGCTGTTATGAAAAAAACTTTGCAGAAAAAGATCGTAATTCTCGGCTACTTTTCCATTCGACACTTCTCCAAAAAATTGTGATAAATAATAGAATAAATCTTCTTTTTGTGTAAAGCTCATACTATTAACAACAACAGCGCCAAAAATGACTCCCATAAAAAATAAGATGACAATAAATAAGAAAATTGAGGAATGTTCTTGGAAATAACTAGCGACATTGGACTGGTACAAACGTTTTTTCATCTCAAGTTTCCTCCCAAATATCAGTTACTACATTCTATGTACATCTATTAATTCTATGATCAAAATTTAATAGATCAGAAATAAGTCAGTGATATATAACTTTTAAGTTGATCACATTTTTGTTATGCTACCGAAACTTTTCTTTGTGAAATTCTCCAACTAAGATAAACTTACTAGGAAAGCAAAATGGTGGAGTACGAAGGTGTTTTATTTGCTAGTCGGTTGTGCTAGACATATCTCCTACATTCTATTCTTCATAAAAAAACCGACAGTCTGACGACTGTCGGTTTCAGACTGTCGACAAAATCCTTTTTTAAAGGATTTTGTCGACATTTTTTGTATAATTATGTCATAGAATATCGAGGTGATATTGAAATGCTTACTAAAAATACACAAGTAAATCGAGATCAATTAGAAATGATTACTTTAGACCAGCTGGTTCCTGAAAATCACTTGGTTCGTAAGATAGAAGCTGCTATTGATTTTTCATTTATATATAAATTAGTTGAGAATATGTATTCATCTGAACGTGGTCGTCCAAGTATTGACCCTGTTGTATTAATTAAGATGGCTTTTATTCAATATACCTTCGGTATTCGCTCTATGCGCAAAACTATTGAAGAAATTGAAACAAACCTTGCTTATCGTTGGTTCTTAGGTTTTGGGTTTCATGATAAAGTCCCCCACTTCTCAACCTTCGGAAAAAACTATGAAAGACGTTTCAAGGATACAGATCTATTTCAAAAAATCTTCTACCGCATTCTAAAAGAAGCTTCTGATAAAAAGTTGATTAGTGCTGAACATGTATTTATTGATTCTACGCATGTTAAAGCAAGTGCAAATAAACGTAAAT
>NZ_JAAIUV010000024.1 GCF_010975035.1 Neobacillus thermocopriae | reverse complement strand
TAAAGAAACTGGCAAACTGGACTTGGACTAGTCCAAAAATGGTATAATAATTGACCCCGTAGGGGTCAAATTAAAGTTAATATAGACCAAAAATTGCTTAAAATTTGAAAAGGCATTTCGAATTAAGCTTATTCGGAATGCCTTTTGTCTACAATCTGAACAAGGGCTAAATAGCCCTTGTAATAAGAAATTTACGGTCTAGGTCCCATCGGTGCTCCCATGCCCGGAGCTCCAGGGCCAAATCCAGGGCCGCCCATACCATAGCCAGGTGGAACATTTGGCATCGCATTTGGTAAGGCATTTGGTAAGGCATTTGGTAGAGCATTTGCAGCTGGCATTACTTCCGGCATCGCTCCTACAGGTGGACATTGATTGCAGCAATCTAAATGTTGATTGCATACATCTTGGGCACACGAAGCAGTATGCGGACAATAATGTTTATGTTGGAACAAATGATGATTTACAGTTGTTGTGTGTACAGGATGAATGTGCGGAACCACCGTTGTGGAAAAAGTGTGATTTACAAAATGCTTAGTCGGGTGTATAACTGGTGGAGCAAAATTACTACCTAAAAACATAATAAGCTCTCCTTTCTAAAGTTCTGTTTACATTAACAGCCTATGTTGAAAGGAGTACTCTTGTACTAATGAAAATACCTATTTTTCTTCAGCCAAATCCGTTTGTTATAAGCCAGTTAGTTTTATAAAAATGAATAGAAGCTATCTTTTAAACTTGAAAAAACAACAGCCGTTAAACAAACAACAACAAAAAATAAATAAAGAATTGCTTTATACATATAACCAGCTCCATCTAATTTACAGTCAATTTTTCTCAACACAATATTAAATTTTACATTTTTAATACAATATTAACAATATGGAATTGCTGTTTTATGCAAAAAAAATGTGAACATTTTGTTACAAATTTAATCAACAAGAAACAACAATAATTATTATTTTATTTTAAAAACTCAACATGAAGTTTTTAATAATTTTCTCTTTATACGTTTTTGCCTTAACTCTAATTGTTCCAAAGATTGAATGGCCGTTAACTTTAAATTGCTATGTTTTACCCTTTCAATTGCCCGTTGACAAAATTCAAATGCTCTAGCTAAATCTTTTAATTTATGTTCATAAATTTTAGCAAGCTCAACATATGCCTCTACCTTCATTTTCTCATCTCCGAAATCTGCCACCTCTAAAAATAATTGTTTGGCACTTTCCCATTCATGATCATTCTTATATTGATAAGCCAAAGTTAATTTGGCCTTACACGATGTAAAATCGCTACCAGTTGCAATATTCTTTAAAACACTTTTGGCTTGCTGCTTTTCCCCTATCGCTGCATACCAGCGTCCTACTTCATAGATCTCCATCCTCGATTGTTCCTGATCCACTCCACACAATTGAAAGGTCAAATGTGTGTATAGTGTAATGAGTGACAGGATATCCATTTCATTATGCTTAAGCACACCAAGCATACCATCTGGCCTTTTACTTTCAACAAAATCGAAATATATCATCGGAGCCAAAAATCCAGGGATGTCGTCTTTCCTTTCTACTCCAAGAACTTCCTTTTCCACAATCGATAATTTCATCCGTTCCAATTTATGCTTCCAGAGTCTTCTGGCCGCGTGAAATAAATCAAAATGACCAAAGGCAGGGAGCTTAGGTACATGTTCCCTAATAAGGGTATGCCTTGTTTTGACCTGTGGCCAATCAAAAGCCTTTCCATTATATGTAACCAATGTTTTATAATTAATTTTTTCTAAAAAACTCTGATATAAAGGAACCTCTGCTCCCGGTTGTGGAAGGATATGCTGTCGTAAAATTATTGATTCATTTGATAGGCTAGCATATCCTAATATGAAAATCGTATTACCAACCCCGCCTCCGAGTCCGGTTGTTTCTGTATCAAAAAAAAACAATTCCTCTGCATTGTATCCTTTCGCTGATAATGGATGACTGTTTTCATTCTGATTCCATAGTTTTACTGCTGTAAGAAAATCTCGAAAACAATAATGGCCATGCTGATAAGATAAGGGGTAACTAATTTCTCGAATTAAGCAGTAGTTTTGATCAAAGAAATAAGGGTAAACATTTTCTTTTTCCCACACTTCTTTATATGGAACATGGATGACATTTTCGTTTGGTGGCTGTTGGATTTTATTTTTAGTTGACTGTTCAATCGATAAGTGAGGCTTTAACCGATTTAATTTACTCCTTAATGACATTTCTCTACACCCTTAGTTAATGAAAACTGGTTGATAAATGTATCAATAATCTTTAATGCATCATTTTTTGCACTATCATTTTTCATATCAGTTCCAATACAAGAAGGACAGCCGGCCTCACACTGACATTGACGGATCATTTTTTTTGTTGCATAAAATAATTCTGCCATTCCATAATAAAGTCTTTCGCTCAATCCTACCCCTCCCGGGTATCGATCATAAAAAAAGATGGTAGGCTTTTCATTATGATCAGCTTTCACTTGTGGAGTGACATGAATATCCTGTGGGTCAGTCATCACAAATAATGGTGCAACGGCTCGTAAGGCATGTGCAGCTCCAATCAGTCCTTGTTCAAGCCGCTCATTTCCAAGTTCGGTTAATGAGTTATTCAAAGAAATCCAGGTAGCATTTGTATGCAGTTCTTCCTCTGGTAAATGGATAGGACCAGAACCGATATTTTCATGTGTTTCAAATTTGATTTTTTTAAAAATGGTAGCCATTGCTCTCACGCAGACATCACCATATCCAATTTCAGCACCATCTAATTCTTGAAGTCTGTCTATCTCTAACACTTTCATTTGAACGGCTAAGTTAGCATCTGTAAAATAGTCTACATCTACTTCACGAACAAACGCTTTTTTCTCCTCCCAATCCAGCTTCTCCACCTGAAATTGTTTTCCTTGATGTAAGTAGATCGCTTCTTCATGAAGTAATGTCATAGCTGAAAAACGATCCATTTCCCCAATAACCTTCACATTGGCTACATTTGTTTGATCGATAATAACGACATTTTCCTGAGAAGCCGACCTTAGACTAATATTATGGGCCGGAAAGGAATCATTCATCCAATACCATTTATCACCGTTCTGAAAAAGAACGCGTTCCTCGGTCAAATAATCTAACAAGTCCTCTGTATCTAACCCGCCAAATTTCTCCCCTTTTTTAAATGGCAGTTCGTAAGCAGCACATTTCATATGATCTATTAAAATAATAAGATTATCAGGATGAATCCTCGCTGTTTCCGGACTTTTATTGAAAAAATAATCCGGATTTTGAATGATATATTGATCAAGTGGACTTGAGCTAGCAACCATTATGACAAGGGATTCTCCTTGTCTCCTACCTGCTCTTCCAGCTTGTTGCCATGCACTTGCGATTGTTCCAGGATAACCTGACATAATACAAACCTGAAGTTGGCCGATATCCACTCCTAATTCCAGTGCATTCGTGCTAACAACCCCATATATTTCCCCCGATCTCAATCCTTTTTCAATCTTTCTCCTTTCCGTTGGAAGGTATCCTCCTCGATATCCCATAATGGATTTAGTACCTAATTGGTGTTGTACTAATTCCTGTAGGTAAGTTAAGATAATTTCTACTCTTACACGGCTTCTAGCAAATACGATCGTTTGAATTTTGTTTTTCAATAATTCACCGGCAATCTTACGAACCTCTAATGTAGCACTTCGTCTAATATTTAACGGCTTATTTACAACCGGAGGATTATAAAAGAGAAAATGCTTTGTCCCAGTAGGTGCACCATTATTATCGACAAGCTCCATTTTCTTATCTGTCAATTTTTCCGCTAATTCTAATGGATTGGCAATCGTTGCAGATGTGCAAATAAAAATCGGATTGCTACCGTAATATTGACAGATCCGCCTCAATCTTCTAATTACATTTGCCACATGACTACCAAAGACTCCACGGTACGTATGAAGTTCATCAATCACAACGTATTTAAGATTCTCAAATAATGAAACCCATTTTGTATGATGAGGTAAAATTCCCGAATGAAGCATATCTGGATTTGTAATGACAATATGGCCTGCTTTTCTTATTCTCTGGCGAATATTTGCTGGAGTGTCACCATCATATGTATAGCTATTAATATCGAACTTTGCCTTCTCAATAAATTCATTCAATTCACTTTTTTGATCTTGAGCTAATGCCTTCGTCGGAAATAAATATAAAGCTCTTGTTCCGGGATCAGTAAGTATCGTTTGGATTATCGGAAGATTGTAGCATAATGTTTTTCCAGATGCAGTTGGAGTGACTGCTACAATACTATTACCCTTCATAATTGTTTTATAAGCAGTTTCTTGATGAGTATACAACTGGTCAATCCCCCGTGAGATTAAAGCTTCCTTCAAAAGTGGATGTAAATTTTCTGGAAGCGGAACAGTTTTAGCAGGGCTCTCAGGAATGGTTCGCCAAGCAACAATATTTTTATTAAAGTCATCATTCATTTTAAATTCAGTTAATAGATCTTGTAGATTTTTTTTATATTTCATCGTACTCACCTCAACACTTCCATTTTAACGAATAAACGTTCGGAGTAAAAGAATATATCAAAAACCCCAGCGAATTTCACCGTTTTATTTTCCTCTATCTATTCTTTTTTTGCTTATTTTGTGCATAAGATTTAAAATTAGAAGAAAAGAGATTTTAATTTTTGTTAAAATAGAAGCATCTCAATATATTTTGTAGGTGATTCAATGAAAATAGAAGAAATTAAAAAAGTATTATCTGAATTCACATTGTTTCGTTCATTAAATGATACCGAATTATCTAAGATAACCGACATTGCCATTGTAAGGGAATGGAAAAAACATAGCCATGTTTTCCATCAAGGGGATCCACTCGAAAATGTATATTTTATTTATAGTGGGAAAATAAAAATTTATAAAAGTGATATAAGTGGCAAGGAACAAATTGTCGCAATTATGAAGAAAGGTGAAATGTTTCCTCATGTAGGCTTTTTTAGAAAAGGCAACTATCCGGCCTTTGCAGAAGTACTTGAACCTTCTATTCTAATTGCCGTTCCCATTACACGCTTTGAACATGTTCTCATTGAAAATCCCGAACTTTGTATAAAAGTATTTAAAGTTCTTGGGGAAAAAATTGTTGATTTACAAAATCGGTTAGAGGAACAAATTTTAAATAATACGTACGAGCAAATTGTAAAACTTATTATTCGACTCGCTCAAAAAGATGGGAAAGAACAAGAAGATGGAACCATACTTTTGAAATCTGAATTTACAAATAAAGATCTTGCCAATATGATTGGGACAACGAGAGAAACAATCAGCCGTACACTTACAAAAATGAAAAAAGATGAGTTAATTGAAGTCGATCATGACGGAAACATGATAGTTGATGTTAAACTTTTGATGGAAGAAATAAATTTAATCTAGAATCATGCACCGCAATCATTTCATTGCGGTGTTTTTCTTTTTACCTAAAGAGGGAGGGCACCTACCTTGTTCAAATTGCATATATTATCGTGAAAATACTGGGAAAGTGAGGTTTTTAAGTTGTCTTCTAATCTTCCAGGAGATCATAAAAACTCAAAAAAACCTGAACCTTTTGGAGAATTAATGAAATCCATGAATGAGTTTTTTAATGAAAAACCGATCAAAGGTTTTCTCCAAACAATGGATGAATTTTTCAAAAGACCATTTCCTTTTGATGCTGGCTTTCGTTTGGATTTGAGAGAAACGGATAATGATTATATTGTTACCGCAGAACTGCCAGGTGTAAAAAGAGAACAAATCCATATTCATGCTAATGGAAATTACTTAACCATTACTGTCGAAAATAATGAATTGGAGACTAGAGAGGATGAACGGAACAACAGTTTTCAAAGAAAGTATTTAAGGCAGCACTCCAGTAGAACAATTACACTTCCCCAATCCATTAATGAGAAATTGGTGAAAGCATCCTATAGGGATGGATTATTACAGATCAAGATTCCTCGTATTAAAGGAACCGTTATTGAAATCGATGATTAATATTTTTCGCTAATATTTCAGGACGGCAATATGCCGTCCTTCTTTATGTTTTAAATATACCTCCAAAACTTTTAACGAGAGATGTCACTTGTGAAACTGCATTCATCATTTGACCAGCAGTATTTATCATTTTGTTGAGGTCCAAAGTTCCATCTTGTGATTTAAATGAATTCATGAAGGTTTGTAATCCTCCTGGTGGTTTAGGTATAAAGCTTTGTTTTGGATAAGGATTCATTAATGGATACCCACTCATGGGTTGATACGGATTTGTCATCATTTCCTCTTTTGGTTGCAATGGGTTTTGAAATAAAAATTGAACATCTTTCTGTAAATGATTCTGATTATAATGTATATGTGTTGGCATAATACCAGATTGAAAATTTTGGCCAAATGGTTGTATTGTATGCGGTACATTTACAACTTGGTATAAATTGGAGTTCAGGCCACGAATTTGCATTGGAGGTGGATACATAATTGCCTGATTTCGATAATCCTGTTGCCCATCCCATCGCACTCCAAATGAACCGTGATGAATCATTTGTGATGGAAACCCATAATGATAATTGTCCATCAGTCTCATCTTGCCAAACACAGGCATACATCTCCTCCGTATTTTTCTCTGTTACACACTATGAAAAATAACGCTAAAAGGTGTTACATCGAAATATTAGAGACTGTCGCAAACAGAAGAATTTTGTCTGAAGTTTAAATTTTTTAAAAACTAAGGAATTTTTTATTTTATGGTACGATAGAAAAAATGGTGAAGGAGGATCTACTATGGACATTAGCGAAATTAAAAGCAGATTTTTTCAAAGTCGTGACTACAGCACTGAAGATGTTAATGCATTAATGGATTTTGTTAAAAAAGCCTATATCCACAACGAAATTAGCATAATAGATTATCGCAATTATGTCCGTGAACTAGAAAAACTAGGAGCGGTTTTACCTGAACATACCGCTAATGACTCCCTCATCAAAAATAGTAATTAAAATCAAAAGAGATGCTTCTAGGCATCTCTTTTCATTTTTTCAAGTTCTTTTTTAACCTCTAGCAAAAAATATTCAACTGTCCGATACATATCCAAAAACCTTTTTTTACTTGTTTCTGAAAAAAATGATTGAATAGATAATTGTTCTATATAACTTGAAATGGTATCTATCTGTTTGAAATGTATAGTTTTTGGGGAAGCCTCTGAAAGCCATTTTTTCATTAACAAATTCCACTCGTCATTTACAGCCTTTACCTCATCCACAAATGGTTTAATTATTTCATAAAAATCCTTTTTATCCCTAGTTTCTTTTACTTCATAAAAATTTTCCATGTATATCTTTTGGTACATTATTAATTTCTCTGTTTTATTATATAGCTCCTCTAGCATTTTGATCTCCCCGGTTCATACAATATAAAAAGCAGCAAGGATAACCATGCTGCTATTCTTTCTAACTATCTTATCGATATTAATAACCCATTTCAAGATTTAATGATTGTGATACGATTGGTGTTCGATTGATTTCTTCTCCAATTAAATTTTTATTTAACTTTATTTCAAGCATAGAAAGCTTTTGTTTTGAAACAGCCAATTTCTCCTGCTCTTCTTTATTTAAATTTTTCCTAAGTTCAGAAAAAGAAGCCTCTAAAGCACACTCCAACTCTTCTAATTGTTCATGAATATCCGTTAACTTATTTAACAGTTTTTCCTTTTCAATGGATCGATCAGCCATGTTTGAACCCTCCCTGTGAATTCTTATTGTTATTATTCTCCTTCTCTATTTTGCTTCCTGCCCTCTTGACAAAACTAGAAGCTATTCGGCAAAGAAAGTGCCTATCTGATAATTCCACATTTCCATTCGACAAACATTCATTCGAATGAAAAAGACAATTACGTACATCCTAAAATTGGAGGTGTTAAAATGGCTAAAAATAAACAAAACAAAAAACAAGGGCAACCAGTCAATGAAGAAAAAAGAGTTGGCTATGGTGATAAAAAACTAGAAGGACCTAACCGTCCAGCAGAATAAAAAGCAAGGTTTATCCTTGCTTTTTTTATTCCCATTTTTTAAGATGAAAAACTTTATGAAATGAGAGTAGAAGCATGAGTTGATTAGACTTTTCTATGTACCAGTCTGTTAGATGGATTGGGTTCCGATGTTTGACCGGATATTTCATCCAAATGGAAGGAACTTTTCGTTTCTTACTCCAATCATTCGAAATATTTTGCTGATGCTCAATAATGGGGTACGTCATTCTTAAAATTGGAGTTTTTATCCCTGTCTTCACCTTGAAATATTGTTCATAATCATTTCTTGATCCTGTGTGAGAGGTTTTTTCCGCAAATTCAAAGAAATGTGGGAATAATCTCGGATGAAATAAGATGTTAGCCAATCTCTTACCTAAATTAATCCGTTTATAAAGCGATCGAAATCCATTTACACTCGCCCCATAAACTTCCCCTCCCGTTGTAGGAAATAATACACAACTAAAATGCAACCAATCTTGAAATTGAAACATAAGAGAGCGAAATACTCTTTTCTTTAATAGCGGATGGTCAATCACTGGAGTTTGAATCACATTTTGCTCATTAATAATTAAAGCTGTCATTAACCTAAAACGATCTTTTTCCTTCCAATATTTATACCATTCCTTTTGTATAAATGAAGAAACATGAAAATATGGTAATAAATGAAACATGGGGCGGTTCATTTCCCTCGAATATTGATAAATCAAAAGCTGGGGATAAACATCGTGAAAAATAAGCCAATTTGCTCGTTCAAACACTAAAAACAGCTGTTTTCTATATTCAGGTGCCAATAGTTCACGAAATATAGAACCTTCAAGATCACACATATTCCAACCACCATTACGTGATACCATACTCGCAAGAAATGCCCAAAGAATATCTCGATTATTTTTAAAATATGAAAAGTAAGCATTGGTCCTCGAGATATTATCCATGTTTCTCTTATCAGTTTCAAAACGAATTTGACGAATAAGGTTTTGTTCTTGTATTGTAAGATCGTTCATTTAAATATTTCGCACCCTTAAAATAAAAATAGACTTTTAGGTAATATCGAAAACTTTTAGTTTGATGAAATTCTTTTAATGATGAACAATTTGAGTTCAATTATTAAAATTTGCTTTAAGTTTAATTTTATTCACCTATCAATCCAAAGTTTTGTTATGATAAGGTATGATTTAAAGAGGTGAATATAATAAATGAATTATCCAAATGGTAAAAAATTCATCAAACAAGAACAAAAAAAGAATTTATCGATTTACGGGAAAGATAGAGGTATTTATAGTAACAGAGGGATGACGCTAGAAGAAGATTTAAATGAAACGAACCAGTATTATCGTGAAAAAAATATTGCAGTCATTCATAAAAAACCCACACCCATTCAAATTGTTCATGTAGATTACCCAAAACGAAGTGCTGCTGTTATTAAAGAAGCCTATTTTAAACAAGCCTCTACAACCGATTATAATGGTGTTTATAAGGGTAGATACATTGACTTTGAAGCAAAAGAAACGAAAAATTCGACCTCTTTTCCATTAAAAAACTTCCACGATCACCAAATTTTCCATATGGAGCAAGTGCTTAAGCATGGAGGCATTTGCTTTGTCATCATTCGCTTCTCCATAAATGATGAAATCTATTTACTTGAAGCAAAACACTTATTGTCTTATTGGGATAGAATGAAAAATGGAGGCAGAAAATCAATAACAAAAGAAGAAATCAAACAAAATGGATATTTTATTCCTATTGGTTATCAGCCAAGAATTGATTATATTAAAATAATAGATAACTTTATAGGTTAAAGAATAGAAAATTATTAAGGTAAATTGGAACAACAAAGGGACCTAGTTTTATATTAATAACAAGCTCATAAATAGCAAAATCGTCTAAGTAAACTACTTAGACGATTTTTTTAAAACAAGTTTCTTTGCATACAACTTTTCTTGTTCTCCCATTAATTCTGAAAGCTGTCTGAACGAATGATATAAATTCGGTCTAGACTTAATAAAACTTAACCTTTCTTCCAAATTGACAGGTTTAATTTTCAACTGTGATATTGATGTTGTATTTCTTTCGTTTTCTTCAATGTCATTCGTGAAATATAACAAGTCCGTAAATAATTCAATACCTCTTTGCATGAAGTCGGTGGTTTCTTTCTGCTTTCGTTCCTGTATAAGTACTTCAATCTGTGTTTTTATTTTTGTCCAATTTTCCAGAATTTTTGATACCTGTTTTGACGAATTATTCATGGCCTACATCAGCCTTTTTCTTCATCCGCTTTTTCCCTTCCCTGCACAGGTCCAATAATGGACAGCTCGGACACTGCGGATTTTGAGCCTTGCAATGATAACGGCCAAAAAATATTAATCGGTGGTGAGTAATTGACCATTCTTCTTTCGGAACTTTCCTCATTAAAGTTTTTTCCACCTCAAGGACAGAATCCTTCCAACGACAAATACCAAGACGCTTACTTACTCGTTCAACATGGGTATCCACCGCGATGGCAGGAATTCCAAACGCAACAGAAACCACTACATTCGCGGTTTTTCTGCCTACACCAGGTAGTTTTGTCAATTCATCCCTGTCAGTAGGAATTTCACCATTATATTCTTCCAACAACATTCGACAAAGTTTTTGAATATTTTTTGCTTTATTTCGGTAAAGACCTATTGAACGAATATCATTTTGTAATTCTTCCAGTGAAACCCTTAAATAATCTTCAGGACTTTTATATTTCTTAAATAAATCTTTTGTCACTTTATTTACAAGGGCATCCGTACACTGTGCAGATAAAGAGACTGCGATAATCAATTCAAAAGGGTTTGAATGATTTAACTCGCAATGAGCATCCGGAAACATCGCTCCTATTTGATCCAAACAATAGCGAATTTGTGTATTATTCAGCAAAAATATCACCTGCCTATTAAACATAAAAGAAACGAGAGGTTTCTCTCGTCAAACGGTTTCCTATTTATTGCTCTAGCCAGTTATAAAATGGAACGGAAGACTGATGGATTTCTTCTTTTGTCATCGTTTTTTGTATTTGCTTTTGTCGGAATTTACGCCCATGATTTTTAGCTTGTTCTATTGTTTTAATTCCATTTTTCTTCCATTCAAAAAGAATTCTATCAATATAACGAAAATTTAATTTTCCAGACATCACAGCTTCCCGTAGAGCAGCCTTGATAATGATAGGATCATGATGATCATCATCCATCCACATGGCCAATGTCTCACATTCAAATGGTGATAATGGACGACCAAATTCCTTTTCAAAGCAAGTATACAAATCCGTTTCTTCTGCCATTTTCGTCGATACTTGATTATTTTGACGTTGGGCCAGAAATTGTGTAACAATCCTTTCCCATAATGGCTTAATCGAATACTTCTCAAATCGTATTCCATCCGCCGAATATTCATCTATAATTTCCAGAAATCCTCGTTGAATCATTCTTCTAAGAATTTCATTACATTCGGCCGTAGAAATTGTCATTCGGGCTGAAATTTCTTCCGGGGTGGGAAATTGATTCCCTTTTTCTAAAAAGGTAAGGATATTTAATAAAAGAACGAGTTCTGTTTCGTTTAAATTTAAATTACGATATTCAGAAAATAAAATAGAGGGAATAGTTATATTTCCTTCTTCAAGCCATGCCAATAAGTTTTCTTTCATTGATTGGACACCTCCTGTTAAGTATATCATGAACACACCATCTAAGTAATAGCATTAGGTATCCAGCTATGGTAAAGAAATCAAAAAGTCTGCTAGTAGCAGACTTTTTGATAATATAAAAAACTTTTATGCACGCATTTTTGATTCCACAAATTGATGAATTCTAGATATAGCTTTTTCCAGTTGTTCAAGAGAAGTTGCATAAGATAATCGTATATTATCTGGGGTTCCAAAACCAGAACCTGGAATCACAGCCACATTTGCCTCAACCAGTAATGCTTTAGCAAAGTCATCTACATTTTCAAACCCTGTATTTATTGCTGCCTGTTTCACATTTGGATACAAATAAAAGGCTCCTTGAGGTTTTACACAAGTAAAACCAGGAATAGCAGTTAATTTTTTATAAACAATCTCTAATCTTTCCTCAAATGCTTGACGCATGGTCTCAACAGGTTCCTGTGGTCCATTATAAGCAGCTATGGCAGCATATTGAGCTGTAGTCGTTGGGTTTGAGGTACTATGACTAGCGAGGTTTGTCATGGCCTTAATAATTTGTGAATTTCCTGCAGCATAGCCAATTCTCCACCCTGTCATAGAATGGGATTTGGAAACACCGTTAATAATAATCGTTTGTTCTTTCAATTCCGGAGAAAGTTGAGCAATGGAAACATGCTTTGCATTGCCATAAACTAGTTTTTCATAAATCTCATCGGAAACTATAAGAATATTTTCTTCAAGACAAATTTTCCCTAATTCAAGTAACTCTTCTGCTGTGTAAATAACACCAGTAGGGTTGCTTGGCGAGTTAATAATGACTGCCTTTGTCTTGTTGGTAATGGCTTTTTTCAATTGTTCCGGAGTTATTTTAAATTGATTCTCTTCTAAACCTTCAATATAAACTGGTACGCCACCTGCTAATTTTACTTGCTCAGGGTAACTAACCCAATATGGAGTAGGAATAATAACCTCGTCTCCATCATTTAATAATACTTGAAACAATGTGTAAAGAGCATGTTTGGCTCCATTTGTCACAATTATCTCATTTGGTTCATAGATTAAACCTTGATCCATTTCAAATTTTTTACTAATTGCCTGTTTTAAAGTCGGAAGTCCCGCTGAAGGCGTGTATTTAGTATGACCTTCATTCATAGATTGGAAAGCTGCATCCAAAATATGTTGTGGGGTATTAAAATCAGGTTCTCCCGCTCCCAATCCAATTACATCTTTCCCTTGTTCTTTTAATTCCTTTGCTTTTGCTGTTATGGCCAATGTTGAAGAAGGTGTAAGAGACAACACCCTTTTTGCCAGCTCCATTACCATGTTCTCTTCCTCCCATCAAGTTTCTACTAAAGATTTTCAATTTCTTTTAACCATTCTCCAGTTTCAAAATGAATATAATAATAATTTATTAAATTATTATTTGAACGATAATGAATCTCCCATAATGGAATATTTTTTTCCATTCCCAACCGCACTGAGATAATTTCCACCGAATTTTTCTCTTGCAGCAGTTTCTGAATGGCGTCCCCTTTTGCAAGTCCATTCTTGGCTTTTCTTACAATTACTTTTTTACTTTTTTCAGGTATCCATATAATGATTTTTTCACCACGTTTATTTTTCCCTTCAATAACGTTAACGGTCTCTTGACCATGATAAAGATGAAAATCCTCAACTTCTTGAATGTCTGTCTCTTTTTTTGCCAGGGAGTATGCTTTTTTTTCTGCCATTTTCAATGGTTCCATTGCATTTACATAAACCTTAATGCCAAATCCTAATATAGCAATCGTAAAAAATACGAATAAAAAAATCCATTTTTTCATCTAAGATCACTCTTATGTACGATAAATAGTAAATATCGCTTTATTTTTATCTTCTTGATCCAATGCAAGTCCAAACATTAAATCATTATGTTTAAGGGTACGATTAAGCAAATCAACTATTTTATATAAGTCTGAATGATGCTCGACTTTCACAGTCGATAATATTTCAATTTTACTTTCCATCCAAATTCCTCCATAACCTTCAACTCATCCAATAAAAAATTCTATCCACTATTATATCAGTTTCAGTTTGAACTTGCTGAAAAACATGCACGTTCAAAAAAATTTTTTCAAGTATTATTCTTTTTCTCCAGTAGGTATCTTAAAAATTTCATATTTCGTTTCTGTAAATTTCAAAGTGACTGTACCATGTCTTTTAGTAAAATAAACTTCTGCCCACGAATCATGTAAATGATGCAAAATATCAGAATCAAGATGCTCCTCTTCCGGAGTAAATAAAACAGCAATTTGAGGATTTAAAAAATGGATCAGTTTTCGGGAAACTGAATTATTTTTTGTACTATTAGGGACTTTAAAAACATGTATATCCTCTAGATTTTTCTTTAATAGTACATCCTCCGCTCGGGAACTTAAAGAAGACATGATAAAGATTCGATGTTTAAAAAAGCTTAATAAAACATCCAATCCTTCATTTTGCTCGTTACCTGCAAATTGTACTTCAGCAGTAAGGTCAGGAAGTAAGTTCTTTCTTTCTCCTTCCCCCCAAACAATTACTCTAGGATTAGATGATAATGATATTTGGTTTGTTAATTTTTTAGCTATTTTTGGAGTTGTCATGATTTCTTCAATATCATAAGTATCAATTAACTGATTGATTTGATGAATGGATAGGTTTGATCCATCTTCTGTTAAGATTAAAGTTTGTAGTTTCTTTACATCATAAAGTGTCAGCCATTCCTCTAATTCTATCTCCGTATCTTCTCCACCAATATTGATTAACACGGCCTCTTTATTGGGTCCTTGGATTAAGGTTGCTTCCCCTGCAGATAATCCTATAAACGTGATAGCCATTTCATGGTCCTTCAAGTTTAAATCAATATTCTCTACACTATTTGATACGGATGGAGCAGCTTGTACAAATGCTGTACCAATGAACAAGAATGATATTAAGAGTAACCATGTTCTCATATACATTCCTCCTATATAGCTATAGGATATGTACTCTTCCAAAATTTATCATAACCATGATTGGATCAACCTAACCAATTCATCTATTTTACCTTTTTTTATTGGTATTGGTGGAATCGAGTTTAAGAAGCATTTACCATACTTTGAAGAAATAATTCTTTTATCGAATACCACTACAATCCCTCTATCATTTTCTGTTCGAATTAAGCGACCAAAACCTTGTTTAAATCTTAATACTGCTTCTGGCAACGAATATTCATAAAACGGATTACCGCCCCGTTTTTCGATTAATTGACATTTCGCTTCTGTTAATGGCTCATCAGGAGGGGTAAATGGTAGCCTTACGATAACCAGACAGGATAAATCTTCACCGGGTATATCGACACCTTCCCAGAAACTGCTTGTACCAAGTAAAATAGCTTTATCATAACGTTGAAAATTCCTCGTCAACCTTGTTCTGCTTCCACCTGTAATCCCTTGAGCAATCAATACATAGTCATCCAAAAAGCCACTTTCTTTAATCAAGTCATATGTTTTTTTCAACATTTCAAATGCCGTAAATAAAATGAGCATTCTCCCCTTTGTCGCCTCTGCAACTGTAATGATGTTTTCTGCAATAGCCAAAACATATTCATCCGTTGTTACGGAATTAATATCTGGCAAATCATCTGGAATAATCATCCTTACTTGCCGTTTATATTCAAAGGGGGAGGGAATTATCCATTTCAAGGTGTGATTCGGATCCAATCCCAATTTATTCATCAAATAATTAAAGGATTTATTAATTGTTAAAGTGGCGGAAGTTATCACCACTCCTTTTTTCTTATTAAAAAACTCTTCCCTTAAATTAGCTGCTACAGATGCGGGCTGTGCCATAAACGTAGTAACATTTTGTGGTGTACGGACATCCACCTCAATCCATTTCACATCATTAGATTCTCGTATAAAACAATGGATCAATGCCTCCCTAAGTTCATTCAATTCATTAAGGAACTGATATATTTCTTCTACTTTTCTCTCTTCTAAATCCGATAAACTGCTCTTTTGTTCATTGATCCAGAAAAGCCAGGAGTTAATAGCATTGTATAAATCCTTTATCAAGAATGTACATCTTTCAGCACTATGTAAAACAGCTTTACTATCTTTACTTTTATCTAAAGGAGAAAATCGAATTTTTATGCGATACGACCCATTCGTATCATTTTTTTTGCTTTTAGCAAAGTACGCTAATAATTTAAAGAATTCATCTACTTCATAGCTTAAGTCAATAACCATTTGATTTATCTCGAAAGGATGAAGGAGTGTATCATTTCGTACAGGAATCGAACGAACTATTTCCTCCAATTCATTTAATAGCCCTTTTTGGTCAAAGGTGCCGAATTGACTTAATAACATTCTTGTAGATAAAAAATCTAATGAAAAGCCGAAGTATTGGGCAGCTACTTTTTCTAGATGGTGGCCCTCATCTATTACAACCAAATCATAATTAGGCAATATTGACCCTTGATGTTTAATATCACTTAGTAATAGAGAATGATTGGTTATAATAAAATCTGCCGTATTAGCCTCTTGTATTGATCTTAAATAAAAATCCCATTCCCGCCATTCTTGATGGGTTGAAGAAAAAGCAGGGTCATTCTTAATTTTATTCCAAAAAAGGAGACCTCCGCTTGACAAATTTAATTCGTCTTTTTCACCTGTTTCGGTTTCCGTTAGCCAGACAAGAATTTGCATCTTTGTCAAGATAATATCATAGTTATCATTTTCTTCCTGAAGGACTTGATAAAATCTTTCCAAGTTTATGTAATGACTTCTTCCTTTTAAAAGAATAGCCTTAATATTAAACGGTAGAATTTTATTAAGTAAAGGAATCTCTTTTTTTAAGATTTGTTCTTGCTGTTGAATAGTATGTGTGCTAATAACGATTGGGCGATTATGATTTTTCGCTATATACGCAGCTGGAAACAGGTAGCCGAGTGATTTTCCTACACCAGTCCCGGCCTCTATTAACGTATGTTTTTCATTTTGGAACGTATAATAGACAGCATCCATCATTTCAAACTGCCCTGTTCTTTTTTCAAAACCATCCATTCCGTTTTCTAAAAATTTAACCTTGGCACCCTCATTATCTGGGTATGGTTGATTTTCGAAAGAATGCTTTGTTTCTGTTTTAATAGTGGTTTTTCTTAAGGCAAGACCATGAAATATTTCAACAGATTCAGATAAGACATCTTCCCTATCAACCAAAGTCTCCAATAATTCTTCAAGAAACAGTTGCAAATCGCTCTTTAACCCATCAGATAATGGCAATAATTGCCGTATAGTAATCATTGGAAGGTTAGATAATTTTCTTAATAATATTAAAAATAATTCAGCAGTAACCTCTGCATCACTATCCGCCTGATGTGGACGATCATGATGGAGATTCTCTTTTACCGCAAGGTCTGAAAGCTTATAGCTGTCAGATGTGGGAAATAATATTCGGGCCATTTCAACAGTATCGAGGACCGGCCCAAAAAATCCTTCAAATCCTGCCCGAATTAATTCTTCTTGTAAAAAGGATAAATCGAATAAAATATTATGAGCAACAAAATATGCCCCTTCCAATAAATCCATTATTTTAGGCGCGATTTCAGAAAAAATGGGTGCATCTTTAACCATCTCATCATTAATTCCGGTTAATTCTTCTATAAAAACAGGAATCGGCTTTTGGGGATTGACTAATGATGAAAATCTTTCTGTTATTTCTCCGTTTTCTATAACAACAGCGGCAAATTGAATAATTCTGTCCCCTTTTTTTGGAAGATTCCCTGTAGTTTCTAAATCAACGACAACAAATTTGTTTGACATTACAAACACCCCAAAGTTTCGTTCCTTAAACGGTACCACAAAATGATTAAAAAGAAAACAATTGTATGTAGAATGGATCCAATAACAGAATCCTTTTGAAAATAAAAATAGAAAAAAAGTTTAAAAAAGATAAGCTCCCTAGTTAGTGAACGTTTGACTTTCTCCCAAATGAAATCACTTCAAAAGCAATACAAATTCTAAAGAATATTCCTTCCTTTCAAGCCCGCAAACATAGAAAATGGAAGATATCCGAGTTAATTCGTTAAATTTAAAGTCAACTCAACTAGGAGCTCACGAAAACCATATCTTCATTCCAAAAAATATACTCCTTATTAGAAAAATCCCCGAAAAATCGGGGATTCATTCTACATAACTGTCAAAGCTGGTTCTACTTCAATCAGTTCTTTAATTTTGTTGTTTTCATCCATGATTGCAACTTTTGGAGTATGTGTGTGTATTTTTTCCTCTGGAACTAGTGCATAAGAAATAATAATAACAATATCACCCTTTTGAACAAGCCGTGCTGCCGCACCATTTAAACAAATAACCCCACTGCCCCGTTCTCCTGGGATGATATAGGTTTCAAGGCGTGCTCCATTATTATTATTTACAATTTGTACTTTTTCATTTGCAACCATACCAACTGCGTCTAAAATATCTTCATCTATCGTAATACTGCCAACATAGTTTAAATTAGCTTCTGTCACAGTAGCACGGTGAATCTTCCCATTCATCATATGGCGAAACATCTAATTTGTTCCTCCTCTATATTCTAATTAATATCCATGATCAAATTATCAATTAGACGAACCTTAGTAAATTTTACAGCAATCGCAATGATTATCCTACCATCTAATTTTTCCAATGGTTTTAACTCGGGATAGGAATATATGTCAACATAATCAATTTCTCCAGTACATTCACCATGAATCATTTCTTTGATCATTTCGGATACAACGGAAGGATTTCGTTCCCCATTCTCAATTGCTTGCTTCGCTGCCATTAAACTTTTATATAAGACTGTTGCCTGTTTTCTTTCTTCTGGCAACAAATTGACATTTCGTGAACTTTTAGCAAGTCCATCTTTTTCACGAACAATGTCAATCGCTTTTAACTCAATTGGGAAGTTAAAATCTGAAATTAATCCTTCGACAACCGCAACTTGTTGAGCATCCTTTTTCCCAAAATAAGCTCTCGTTGGCATTATGATATGAAAAAGTTTTGTTAAAACGGTAGCGACTCCGTCAAAATGTCCAGGACGTGATTTCCCGCATAATACATCTATTCTATCGCGTACTACTACTTTTACAGAAGGTTCACTAGGATACATTTCTTCCACCGATGGATAAAAAAGATAGTCCACTTGTTCAGCTTCTGCCAATGTTCGATCACGTTCGAAATCCCTCGGATAGGTAGAAAAGTCTTCCTTTGGTCCAAATTGCAGGGGATTAACGAAGATACTTAAAGCGACGATATCATTTTCTTTTCTAGCATTCTGAATTAATGTTAAATGACCTTCATGCAAGAATCCCATCGTTGGGACAAAACCAATTGATTTTCCTTGGCTTTTTATTTTTAAGACTTCCTCCTGCATTTCTTTTATTGTTGTTATAACCTTCATTCACGACCTCCATAAAGTACCTTAAGTTCCTCTTCCTTCATCGTAAAGGTATGCTTTTCCTCTGGGAACTGTTTATTTTTGACATCCGCTATATAAGCTTGAATCGATTCTATGATGAACGGATTGATAGAATGATATTGCTTCACAAATTTAGGAACGCGATCCACGCCATAACCGAGAATATCATGATAAACCAGCACCTGACCATCGACATCCATTCCCGCACCAATTCCAATGACCGGGATAGATAAAGAATTGGTGATGGTTGTGGCAATTTGTTTAGGTACGCATTCCAATACAAGTGCAAAGGCGCCAGCTTCTTCACATTTTTTAGCATCTTCCATTAATTTTTTTGCAGCCTCTGCATCTTTTCCTTGTACCTTATATCCACCCAATATACCGACAGACTGGGGAGTTAATCCAAGATGTGCGCATACAGGAATTCCTGCATTAGTCAGAGCTTCAATGTGTTCCAACACATTGTCTGCTCCTTCCAATTTTACTGCATTTGCCCCAGTTTCCTGAATTAATTTCCCAGCATTGATTAACGTATCTTTTACAGATAAATGGTAAGTTAAAAATGGCATATCAACGACAATAAAAGTGTCTTTTGCTCCGCGCTTAACAGCCTTCGCGTGATGAACCATATCTTCTAACGTGACCGGAATGGTGGAATCATATCCAAGAACGACCATCCCCAATGAATCACCGACTAATATCATGTCTACGCCGCCCTGCTCTGCTTGTTTCGCAGACGGATAGTCATAGGCAGTCAACATGACAATTTTTTCTTCTCTTTCCTTCATTTTTAAGAAATCCGTTGTTTGCTTCATCTAATTCCCTCCTTTAATATGGGAGAGGAGATAAAACAAATTTACAGAGTAAATAAAAAAATCCTTCTGATGGCAGAAGGATTCCATACTCTTTTCACATGTTCCATCCCTCTGTCCCGGTCCGTTAAACGGATCTAGGCAGATACCTTTAATTTTAGTATGACACTAACGGTGCAGTTCCTTTAGGATACTGCCCAAAAAAATTATAGCAAATTATACAAAAGCTATACAAGATTCATTTACCCGTTCTTAGCTCTATATCCGCTGAGTAGATATGATGGATAACTCCATTACTATCTTCTAATACTAATACCCCATCATCTGTAATACCTAATGCTCTACCTTCTATGGTATTGGTTAATGTTCTAGCCTTAATCATTTTTCCAATACTTACTGCGTACCCTTCCCATAAAAGTTTGATTGGGTAAAAACCTTGATCCAAGTAAAGCAAATATAATTTTTCAAAATGCTTGAATATACTTTTGATTAAGTTTGCGCGAGAAATTGGCTCGCCTTTTTCAACTAATAGGGAACTGGCTATACCCTGGAGTTCAGGAGGAAAATCCTCTTTTTTCTGATTTACATTTATGCCCATCCCAATAATAATTGAATGAATCCTGTCCGCTTCTGCCTGTAATTCTGTCAGAATCCCAGTTATTTTTTTTCCGTTCATTAAAATATCATTCGGCCATTTGATTTCAGGTGTAAGTCCTGTCATTTCTTCCATTGCCTGGGCAATGGCAACTGCCGTTAATAGTGTCAGCTGCGGCGCTTTAGTTAACGGAATATTTGGCCTTAAAATCAAGCTCATCCATATGCCAGTATATTTAGGAGAATACCAATTTCTGCTCATTCTCCCTTTACCTGACTTTTGTTCTTCGGCAATCACAACCGTACCTTCTGGTACATCTTTTGAGGCAAGTATATGGGCAATCTTTTGGGTAGATTCCACACTTTCTTCATAGTGAATATTCTTGCCAATGAAGGAGGTTGTCAACCCGAGCAAAATTTCATCTGCCGTTATTTTTTCTGGAGTTTTAAGGATACGGTATCCCTTTCTTCTAACAGCCTCTAATTCAAATCCTTCTTTTCTTAATTCTTCCATATGTTTCCACACAGCTGTTCTAGAACAACCAATCAACTCTGCCAAATACTGCCCCGATAAGTAGGATTCTCCTGAATTTGTGAAGGCATCCAGCAGTTTTTTTCTTAATTCTGACTGCACTTCATCAGCCACTCCTTAATTTTTCTTTTTTCGTTCTCAACTTCTTGGAATATGATAGCTCGTTCGATCCTCAGCAATGATTCCTTTACCCATGGCCCCCCTGGCTGTTTGAACCACTCTATTAAATCACTACCAGTTACATCCAATTCTTTACTATTTTTTATTGGAAGTTGGTCATACTGATCAATCCAATACTGAATTGATTGTTCCTCTTTTATTCTATTTATAGTTAAATAAAGCTTTTCTACAGATGTAATGGTGGACCTTCCCGCTAAAAATAAATCATAGACGGTCCATTCCTGTTCAAGCCGCTTTGTTAAATATAAAATAATTTGTTTTATCTCTTTTATTACTTTTACCGGCAGCCGCCATTCTCTTAAAAATGTTTCAATAGACCGTCCGCTATGATTTAAACAATATAAAAGTAATGACCACATTTCTTTTAAATTAAGATGCTCACATTCAAAAGTATGCAATAATTCTATTTGCTTGTTTTGCCTTTTTAATCCCGGTAAATAAGATACTAAATTTGTTTCAAGAAGTAATTGAATTGCTTTTCTTCTATTAATGCCAATTAATAACTTTTCAAACTCTGTTCTTTTCCTTTCAACTGCTATTTTTTCAAGCAATGGAATAAGTTGAGTGAGTGCCTTCATCGTTTCTTGTTCAATTTGAAAGGAGAGCTGGCTGACAAAGCGGACAGCTCTCATCATTCTTAAAGCATCTTCCTGAAAACGATCGGTTGCTTGACCAACTGTTTTTATTATTTTTTGTTTAATTGCTTCCTGCCCGTTAAAAGGATCAATTAACCTTCCGTTTCGGTCCATCGCAATGGCATTCATAGTAAAATCTCTTCGTTCAAGGTCTTCTGTCAAGTTACGAATAAATGATACTTCTTTCGGCCTGCGATAGTCCTGATATTCCCCTTCCGTTCTAAAAGTTGTTACTTCATAAGATTGATGATTGTGGATTATCAGAACAGTACCATGTTCAATTCCTATATCCACTGACTTCGGGAATATAGCCTTAACTTCTTGGGGAGTAGCCGATGTAGCAATATCTACATCACTGATCGGTTTATTTAACAAATAATCCCTTACAGAGCCACCAACAAAGTAGGCTTCAAAACCTGCATCTTCTAGTTTTTTTAATATAGGAATTGCCGATAAAAAGGGCTCAATCATAATTTCACCTTATTTCAAAAGCTTAAAATATAGCTCTTCATATTGTTCAACAATTCGTTCGGTCTTAAACCTTGATGCTACTGCCTCTTGGGCATTCATTGAAAATTGCTGATGTAAATTTAGATCATTCAACAAAGCAATAGCTTTATTGGAAATATCCTCAATATCTCCTAATTCACATATATAACCCGTTTTTCCGTGTTCAATAACTTCCGGTATTCCGCCAATATTTGTTCCAATGCAAGGAACACCGCAAGCCATCGCCTCCAATACTGCAAGACCAAAACTTTCCTTTTCAGATAATAATAGCATTAAGTCACTGATTGAATATAATTCCTCCAAGTTTTCTTGCTTTCCAAGAAACATGACTTGATCTTCTAATCCAAGCTGCTTAGTCATTTTACAAACAATTGTCATTTCGGGCCCATCTCCGACCAAGAGCAATTTTGCCGGCATGACAGCAGAAATATTGGCAAACGATTTAACAACGTCTGATACACGTTTAACTGCACGGAAATTGGATACGTGAATGATTACTTTTTCTTCTTCCTTAATTCCAAATTGCTTTTTTAAATGGTTCGCATCACGTTTTCGATAGATTCGATCATCAATAAAATTATAAATCGTTTCTATCTGTTTATCGGGATTGATTAATTCAAAGGTCTCCTTAACCAAAGCATTCGAAACGGCTGTAACCATATCGGATTTTTCAATACCAAACTTAATTGCCTCAGTAAGTGATGGATCATATCCTAAGACAGTAATATCAGTACCATGTAGTGTTGTAACAATTTTTAAATCACGGCCAGCCATTTGTTTAGCTAATATAGCACAGACAGCATGTGGAATAGCATAATGGACATGTAATATATCTAATTTTTCTCGATTAGCTACTTCTGCCATCTTACTTGCCAGTGCAATGTCATATGGCGGATACTGAAAAACAGAATATTGGTTTACCTCCACTTGATGATAATAAATATTATGATAGATTTTATTTAAACGAAAAGGGAGACTCGATGAAATAAAATGTATTTCATGGCCCCTTTCCGCCAGCATTTTCCCCAATTCGGTTGCCACAACACCAGAACCGCCCACTGTAGGATAGCAAGTAATCCCAATTTTAAGTTTTTTCATATGTTATTCTCCTATCAAATCATGCTCCAAAAGAATTGGAACTTTTGTTTTAAAACCTTCAGCAAAAGTTGTGCCGACTAGTTTGCCAAACATTCTTTCTCTCGCTTCCACTGTTTCTATATATCCATTTACAAGAGGAGTTTGAACACTGTCATCAGTCAGTACAAATTGACTTTTATATGCTCTTAAAGCAGCTAACTTTTTATCAATAAATTGTGTAATATCAATTGTAAAATCCGGTTTATGGAAACCATTTATCATATAAAAATAAATTCTTTCGACCCGATGCGGTTCATTGAAATCTGTTTGAAATTTTTTTATTCCTGCAGAAAAAACAGCTTCTTCAACTAGGCGGGCACCATTCCCATGATCGGGATGACGGTCTTCGTAATAAGGTGCAAATACCACCTTCGGCTTATAAATTCGAATGATATTTGCAATTTTTCTTATGTATTCATCCTTAATATATAATCCCCTATCTGGAAAACTAAGTGAAGTTCTCATGGATACTCCCAATATTTCCGAGGCGCGAGTAGCTTCTTCTTTTCTTAATGATACAGTCCCATTTGAAGAAAGCTCAGCATCCGTTAAATCACAAATTCCTACACGCATTCCTTTCGAGACATATTTTGCAATGGTGCCTGCCATGCCAATTTCAACATCATCGGCATGGGCTCCAAAAGCAAGTATATGTAAAGAATTATCCTTCATTAACCTCACCATTTTCTTTTATAACATTTCTCCAATCAAGCATACCTAATTCCATTCCTCTAATTAATAACTCCGCCGTCCCCATATTTGTAGCTAGTGGAATAGAATAAACATCACATAAGCGAACTAAAGCCGTTACATCTGGCTCATGTGGCTGGGCAGTTAAGGGATCGCGGAAAAAGAAAACGGCATCCATTTGATTTTTTGCAATCATTGCGCCTATTTCCTGATCGCCCCCGAGTGGACCTGATTGGAATCGAGTAATAGGTAAACCAGTTGCCTCACTAATTCTATGACCTGTCGTTCCTGTTGCAAATAATGTATGCTTGGAAAAAATATTCTGATAGGCAGTTACAAATTGTACCAAATCATTTTTCTTCTTATCATGAGCAATTAATGCAATATTCATATAATTGACTCCTAATCTAATATATTTTCAAGCCCATAGACAAAACGATTGTTTTTTACGACCGTTTCCACTGCAATCTTGATCCCTGACATAAAGGAGCCCCGGTGATAGGAATCATGACGAATTGTTAAGGTTTGTCCATCAGCTCCGAATAAAACCTGTTGATGGGCAATTAAACCAGGCAAACGAACAGAATGAATATGCATTCCATCATACAATGCACCTCTTGCCCCATCGATTGTTTCCTTCTCGTTAGGATGACCTTGCTTCTTTCGTTCCCTCACTGCTGAAATCATCTCAGCTGTTTTAACGGCAGTACCGGAAGGAGCATCTAACTTTTGATCATGATGTAGCTCAATAATCTCCACATCATTAAAATATTTTGCCGCCATTTGTGAGAATTTCATCATTAGAATGGCTCCGATTGCAAAGTTTGGGGCAATAATACATCCTAATTCTTTTTCATTACAAATACGTTCTAGTTCTTCCAAATCTTCCTTCGTAAATCCGGTTGTTCCCACAACAGGGCGAACATTATATTCAAGGGCTGTTTTTGCATGGTACATTCCAACTTCCGGTGTAGTTAAATCAATTAACACATCTGCTTTGACGTACTGGAGACATTTTTCTATATCCGAAAAGACTGGTACGCTATGTATAATGGATTGAAATCCTGGTAAATCACTCAGCATCATCCCGTCATGTTTATAGTCTACTGCAGCGATTAACTCAAAATGTTCTGTGTTCTCTACCAGTTTTACTGCTTCACTACCCATTCGACCACGTGGACCGGCAATAATGATTTTAATCGTTTCCATCCTATACACTCCTATCTTCCTGAGTTTTTCTCGTCCACCTATTTTTATCTCTAGTTCTAAATTTGTTCATTACTAGATCATGTGCTTCTTCTAAATCAATCTGCAAAGAATTTGCAAGACAGATTAGGACGAAAAGGAGGTCACCGAGCTCCTCTTCAATAGCCTTCTCCTCTTCTGTAGACTTCTTCGGTTTTTCACCATAGTAATGATTTATTTCTCTAGCAAGCTCCCCTAGTTCCTCTGTAAGTCTAGCAAGCATTGCCAAGGGGCTGAAATATCCCTCTTTAAATTGGCTAATATATTCATCTACTTCTTTTTGAAGTTCTTTCATGGATTTCTCCTTCGCCACCATTATCACCCCGCTAAAAAATCTATTTACATGTTAGCTAAAAAATATAGGATTTACAAATGTTTTCGTTTCAGTAAACCTTTTCTCACAGATTGCTCTTATTCCTTTTATTCGATATAATAATTTCCGCCATGAAAGAGAAAATATGGAAGAGGAGGAATGATTATGATATTTGGAATGAAGGTTAAAAATATATTTTTTATTCTTTTAGGAGCGGCTGTTTTTTCCTTTGGACTTGTCCATTTCAATATGCAAAACAAACTGGCAGAAGGTGGATTTACAGGAATTACATTATTACTATACTTTTTATGGAATTTTGATCCATCTTACACGAATCTGCTTTTGAATATTCCATTATTTTTAATTGGTTGGAAACTCCTTGGAAGAAATGTTTTTTTATATACTATAATTGGAACAATGAGTGTCTCTATTTTTCTTTGGATTTTTCAACGGTATACTATTAAGATGCCTTTAAAAGATGATTTAACATTGGCAGCTCTTTTTGCGGGTGTTTTTGCCGGAATAGGATTAGGAATCATTTTTCGGTTTGGTGGTACAACAGGCGGGGTAGATATTATCGCCAGACTCGTACAAAAATACGTTGGCTGGAATATCGGAAAGACCATGCTTATATTTGATACCGCTGTAATCACGCTATCTTTACTTACATATTTAGAATATAAAGAAGCTATGTATACACTTGTTGCGGTATTTGTTGGAGCTCGAGTCATTGACTTTATTCAGGAGGGCGCCTATACAGCAAGAGGCGCCTTAATCATTTCGGAGAAAAATGAAGATATTGCACAAAAGATTATGAAAGACATGGAGAGAGGGGTAACTGCCCTAAGAGGATATGGCTCCTATACAAAAAATGATAAGGATGTATTATATTGTGTTGTGGCTAAAAACGAACTCACCCGTTTAAAGAATATCATTACTTCCATTGATCCACATGCATTCGTATCAATTTCTGTCGTACACGATGTTCAAGGTGAAGGTTTTACACTTGATGAAAATAAAATGCCGATTACCGATTAAAAAAAGCAATGTCGATTGACATTGCTTTTTTAATCTTCACTCCGAGTCATTCCGGTGTATATAAGAACTAATCTTAATAATTCAAGTACAGCTACAGCAGCTGCGGCTACATACGTTAGTGCCGCGGCATTCAGCACTTTTCTCGCTTCCCCTTCTTCTTTATTTGCCACTAGTCCTAAAGATACTACTTGATTCATTGCCCGATTTGAGGCATTAAATTCAACTGGTAATGTAATCACTTGAAAAAGCACAGCTGCCGCCATAAAAATGATTCCTAATAATAACATCCCACTCAACTGAGCAAAAATACCAATCATAATTAATATCCAAGAAACATTTGAACCTAAATTGGCTACAGGGACAAGGGCATGTCTAAAGCGTAAAAATGCATATCCCTCTGCATCCTGAATTGCATGTCCGACTTCATGCGCTGCAACAGCAGCAGCAGCGATGGAATGTCCATGATAATTTTCTGGCGAAAGTCGAACAGTTTTGGAACGTGGATCATAATGGTCACTTAAATAACCATGTCCCTGTTCTACATTCACATGATATAGACCATTAGCATTCAAAATTTCTCGAGCAACTTCAGCGCCTGTTCGATAGGTAGAGGAAGGGACTCGAGAGTATTTAGCATACGTACTTTTCACCCTAAATTGTGCCCATAAAGGTATTAGAACAATTAAAGCAAAATATAACAAAAATCCCATTATTGAAACCTCCTATTCAGCCCTTGATGACGATCCAGCTGGATACCGAATTGACGTCTCAATCTTTATGCTCCCTTGACCGATCTTTTCTCAATTCCTTTTCACCTTGATATTTTCTCCAGCCTACATAGGATAGGGTCATGATTATAATACTACCTGTTGAAATGATTACCCACCATAAAGATGGATCGGCCTCATCATCTTCAATGTTAGCAAAAAGATTTTTTAAATCGGAGTCTAGCTTATCAAGCTCCTGCTGACCGTCTAAATTATTCAATACTTCTGAACGATATTCATCGATAAATTTGATTCGTGCATCTAATCTTTGTATATTTTCCACCGGTACGTCAATTTTCATACTAGGGTATATGATATTATAAAGGGATAGAAATTGATTAAATTTCGAATGAAAATGCGATGAATCACCATTACGTGCAGCTTGTTTTGCTTGATGAAATGTAGTCATAATTTGATTTTCCATCTCTGTCCATAAAGGCTGATGACTGGTAGCGATGGCATCCATGACAAGACGGAATTTAGTTAATTTCTGAATTCGCTCCTCATGTTTCATATCAGAACTTACTGCAGCTTCCATTGCCTCATCATGCGAAGTATGAATAATTCTTACCTCATCCACAGATAAAGGCTGCGTTGATCCTGTAAATATTTGAAATTGATCAGAAAAATATTCTAGCAATTTTTTCGCATCTTCATATCTATGAAATTTAACCATTTGGAGAGCTTCATCTGATATATCATCTAGTTTCTCCAGCGGTGTTTGTGTCTCTGCATATACTGAAAATGGAATAAGTAGAATAATCATGACAAATAAAAGGAACTGCCTCAGTTTCACATCTTGTCCCCCTTTCTTTACTATTAAAATGTATGAAAGGGTGGACAAGGTTAGACCATTAATTTAAATCAAGCTTTAAACTATTTACACGAATGCAACAGTAATAGGCCAAACCGATTGAAACAATCGACAGCCAGAAAGTAAAATAGCCTATTTGTGGAATAAATTGATCAAGCATATGATATTTTGGAAGCATTAAAAAAACATAATCGATTACATCATTGTGAAGTGTCCATATTCCAGCAATCACCAAATGCCTCAGTCTAAAACGGTAAAATGGGGCATATAATATACCCTGAACAGCCATAGCAAGATGTGAGCCAATTAACATATAGCCAGCCCAATCCAATTCTCCTTGAACAATAAAGACAAGGATGTTCATGACTACTGCCCAAATGCCATACTTAAACAGTGTAACTATCGCCAAAGCCTCAATCAATGGCCAACATTTATTCAATAGAAAGGCTAATAGTACAAGTAAAAAAAACAAACTTGCTGTCGGACTGTCCGGTACAAAAGCAAGAAAAATCCATGGTGTCTCTTTTAGCTGCCAACCATACCAATAATAACCATAAACAGTACCAACAATATTAATCACTAATAAAAGTTGAAGAATGGACCGATTTGCTAAGAGCGGATAGATTGAGCGCACAATGACTCCCCTTTCGTCAATTGCTAATAGATGAGAAAAGTGCAAGTGCCCATATGGCTCGTCCAAAAGCTCTCTCTATTTGTCTTGTCATGCTTATACTTCTGTATTCCATGAGGAGCACTTTCACTGAGAAAAAAACCGATGAGATGGATATAATTGGATACTAACCACAAGCAAAGAGAGAAGTCATTAACCCGATTGGGCACTTGCGACAGACCATTCTCCAAATTGAAAATAGTACTTTAATTCTTATTAATAAAAAAGCTGACGTATTTCGTCAGCTTTTCACAATAATTTATTCTTTACCAAGGCCTGCAATGAATTCTGATAGCTTCTTAAGCTGTTCATCATCGCCTTTAAAGATACCGCCTGGCATTGAACCTTTACCTTCTTTGGCAATTTTTGCAATCTCTTCCGCACTTAAACCTGTATTAGTTAATGGCGGTGCCCCAGCTCCACCTTGAAGGTTATCACCATGACAGGAAACACAAGTGTTTTCGCTAGCAATTTTATAGCCTTCACTTGACTTATCTATTTCTACTTGTTCCACAATTTGACCTTGGCGTTTTGCCGCTTCCCAGTCATGTGTTACAACAGATTGCCAAGTCAAAAATGTGATAGCAGCAAGAGCTAAAAGCATAAATCCAGTAGCTAATGGTCGTTTGCTTGCTCTACGCTCTGGTCCACGATCAATAAATGGAGCCAATAATAATCCCCCAAAAGCAAGACCTGGAATAACCATAGCTCCGATAACAGTATACGGACCTGACGCATACGAATACTTCAATAATTGATATAAGAATAAGAAATACCAGTCTGGTAATGGAATGTAACCTGTATCTGTAGGATCTGCTATCCGTTCAAGCGGACTTGGATGTGCTACTGTTAGGCATAAAAATCCAACAAGGAATACTGCCCCAATCATCCATTCTTTCAATAGAAAGTTTGGCCAGAATGCCTCTGTCTTGCCAGGGTACTCTGAGTAGTCCTTTGGAAGCATTGGTTTTCGAGATTCACGCGCTAAAACGCGAGAATCACCTACAAACTTCATACCTTTACCGCGATGCATCGAGCAATCCCCCTCCTTTTTCCGTAGAGATAGTAACTTACGCTATCCGGTTTCATTTCATATCATAGAGGTCCGGAAATACCTTGTCTACGAATCATAATAAAGTGTGCTGCCATTAATCCCATCAATGCTGCTGGTAAGAAAAATACATGAATTGCAAAGAAACGAGATAATGTTTGAGCACCGACAATTGATTCATGACCGGCCATTAATATTTTCAAATATGGTCCAATAAGTGGTACTGACTCCACAATTTGAAGAGTAACTTTTGTAGCAAACAGCGCTTTCATATCCCAAGGCAATAGATAGCCTGTTAAACCTAATCCAAGCATGACGAAGAAAATTAGTACTCCGACAATCCAGTTTAATTCACGAGGCTTTTTATAAGCACCTTGGAAAAATACGCGTAATGTATGTAAGAACATCATTACAATAACAAGACTTGCACCCCAGTGATGCATTCCGCGGACAATTTGTCCAAATGCTACTTCATTTTGAAGATAAAATACAGATTCCCATGCATTTTTAATATCTGGTACATAGTACATGGTTAAAAACATACCAGAAAGAATTTGAATAACTGTTACAAAAAATGTTAGCCCACCAAAACAATAAACGAACGCAGAAAAATGATGCGCCGGATTAACATGCTCTGGAACCTCATGATCAGCGATATCGCGCCACAAAGGCGTAATATCTAAACGCTCATCTACCCAATCGTAAATTTTGTTTAACAATGATTACGCCTCCTTTCGTGGTTCAGCTTTTCCTAAATAAAGGAATCCATCTTTTTCCTTATATGGATATACATCAAGTGGTGCCAATGGTGGCGTTCCAGGAACATTTGTACCATCCTTCGTATAACGGCCATAATGGCATGGACAGAAGAATTGGTCAGGATGCTCTTTGTCCCCTCCAAAGTTTACCGTACATCCTAAATGTTTACAAACCGGTGATAAAGCTACAATCTTACCTGCCTCATCCCTATAAACCCATGCAGTTTCAGTAACTTCAGACTCGTACCAGGCATCCTTTTGTTTGTAGGAAAAGTCCACACGAATTGGCTCTTCAGTAATATCCGCCACTTTTTGTGGTGTGGCAATGAAATCACCGCCTGCATCAGCCTTTAATACAGGATCAACTGCAAATCTGACCATTGGCATTAACATCCCTGCAGCCATGAAACCGCCAACACCTGTTAGTGTGTAGCTTAAAAATTGGCGTCTTGAAACACGCTCTTTACTCATGATTATCCCCCCTCTATTCATGAAGTTAAGTCCAGCGGACAATAAATAAACACTTATAAAACTAGGACATAACAATGATATATCAATCTTCAGACAAGGTCAATATCATTACTATTTTAAAAATAGAGATTATGTATAGTTTTACCTTTTTTCATTCCATTTATTTGTAAAAAGTGCTAATAGCTGTTTAGCTTGACTATCGATCATTTTTAATTTTTGCGAATCGTTCATTTGTTCAAGCGGAATGGAAGGAACCCAAATAATTGACCCTGAAACCTTATCCTCTTTTGTTCGCCAATTAATATCAGAAGTCAAATAAAAAATATGTTTAAATTCAGCCTTTAAAATGGTATTCTCCCAATTTTTTAAATCATCTAATACTTTTTCACTATCATCATTAATTAGATAGGTAAAAGGTGGGAACAATACGATTCTCCCAGTGAATTGCCTTTCCAAATGGCTCGAAAGTAATGTAATAAACTCAGCAGCTTCTGCAGATTGCTTCATTTCTGCTCCCGTAGAAACAAAGTATAATGGAACAAGAGCAGTATCTACATATTCTTTTGCACTTAGATAGGTTTCAACCTCTTGTGGTATCCATTTCATCCTTTTGCACCAACCTTTAAAAATTCACTACCCCTATAATAACATTATTTCCTATTACTGATGAATAAATTGAAAATTTTTCATGAAATATACAAAAAGGCAAGTACTATAGTCAACAGTGTAATCCTAAAAGCTATAGTCTAGTGTTGATTGGGCTAATTCGAATCCTTGCTTTGTTCCATTAAGGAAATTCGAAGTGCGGGTGGCGATCCAATATTGACCGATTTTAAAGTGAATATCGAACACAACCTGCTGTAAGGTTTAGCACTTAATTATTCCAGAAATCAAAAAATGTATGAAATCATAAAAAAGGAAGCTGGCTAATCGCTAGCTTCCTTTTTGCTCTGATTGAGGAAGATTATTTAACTTTTCTGTTAAAATGGCAAATGCTTTTCGGTCATTATTATCAAGAGCCTCATCAATCATTTGAAGAAGCTTCTCACGCTGAAAACGCTCAATACTGCTTTGCAGCAACTGTTCTGCAATAATTGAATCTTTCTCATTTACTTGCAAATGTTTTGGGACGTATGGATTCTCTTCTAAAACTGCAACATATTGATGTGCTTGATGGGATGCATGAAAATTAAGCTGAATAAAAATGTCTTCATCACGATTTAGACGAATATCATGAAAAGATTTCTCCGCATCAGTCGTCATTACATTCTCTTTATAAAACCGAAACGGTACTTTATCGACACAATGTGTAGACATAATTAATCCTCTTGGACAATACTGAGCCTGCTCAACAAAATGAACTTTTTCCATTAGTTGGTCATGGCTCATTAGATAATTTAGAATCCAAACACATTCTCTTCTTTTTAATTGGTAATGATTTAGAAACCAGCGAATAAAATCTTTCTTCTCGTTGACAGAAACAGGGGTTGTCATGGTCTTTTCCCTCCTCTGCGTATTCAGCTTTTATTATGCATTTAAGTCTGTAAGACGTTCTACTAAATCCATGTACTCACTATTTGTTGGGTCAATCTTTAGCAGTTTTTTAAACATTTCGGCAGCAAGGTCATTTTTTCCTTCTTCAATCAAAAAATATCCATAATCATGTAAAAAGTTCTCATTATTCTTAAAGAAAGTATATGCACTTTCGTATTTGTCTAATGCTTCCGAATATCGCTCTAGATTTTGAAGAGATAGTGCCAAGTCCCATAAAAGTTGTGGCTCTTCATCCTCTAAAATATCTAGCTCAGAAACCAAATCAAGTACGTCTTCATATCTTTCTTGGTGAAGCAAAAGCTTATTTAACGTGAGAGCCGCTTCAGCAAAACCTGGGTCCAACACAAGTGATTGACGTAAATACTGTTCCGCTTCCTTCGGCTTTCCAAGTTTGATAGCAATTTTACCGCCAAAATAGAATAATTCCTTATTAAAATCGTCTTGCTGAATTCCTTCCCTGATTGTATTCAAACTGTTTTCTAGTTCTTCTTCTTGCTCATAGGCTTTAGCCAAATGTAAATAAAGTGAATGATATTCCGGATCTAGCTCTTTTAATTCATTAAATTTTTCAATAGCTGTACGATTATATCCTGCTTGAAGTGCTGTAAATGCATAACCGAAAAGAGTATTAATCTCTAATTTCTCTTCAAGTGACTTATCATAATAAATTAATGCCTCTTCAAAAGCCCCCGAAGAACTTAACAAATCAGCAATACGGCCGTTAATATTGACTCCAGCTATTTCATCCGTTTCCTTTAATACAACTTCATAAGCCTGCATTGCTTTTTTTATTTCTCCTTGTTGGCTATAAAGTTCACCTAAAGCAAACTCAATTACAGGTTCATCCGGAAGTATTTCCCTTGCTGTCAATAACTTTCTCTCAGCTACTTCATACAAACCTTGAATTTGATAAAGATCAGCCAGCAATAGTAATGATTGGCCATAAAAAGCATCTTGTTCTGAAATTTTTTCTAAAACAAGTATAGCCTCTTCTTCCTCACCTGATTCAATTAAAATTTCACCTAACAATGCAAGTAGTTCTCCCTCTTCAGGGTAGATTTTAAGCAAGCTTTCGATAAGCGCTTTTGCCTCATCTAAAAATCCGTAGTGAAACAATTCTTCTCCTAGAAGGAATTTTTCCTCATGGGAGCCTTTTTTTAATATCATATTATATTCAGTTAAGGCCTCTTTATGTTGGCCGTTTTCAAGCATACGTATGATTTTAGTAATTCGTTCCATTGACTAATACCTCGTAAAAAGTAATTAAATTATAATGAAAAAAATGATGGTTTCCTAACCTCAACAAATTCCCCATATCCTGGCATAAAAATTACTTTTGATCCGGCGCGGACTATTTTACCCCTGTGTACTGTAACGGCAAGTCTATCACCATGATAATGAAATAAAGTCTGTTCATCAACATTCTTGATTTCCCTTGATTGAAAATATAAGTTGTAGCTTAACTCTGTCCCGTTTAATAGACTACCTTTATGAGGGTACAACCCAATTTGATTGAGGACTTTTACAGGCAATGGCTCATTTTCCTTTAACTCCTCATAAATGGCTGGAATTTTTTCCTTTATCACCGTCTCTTTCCATTTCAACAATACGGTTTTTCGCTCCTTCTTTTGCAAAGAAGATATCACTGGTATAAGTGGACAATTATATGGAAACAAAGCATCCTTAATCCAGCCCCATGGAACCGCTTCCAACTCATCCTGTCCTGAAAGCTCCACAAAAATAGCAGGTATTTTTTCTTTTTTACATTTTCTAATAAACGATGGTGTGACAAGCCTTATTGGAATTCTTACTCCTATCATAATATCCACCGGGCTACTGTTTAGCTTCATTTTAAACTCTTTCAATTTAGCAGCTAATTCATCTTCATAGATAACTTTGATATAAGTTAATAACGTGGTGCTTCCCTTTCGTAAAAAATTCTCAATCATAAATTGTTTCATTTCTTGAAAAGTATTTGTTGAAGGAATGTTAGAGTGTAAAACAACAAACGTCGGTGTCATAATAAACTGTTCAAAATTCATTCTTATAAATTGATAATTTTCGGAGCGGTTGTGTATGGTTGTAATTCTGTTATTATCAATTAAAAATGAACGTAAAATAATTTTGTTATTTTTTAGAATATTGGCATTTTCAATAATATAAGCCATCCAACCACCCTTTTCCTCTCTTTATGACAAGCTATGCAGCATATTTCGAAACTATGACTTAAGGAAAAGGAAAAGCTGCAAAATGCAGCTTTTATCATAGTAGGCTATTTAAGTGTGTGAAAAAGTTTGGATAGGATACAGAGATAGATTCCGGTTTTTCCAAAATAACATCCTCATAACATAATAGGGCAGCAATGGCAAGCATCATGCCAATACGATGATCTCCGTGACTAGAAACAATGCCACCTTTAAGTCTTGTTTTTCCATGGATAATCATTCCATCTTCAGTTGCCTCAATAACAGCTCCCAGTTTTTTTAATTCATTTACAACTGTATCAATTCGATTAGTTTCCTTTACTTTCAATTCTTCAGCATCTTTAATAATGGTTACTCCTTCTGCCTGTGTAGCCATTAGCGCGATGATCGGAATTTCATCAATTAATTTAGGAATTAAATCTCCTTCAATAACTGTGCCCTTGAGACTTGAAGTTTTAATGATAAGGTCACCTGAAGGTTCAACTGAACTATTTTCATTTTGAATGATTTCCAAATTTGCACCCATATTTTTTAAGACTTCAATAATACCAGTTCTAGTCGGATTTAAACCAACATCTTTTAACACAATTTCACTTTCTGGGACAATGGCACCTGCAACTAAAAAGAAAGCAGCAGAGGAAATATCTCCTGGAACATGTACATGGACACCCGTTAGCTTTTGACCACCTACCACGGTTATTTCTTGGCCGTTCCTATGGATCTCACCACCAAATTGGCGAATCATGCGTTCAGTATGGTCCCTTGTGCTGGCAGGCTCAATTACTGTTGTTTCCCCTTCTGCTTGTAGACCTGCCAAAAGTATAGCTGACTTAACCTGTGCACTTGCAACAGGGAGTTGATAACGAATTGAATTTAATTTTCCACCACGAATTGAAATGGGGGTAAATGCCCCATTTTTTCGACCATCAATCTTCGCTCCCATTTTCGATAATGGTTCAGTTACCCTCGTCATTGGTCTTTTAGCTATGGACTCATCTCCTGCAAGTGTTGAAAAAAATGGCCTACCAGCTAAAATCCCCATCAATAAACGAATCGTTGTTCCTGAATTTCCTACATCTAACAGTTCAGTTGGCTCTGACAATCCTTCTATACCATTACCAAAAACCCTTACTATACCATCCTCTTCTTCGATTCTCACACCCATTTTTCTGAAACAGGAAATAGTGCTTAAACAATCATCACCAGGCAAAAAATTAGTAACAACCGTTTCACCATGAGCAATTGAACCAAACATAACAGAACGATGTGAAATCGATTTATCACCAGGAATTTTTATTTCTCCTGTCAAATTACTGGCATTTGACTTAAGTTTTAATGATCCCATTACTTTCCACCTTTTGCTATTTATCTTTAATAACCGATTGAGGTTGTATAATTTGTATAAGTTAGAATACATTTTTCTGCACGCTGACGATCTTCATCCGTTTGGAAACTTATAACAAGTACTCCATGAATATCCTCTCTTGTTTCAAGGATTCGAATATTGGTAATACTAATTTTCTCCATTGCCAAATATCCTGTAATTTCGGAAACAACCCCAGGGTAATCCGGAATATCGACAAATAAGTCGTAAAATGCAGGTATGGCCCCTTTTTCTTTTGTAGGTAATCCGTCCCGAAACTGTTTGGCTTGAGAAAAATATTCCAATATCCCTTTTTCATTTCCTTCTTCTAGTAATTCTTTAACAAAATTCATTTCTTCCTGCCACTGATTTAATAATTTTATTAAATTCTCACGGTTATGCATTAAAATATCCTTCCACATTTGCGGACTGCTTGAGGCAATACGGGTAATATCTCTGAACCCTCCAGCTGCCAGGCGAGGAATTATATTTTCATTACCGCTTAATCTTTCTGTTTGCCGTACAATAGAGGCAGCTATAATATGAGGGAAATGACTGATAACTCCCGTTAAATAATCATGTTCTTGAGGAGAAATAGTTAAGAACTTTGCTTTTGTCCCAATTAACCAGGCTTTTAGAAGTTCAATTTTCTCGGATGTTATATGATCTTCAGGTGTTAACAAATAAAAAGCATTTTCAAATAAGATTTCTTTGGCAGCTGAAACGCCACTTTTATGAGAACCTGCCATTGGATGTCCTCCAATAAACGTGATTCCCCGCTCCTTTAATTTTGTTGCCATTTCGACAATTTTCTGTTTTGTGCTGCCGGTATCCGTAATCAATACATCAGGCTTTAATGTCAGCTTTGATAAGGCTTGAATAATAGATTTTGTATCGTTCACAGGCGCTGATATAATGATAAGATCAGACTCCTGGGCTCCATCCGGAATATTTTCAGCTATTTCATCAATAACTCCTAACATTTTTGCAAGCCGAGCTTGTTCCCTATTAATATCAAACCCAATAATTTCCGCCTCAGGATGCTCTTTTTTTATACAAAGGGCAAGCGATCCCCCAATTAATCCTAAACCAATGACAAAAACCCGGCCTTTCAACATTATTCCCCCAATATTGTATGCACTTCTGATTTTTTTTCAGCAAGGAACTCTTCAAGAGCTTTGATCACTCCCTCATTTTGCTCCTTGGATCCTACTGTAATTCTGACCGCTGTCGGAAACCCTAAAGCATTTCCAGATCGAACAATGAATCCCCTCTCCAATAAAAATTGAAATACCTTTTCACTTTCCACTTTAAAATCAATTAAGATGAAATTTGTTTGCGACGGAAAATAACGAAGATCGTTTTGTTTACAAAATTGATAGAATTGATTCAGCCCTTGTCTATTCTTTTTCTTACATTCTTCTACAAATTTTTGATCCGCTATAGCTGCGGCAGCTGCTATCTGAGCCACAGTGTTAACATTAAACGGCTCTCTTGCTGGCTCAAGCGCCTTAATAATTTCCTTTTGGGCTACTCCATATCCAACTCGTAACGCAGCCAGTCCATAAATTTTTGAGAAGGTGCGTAAAACTATTAAATTTCTATATTTTCGGGTTAGCTTAATAGAATCATAGTAATCATCTGCAATTACATATTCATAATATGCCTCATCAAGTACGACTAAAATATGTTCTGGAACTTGATCAAGAAAGGCAACTAATTTGCTTTCTGGTATGTAGGTACCAGTCGGATTGTTTGGACTACACACCCAAATAACATTTGTCTTTTCATCGATGGCTGCTAGCATGGAGTCCAAATCATGTTCACCATTTTTATCAGGGACTTCCTTTATTATAGCTCCCTCTAATATTGCATTATGCTTATATTGTGAGAAGGTATTTGTTGACATAACTGTACTAGCATTCGGATGGAGAAGTGCCCTTGAAATCATTTGAATCAAATTGTCGGAACCATTCCCAAAAATGATTTCTTCTTCATCAACTTGTAAAAATTTTGCCAATTCCTCTCTTAAATTGGCTGCATTTCCGTTCGGATAAATAGCCAAACTCTCAGTATGAAAACGGAGTGCTGATTTCACCATTTCGGAGCATCCAAAAGGATTTTCATTGGAAGCAAGTTTTACGATCTTCTCAAGCTGGTATTGCTTTTTAACTTGCTCAATTGATTTCCCAGGCTGATATGGAGTCAGTTTTAATAATTGCTCTTTCCATCTCATCTTCCCTCATCCCTCTCTTTTATTTCAGTAGAAACATCCGAATCAGAAACATTTCCTAAATCCGGTCGCAACACTTTGGCTCCCTTTAAATACACATGATGAATCTCATTTTGTGGCTTGTTAGTATTGACATGCATCATTACTCTAATACATTTCGGTAAAGAATTAGGAACAGGAATTTCCCTCATGCACATTACAGGTACATACGTCCATCCTTCAAAATTTCTAAGTACTTTAGCGGGAAAGACAGCATTAATGTCCTCAGTTGTGGATATAAATACAGAGGCGACGGAATCAGGATGAATATGATTGACTTCAATTAATTTCATTAAAAGCTCTTGAGCAGCAGATAATATTTCCTCTTCTGTATTCGCACTGACCGTCGTCGCTCCTCTCACCCCTCTTATCATGTCTTCACTCCCTCATTTAAAAAACTTTAATCTCCTCAACAATGGTGGAATCTGAAATTGTCTTAAGGATTGGTCTACCGATACTCTCAAGCAACACAAAACGAATGGATTCTGCAATTGATTTTTTGTCGTGTTTCATTTTTCTTAATAAGTTCTCAACAGATAATCCCTTTGGAATTTTTGTTTTATATCCGAGTCCTTCTACCCATTCAATAAATTCTTCCAATTCAAAATCAAGCCCTGCTAATTGCTTACTTAATTTTAAGGCAAATATCATCCCAATCATCACAGCTTCGCCATGAGTAATGCTCCCATAGCCCATTTCTGCTTCAATGGCATGGCCAAGAGTATGACCGAAATTCAAATAGGCTCTAATCCCTGTTTCCTTTTCATCTTTTCTGACAAACTCATTCTTAATCCTAATGCCTTTTGTTAATAACTCAGTTAATTGTTCAGCTGAAATAGCATTTAAATCTTGCACAGATGTTTTCAGCCAATAATAAAAATCAACATCATGTATCAATGCATGTTTAATAACTTCAGCAAAACCTGACCGTACTTCTTGGGGTGGTAGTGTCCTTAGCAATTCCAAATCATAAAAAACAGCTTCTGGTTGATAAAAGGCACCAATCATATTTTTTCCAAGAGGATGGTTTATGGCCGTTTTTCCACCTACAGCACTATCATGTGCCAAAATGGTTGTCGGAATTTGAATAAAAGGGATGCCTCTCATAAATACAGACGCAACGAACCCTGACAAATCCCCCACTGCTCCACCGCCAAATGCTAGAATGACAGATTTACGATCAAGCTGATCTTCCAAAGCTTTTGATAAAGCTGCATAAAAGACTTCAAAAGTTTTAGCCTTTTCTCCGCTTGGAGTGGTAAATATGATTGGATTCCATGGATTTAATACAGATGATAATTTATCCAAATGCAGATTAGCCACTGTCTCATCAGTAATAATGAAAATTCGAGTTAAATTTGTGAAGTAATCATTAAGAAATGTCCTAAGTTTATTAAGAACACCTTCCCCTATATAAACAGGATAATTTTTGGACTCTGTTTGGATGTGAATGGTTTCCATTAGAATTCCCTCGCATATTCCCGTTGCTTGTTAATTTCCTCCACAAATGTTTCAAAACGATCACTATAAAATTGATCGACAAGAGCATTTGCCAATTCCCAAGCAACAACATTTTCTGCAACAACGGCTGCGGCAGGGACAGCACAGCTATCTGAACGCTCAATACTAGCAGAAAATGGTTCTTTCGTTTCGATGTCAACACTCATTAACGGCTTATACAAGGTTGGGATAGGTTTCATTACACCTCTAATAATGATCGGCATACCTGTGGTCATCCCACCTTCAAATCCACCTAATTGGTTTGATTTACGATAATAACCTGATTCCTTTTCCCATGCAATTTCATCGTGTACTTCACTTCCTGGTTTTCTAGCTGCTTCAAAACCAATGCCAAACTCAACACCTTTAAATGCATTAATACTAACGATTGCAGCTGCTAATTTCGCATCCAGTTTTCGATCATAATGAACGTAACTGCCTACACCTGCAGGCATCCCTGTTACAATGACCTCTACAATTCCACCAATTGAATCCCCATTTTCCTTCGCATCATCAATAGCTTTCATCATTCTCTTTTCTGCATCTGGGTCAGTCGTACGGACAGGTGAATTTTCCGTACGATCTTTAATTTCATCTAATGTTAGTGAGTAATCAACTCTCGCTTTCACTCCACCAATTTCAACAACTTGCGATGCTACCTTAATCCCTACTAGAGATAAAAGTTTTTTTGCTACTGCTCCTGCCGCTACACGTACTGTGGTTTCACGAGCGGAAGAACGTTCTAATACATTTCTCATATCCCTATGGCCATATTTAATGGCACCATTTAAATCAGCATGCCCCGGGCGAGGACGACTAACTTTACGTTTCACTTCATTTTCTTCGTCTTGTCCAAGCGGTTCAATTCCCATGATCTTTGTCCAATGCTTCCAATCATTGTTTTTCACTACCAATGCAATAGGAGAACCTAATGTATACCCGTGACGTACACCCGCAACAATTTCCACAGTATCCTTTTCAATCTGCATTCTTCTTCCTCTACCATAGCCCTTTTGCCTTCTTGTCAATTCTTCATTTATATCCTCCGCAAGTAGCGGCATACCTGCCGGAAAACCTTCTAAAATTGTTGTAAGTTGTGGACCATGAGATTCTCCTGCTGTTAAATACCTCATACCTATTCTCTTTCTCCCTTCAACTCATTAAAGAATTATGTATCAATATACCATATACAAGCTAAGAAACATAGTAGAATAATTCAGAAAAAAGAAATTTATTTTGTAATCGGATACAAAAAGGCACCTGTATTCCCTTATACAAGTGCCCTTACTATTTTTATTAATAAATCCATTCATTTACAAGCTTCTTATACTCAACTAACTCATCTTCTTTAAAGAATAAACCAATTTCACGAGCTGCGCTTGCAGGTGAATCTGAACCGTGAATTACATTTTTACCAACTGTTAAGCCAAAATCACCGCGAATTGTTCCAGGTGCAGCATCCTTAGGATTCGTTGAGCCCATCATTTGACGTGCAGTTGCAATTACGTTTTCACCTTCCCAGACCATTGCAAATACAGGTCCTGATGTGATGAAATCAACTAATTCGCCAAAGAATGGTCTCTCCTTATGTTCACCATAATGTTGTTCAGCTAATTCCGTTGGAATGTGCATTAATTTCGCTCCAACAAGCTGAAATCCTTTCTTTTCAAAACGGGAAACGATTTCACCAATTAGATTGCGTTGTACGCCATCTGGCTTGACCATCAAAAATGTCCTTTCCATTCTCCCACTCCTAAACCCATATGTATGATAGTTGCCAAAAACAACCCATCAAAATTTTACCATTGTTCATAAGAAATAGCAAGAAAATTCAGGAGAGAACATAACTTCTAAAATTTCCGTCTACCGATATATTTTGCAATATCTCGAAGTGCTTTTTTTGCACGATTTTCTGGAAGTTCCGCTAGTATTGTCAACGCCTTTTTTAAGTATTGATCACTTAAGGAAATTGATTTTTCAATAGCCCCTGACTGCTTAATTAATTGTATAATATCTTCCATCTCAGAAGGCATTGTATTTTCATTTACTTTTTCAATTTTTTTGCGAACCTCACAATTTTCCATGGCATATAAAACAGGAGCAGTAATATTGCCCTGTAACAAATCACTTCCAGCTGGTTTTCCAAGTTCTTTTTCAGTTGCTGTAAAATCTAATATATCATCAGTAATTTGAAAAGACATTCCTACATAATAGCCAAATAGAAAAAGTTTTTTATGTATGGATTCATCTACGTGTGCTGCAATGGCACCCAATTGACAGCTAACAGCAATTAACAATGCCGTTTTTCTTCTAATTCTTCGAAGATAATCCCTGAAATTTTGACTGAAACGATATTTATCCTTAATTTGCTGAATTTCTCCAACAGTAACTTCTACAATTGTATTTGCCAATATTTTATGGGCCAGTGGATTTTCTATATTAGTCATTAATTCTAATGCCAATGCAAATACATAATCACCGGTATACATCGCAATTTTATTATCCCACTTTGATTTAACCGTAGGCTGACCCCTACGAATATCGGCATCATCAATGACATCATCATGAACAAGTGATGCCATATGTATAAGCTCAAGAGCAACCGCGACATTTTTCATCCTATGAATATCATATTGACCAAATTTACCCGCAAGTAAAACAAAAACAGGACGAATTCTTTTTCCCCCAGCTTGTAATGTATGCCTTGAAGCTTGTCGCAAAAGAAGAGACTCCGGTTGAATCGTCTCTTCAAGCTTTTTTTCTATTAAGTTAATATCTGAATTCAAAAATGAATACATCATTTTCAATTTCACTTTGTATTCACCCTGCTTTTCATCCTGTCTTGTTACTTTATTATTTCTTATGTCCTATATGAACGGCTGCTGCACCACCGCTGTATGGTTTATATGTCACATCAACAAAGCCAGCTTGTTCAAACATTTTCGCCAATTCCTTCATTCCTGGAAAATCACGTGCCGATTCTTGCAACCAGGAATATTCATGATAGCTTTTTGCGAATAATTTACCAAATAACGGCATAATAAAGCGAAAATAAAAATAAAAAAGTTGTCTATAGCCGATCATCGTAGGCTGTGATGTTTCAAGACAAACCGCAATTCCACCCGGCTTAACAACTCGGTGCATCTCTTTTAATACCTGCAAATAATCGGGCACATTTCTTAACCCAAATCCAATGGTAACATAATCAAAACTGTTATCAGGAAAAGGTAACTCCATTGCATTGCCGTGAATCAGTTTTACTTGCTTTAGTCCAAGACGACTGACTTTTTCATTTCCAACTTTCAACATATTTTTGCTGAAATCCAAACCAATGACTTCTCCATTTGGACCAACCGCTTCGGCTAGTGCAATTGTCCAATCAGCAGTACCACAACAAACATCCAGCGCTTTCGCCCCCGATTGGACATTCATTCGATTCATTGTATCTTTACGCCATCTAATGTGTTGTTGAAAACTGATTACCGAGTTCATTTTGTCGTAGTTATCTGATATTTTTTCAAAAACATGATGAACCCGTTGTTCTTTTGACTGCTGCATATTTTTACCCTTCTTCCGCAAAAGTTTTGGCATATGGCTGGTATTGATTTAATAATGTTAAAATTTTGCCTTCTAGTATATGATTTAAAAAAGGAGACTGTTGGAGCCTTTTTTCAATATTTCTTTTTGAAAGTTCAAGGTAATCATCACAAACTAAGATAAGCTGGTTTTTCTGCTCAATCGACATATCCGTTATTTTATATTTTTTTACTGGGAATACGGTTGGTTTTAGTGCATCAAACAAAAATGAACGGCCCTTTTGAATAAATTCATTTTTCTCATTTAATAGACGTTTAAATAACAATAAATAGGAAACCAATTCATTCCAAAAATCTATTTTAAAATATTCAAAAAGCCTTAATAGTAATGAACTTTCAATCATCATCATGCTTTGCATAAGCTTTTGTATTTCGGTAGTTTCTTTATGGTAAACAGCTATTTTATGTTCATTCACTTCTTTTATGCCTTTGGAAAGAGCTCTAATAACTAAATGATCCCCTGATTCAGCCAGCAGCTTATAATATAGACCACTAAAATAGTCGCCTGCCAATACAGTCAACTGACGTATTTTTTCATCTTTTGCTGTTGATATATATTCATGGGTATCAAGGGCGATTTGTACCAGCATTGTTGAAAGAACGTAAGTTTCTAATTCATTATCAGACAAATCAAGCTGATCCATAATTGAAATAAGGATTAGGAGCTTTTCATCGTCGATAATTGGTGCCTTAATATATTTTAGCAAGTAAGTGTCAAAAACACTTTTTTCGACTTTCTCTTTTATGGACAAATATTTGTGTCGAATATCTTGCAATTTTATCACCCTTGCTTCCCCAAAATAATGTGTATATGTATTTTCATTCCTAATCTTGAAATATAAATCTTACCCATAAAATTTTTGTAACCTCAGCCAGTAAATCAAACAAGACAAACACCATTATATCATATATGGGCATTTATGGGCATGATTTCACAAAATAAATCAAATAAATCCATTTCAATGATTTATTGCAATAATTATTATTTCTTAATTTCACTTTCAATTTCACCGAGCTGTGTCAAAATTTTCGCATTCCCTCTAATTTTAATGGCTGACGTATGCTCAGTAAATTGGGCGATGAGCACTTCTCCTTTGTCAAGTTTTTCTGAATGGTGAAATCTTGTATCTGAACCTCTCGTCAAACCAATCACGCTTACTCCATCATCAATGGCTTTAATTACTATGTAATCACTGGTTTGTGGCTCGTGCTTTTCCAATATTATCACCCCTATTTGGTATAATATCTAATTTTTTATTAATGAAAGCACTTCAGCGCGTGCATTTGAATCTTCGGCAAATACTCCACGAACGGCAGTAGTTATCGTTTTTGACCCTGGCTTTTTTACCCCGCGCATTGTCATACACATATGCTCCGCTTCTACTACAACCATTACTCCATGAGGTTCAAGCTTTTCCATCATACTATCTGCAACTGTTGAAGTTATCCTCTCTTGGAGCTGTGGTCTTTTTGCTACAACTTCAACTGCCCTTGCCAACTTACTTAGACCTGTTACACGTCCATTACGCGGAATATAGGCCACATGAGCTTTACCATAAAAAGGAACAAGATGATGCTCGCACATAGAATAAAAAGGAATATCCTTTACTAAAACTAACTCTTCATGTTCTTCACTAAAAATGGTTTCAAAATGGTGTTTTGGATCCTCATTTAATCCACTGAAAACCTCTTCATACATTTTCGCTACACGTTTAGGAGTATCTAGTACCCCTTCACGATTTGGGTCTTCTCCAATTGCTTCTAATATTAAACGTACCGCTTCTTCAATTTGGGCACGATTTACTTCTGCCATAATAATTCCTCCCAAAATTCCCAACAATATTGATAATAAATACATATTAGCACAACCATTTCCATGCAAGCAAAAAAACTAACCCAGTTGTGTTAAGACCTTTTCATAGAAAAAGGCCACGGAACAATCCATGGCCTTTTTGCCTAAGCATTCGCTTAAAGCACATATTTATGTAATTATTTTACTGCCTCTTTAAGCGCTTTACCTGGTTTAAAAGCAGGAACCTTGCTAGCAGCGATTTCGATTTCATCACCTGTTTGCGGGTTACGGCCTTTTCGTGCTGCACGTTCACGTACTTCAAAATTACCAAATCCAATAAGTTGGACCTTATCACCATTTTTTAAAGCTTCTAAAATTGTATCAAACACTGCATCAACTGCTTTTGTCGCATCTTTTTTAGAAAGTTCGCTAGCTTCAGCAACTGCATTAATAAGTTCTGTCTTGTTCATGCCTTTCACCTCCTCCCAAAGTATGTTCAAGTTAATGAAGAATACTTATCTACATTTCTAAACAAAATTTCTAAAATATATACGTCATAGCGAGGATTTCTTGTATATTTCATTCAATTTCCTACTTTTTGTGAAAAAGTGGACTAATTTCGTCTTAAAATCCCGTGAAATAAGGGTTTCTACGCTATCACGTAATTCTGTTAAAAGATTATCATAATCAATAGAGCTAATCAAGAAGATTTCAAGAAATTATGGGAATCTTTTCTTTCATAACACAAAATTCTACTATTTTGGCCAAACGTGGAAATTCCATTTAAAATAATGAATTCAAACCAATAAAAAAGAGACTCCTAATGGAGTCTTCAGACTGTCGACAAAATCCTTTTTTAAAGGATTTTGTCGACATTTTTTGTATAATTATGTTATAGAATATCGAGGTGATATTGAAATGCTTACTAAAAATACACAAGTAAATCGAGATCAATTAGAAATGATTACTTTAGACCAGCTGGTTCCTGAAAATCACTTGGTTCGTAAGATAGAAGCTGCTATTGATTTTTCATTTATATATAAATTAGTTGAGAATATGTATTCATCTGAACGTGGTCGTCCAAGTATTGACCCTGTTGTATTAATTAAGATGGCTTTTATTCAATATACCTTCGGTATTCGCTCTATGCGCAAAACTATTGAAGAAATTGAAACAAATCTTGCTTATCGTTGGTTCTTAGGTTTTGGGTTTCATGATAAAGTCCCCCACTTCTCAACCTTCGGAAAAAACTATGAAAGACGTTTCAAGGATACAGATCTATTTCAAAAAATCTTCTACCGCATTCTAAAAGAAGCTTCTGATAAAAAGTTGATTAGTGCTGAACATGTATTTATTGATTCTACGCATGTTAAAGCAAGTGCAAATAAACGTAAAT
>NZ_JAAIUV010000023.1 GCF_010975035.1 Neobacillus thermocopriae | reverse complement strand
TTCGCCCAAGCTGCCGATGCACCACTCGTTTATTTTGCCAATGAGCCAGCTAATCCGAAGGGTGAAGCTATTCTTGTTCCAAAAGATTCCAAGATTAAAAGTATAAAAGATTTAAAGGGGAAAAAAGTTGCCTTAAATAAAGGATCCAATGTCCATTATTTACTTGTTCGAGCACTAGAAGAAAATGGATTGAAATACGAGGAGATAGAAACGGCGTTTTTACCTCCTTCAGATGCTAGAACCGCATTTGAAAAAGGGGCGGTGGATGCATGGGTCATTTGGGATCCTTATTTAGCCGAAGCTCAGAAACAAACAGGCGCTCGTATTTTGCTCGATGGAACTGGATTGGTACATAACCGTGAATATTTCCTTACCTCCAAATCATTTGCGAAAAAACATCCCGATATCCTTGATATCGTCATCGAGGAATTAGAAAAAGAAGTTCGCCCAAGCTGCCGATGCACCACTCGTTTATTTTGCCAATGAGCCAGCTAATCCGAAGGGTGAAGCTATTCTTGTTCCAAAAGATTCCAAGATTAAAAGTATAAAAGATTTAAAGGGGAAAAAAGTTGCCTTAAATAAAGGATCCAATGTCCATTATTTACTTGTTCGAGCACTAGAAGAAAATGGATTGAAATACGAGGAGATAGAAACGGCGTTTTTACCTCCTTCAGATGCTAGAACCGCATTTGAAAAAGGGGCGGTGGATGCATGGGTCATTTGGGATCCTTATTTAGCCGAAGCTCAGAAACAAACAGGCGCTCGTATTTTGCTCGATGGAACTGGATTGGTACATAACCGTGAATATTTCCTTACCTCCAAATCATTTGCGAAAAAACATCCCGATATCCTTGATATCGTCATCGAGGAATTAGAAAAAGAAGAAGAATGGGTAAGTAACAATCAATCAGAAGCTGCCAAATTCCTTGCCCCTCAAATCGGTATGGATCAAGAAACATTGGAAGTGGTTCTTGAAAGAAGACCATTTGGAATCGAAAAGATCACGGATGAACGGCTGAACGATCAACAAAAAATCGCTAACAAATTTTATGAATTAAAACTGATTCCAAAGAAAATCAACATTTCAGACGCAAAATGAAATGTGAATCAATAGGAGGAGAGAAAAAATGAAAGTATTTTGGTTTATTCCCACACATGGAGATACTCGCTATTTAGGTGTTACTACTGGAGGAAGGGAAGTGAATATACACTACCTTCAACAAATTGCCAAGGCGGTGGACCATCTAGGCTTTGAAGGAGCCCTTATCCCAACTGGAAGATCTTGCGAAGATGCGTGGGTTGTAGCAAGTTCATTAATTCCTGTCACCTCGAGAATGAAATTTCTCGTTGCGGTACGGCCTGGTATCATGTCCCCGACCAATGCGGCAAGGATGGCTGCTACTTTTGATCGATTATCAAATGGACGTCTATTAATCAATGTCGTAACAGGTGGGGATCCTGTAGAGTTAGCGGGGGATGGTGTCCATTTATCCCACCAAGAACGGTATAGACTTACGGATGAGTTTTTAACGATTTGGAAGAACTTATTGGAATCAGGGGAAGCCGATTATTCCGGAAAACATTTAACCATTACAGGAGCTAAGCAATTCTTTCCACCGGTTCAGAAACCATATCCTCCCCTTTACTTTGGAGGTTCTTCTGAAATTGGTCAGCAAGTTGCCGCTGATCATGTGGATGTCTATTTAACATGGGGGGAACCGCCTAAACAAGTAGAAGAAAAAATAAAATCAGTGAAAAAATTGGCCGAAGAGCGGGGAAGAAAGCTACGTTTTGGTATCCGTCTTCATGTCATTGTCCGAGAAACAGAACAAGAGGCATGGGAAGCAGCCAACCGTTTAATTAAGTATGTGGATGATGACATGATTGCCGCCTCACAAAAAGTATTTGCACGGTTTGACTCCGTTGGACAGCAAAGAATGTCGGCACTTCATCATGGTCGGAGAGATCAATTGGAAATTAGCCCGAACCTCTGGGCAGGTGTCGGTCTGGTGCGAGGAGGTGCCGGTACGGCTCTAGTTGGAGATCCCAAAACTGTGGCGAAACGAATGAAAGAATATGAGGAAATCGGAATAGAAACGTTTGTTTTATCAGGATATCCTCATTTAGAAGAAGCCTATCGTGTTTCTGAGCTTCTATTCCCACACTTAAATTTAACAAATTCAGCGAATGATCCATCTTCTTCGATTGTCAGTCCATTTGGAGAAATTGTGGCTAACAGTTTTTTACCAACCATCGGGGGAGTGAAGTAAATGAAATGGAAGACAAAAATATTACCTTGGGTCATTCCAATCGGATTACTACTTACTTGGCAAGTATCTGCTTCGATTGGAATCCTTTCCACAAGGGTCCTACCGAATCCTCTTGATATTGTTTCTGCCGCAACAAATCTAACAAAAAGCGGTCAGTTGCCTGCAGATGTTTGGACAAGTACAAAACGAGCATTTGTAGGATTTCTAATAGGTGGCGGTCTTGGTTTTCTTTTAGGGTTGGTAAATGGGATCTCGAAAATCTCGGAAAAATTGCTCGATTCTTCTATACAAATGATTCGAAATATACCGCATTTAGCGTTATTACCCATTGTCATTCTTTGGTTTGGTATTGGGGAAGAGGCGAAATTGTTTCTGGTGGCTCTAGGGACCTTTTTCCCTATCTACCTCAACACCTATCATGGCATACGTTCGGTGGACCCATCCCTTATTGAAATGGCCTATGTCTATGAATTAAAAGGATTCTCCCTTTTTTGGCATGTGATTTTCCCAGCTGCTTTACCATCTATCCTTGTAGGGGTAAGGTTTGCCCTTGGAATTACTTGGGTAACATTGATTGTTGCGGAAACGATTGCCGCTGATTCGGGAATCGGCTATATGGCGATGAACGCTAGGGAATTTATGCAATTAGATGTCGTCGTTCTCAGTATTCTACTTTATGCACTTTTAGGAAAATTGTCTGACATGATAGCAAAAATAGCGGAAAAAAGATTAATCAAATGGCATCCAAGCCATCAGAATGAGTAAGGGGTGTAGAGTAGTGGCTATAGAACAACCGATCGTGAAACTGTTGAATATCCGAAAAGATTTTGGAGAAAAAGAAGTATTAAGAAAAATAGATTTACAGATTCATCAAGGGGATTTCATAGCTATTGTCGGTAAAAGTGGCTGCGGCAAAAGCACGCTACTACGGATACTAGCAGGTTTGGAAGCTCCCACTTCAGGTAGGCTCCTAGTAAATGGAGAGGAATGGAGAGGAAGAAATCGATTGGCCAAAATCATGTTCCAAGATGGTCGACTCCTTCCGTGGAAAAATGTTTACGATAACGTGGCGATTGGCTTAAAGGAGGAATCTCAAAAACAACAAATTGAACAAATCTTGCAACAGGTTGGGCTAGGGGACCGTTTACATTCATGGCCATCTGAACTTTCAGGGGGGCAAAAGCAACGAGTTGCTCTTGCTAGAGCCCTCATTCATGAGCCAAAGTTATTGCTGTTAGATGAGCCTCTTGGGGCTTTGGATGCCTTAACTCGTATTGAAATGCATGAATTAATAGAAAAGTTATGGAAAGAAAAGCAACTCACAGCCATTCTCGTCACCCATGATGTAGAGGAAGCGGTAGCATTAGCCAACAGGGTGGTCATTATAGAAGAAGGTCGTATTGCATTAGAAGTACCTGTCCGATTACCTTATCCACGGCACCGTGATCATCCACTATTTATGAAACTAGTGAATCAAATCTTAAATAAAATTTTAGGAAATAAAAGGATGACAGTTGAGTCAAATAGTAATCTGCCGGCCGTAGAATCGCAATGAAATAGATCATTCACGGTAGTGTTTGATACAAAAAAACAATGGGGACGGCCCTATTTCATACTTCTTATAAAAGCAAGTATGGTAGGGAACCGCCCCTTTTATTTTGGGGTTATCCTATATAAACACTATCACATGTCCCAGCTTTTGGTTCATAATAACAATGCTGCTTATATTGCCCAGAATGTGGTTGACCATACCATGTGGGAGGACAAGGAGCATATGGATTAAAATACCAAAGAGCATATTTAGATGGATGTTGTCTCCAATATTCCAAATTCTGTTTGGCTAGTCTCTTTTCAGAAGTTCTGGCTCTTTGATAAAAGACATTTCCCTTTTGAACCGCTTCAAAGGAATAGTTCCCTCCTTGCACTTGAAAAATCACTTGGGGAACAGTTCTTACCTGTTTAAAATCTAAACAATCGGCTATCACTCGATTGACAATCACATTTCCGACCATTAGCATTCCCAGTTTTCCTTCACCTTCAGCTTCTGCTCTCATCATTCGAGCCATTAAAGAAACGTCCGAATCTCGATAGTTTATTCGTGGCATTTTTCCACCCCCACATTTATAGTATGAAAAAATGTTCGAATACATGAAGAAATTTCTGTTTATTTTTAGAAAGGAGGAAGATGAAGATCTCAGCTGAAGGGAAAAAGGGAAAGTCGATGATGCATGTTCGAAATATAAAAAGATAAAGCAAAGGGACGGATTAGTTGGCACCATTTGCCTTCCAGCTCCGTCCCCTTTCATATATGTTAAGCTACTTCTTCAAAACATGGGTCATTGTAATAAACGACTTCGGATAGGATATTGCATCCTTTCATGTTTTTAAGTGCTTCTCGCGCTTGTTCTTCTGTTTCGAATTCATATTGTGTAAAAGATGAATTTGAAAAATGAGTGATTACCCACATTGAATAGGACCTCCTAAAATTAACCATATATATATAAATGATTGGTTGCTATGAGATAATGGTAATGCAATAATGGAAATAAATAAAATTGTTAATTGTTATGGTGAAATATAAAAATTTTTTATATGGAAAATTTAGGGTGATGTTTGTGGATTATCGTGATTGGGAAATATTAAGGGTTCTTTATAGTCAGAAAAACCTGACGAAAGCAGCGCGTCTTTTGTATATTACCCAGCCTGCATTGACCAATCGTTTAAAGCACATGGAGGAAGAATTGGGAGTCAAAATCGTCACTCGTGAAAGTAGAGGGGTTCATTTTACCGCTGAGGGAGAATATCTTGTCCGATGTGCGGATGAAATCCTTGAACAATTTAATAAAATTAAAGAGCATGTAAGGAATATGAGCAATCATGCTGGCAATGCAGTCGCAGGAACGTTAAAATTGGGAGTATCTAACTTTTTTGCCAATTATGAATTGCCTTCTATGTTAAAATTATTTAAGGAACAGTACCCGCATGTGGATTTTAAAGTGGTGACAGGGTGGAGTAAAGATGTTACCAAACTGATCCATAATAAGGACGTTCATATCGGCTTTGTGAGAGGCGACTATAATTCTCGAGGACTGAAAAAGCATTTATTATTAGAAGAAACAGTTTCCATTGCTTCTAAAGAACCTATCGATCTTGTAAATTTACCACATCTTCCTAGAATTGATTATAGTGGGGATGTTTTATTAAAAACCTTAATAGACAATTGGTGGGCTGAGAACTATATACAGCCACCTTTCATTAGTATTGAAGTAGATCAAGTGGATACATGTATGAAAATGGTGATGAATGGGTTGGGCTATGGCATTTTGCCTAGCCGCATGCTCAAAGATACAGAAAATATTTACAAAGTGGATTTAACACACCAAAATGGAAAACCAATCCTACGCAGAACTTGGATGTATTATCATAAAGAATCATTAGAATGGAACGTCACGAAAGCATTTATTCAGTTTGTGGAATCATTAACAGGTCGTTCAAAATAAGGAAGAATGAATACGAAAAAGAATAAAAATTAGGGAATAGCACACAGCCATTCTATCTTTCGATGACAATCTACTCTACTAAAGAATGAAAAAAATCATCAAATATAAAGGAATAACAAATTTGTAAATAGAATGTTAACTTAGCTTAAAAAAAGAAATACAATGCTTGTGTATACTAAATATTAAGCCTATTATATTTGATGTAATTACATAAAATATTTTCTATTATCCTATAAATAGATTCGAATCATATATTTATGAAAGTTGTTGTAGGAAGAGGGATGCGTATGTTTGATTATGATACACCAATCGATCAATTTGCCTCGATTAAAGTGATTGGAGTAGGCGGTGGGGGAAATAATGCCGTGAACAGGATGATCGAGGCAGGAGTAGAAGGAGTAGAATTCATCGCTGTTAATACAGATGCACAAGCACTTCAACAATCAAGAGCGGAGATTAAGATGCAAATAGGTGCGGCTTTAACAAGAGGACTAGGAGCAGGAGCCAATCCTGATATTGGAAAAAGAGCCGTAGAAGAAAGCAAACAGCAGATTGAAGAAGTATTGGCTGGAGCAGATATGGTTTTCGTTACCGCCGGAATGGGTGGAGGTACGGGTACTGGTGCCGCTCCTGAAATTGCTAAAATTGCACGAAAAATAGGTGCTTTAACGGTTGGAGTAGTTACACGTCCGTTTAAATTTGAAGGCCATAAGCGTGCGGTAAACGCTGAACGTGGGATTAAAGAAATGAGAGAATCGGTAGACACGTTAATCATTATTCCAAATGATCGTTTATTAGAAATCATTGATAAAAAGACGCCTATGTTGGAAGCTTTTCGTGAAGCGGATAATGTGTTGCGTCAAGGTGTTCAAGGGATATCCGATTTAATAGCTGTACCTGGTTTAATCAACCTTGATTTTGCGGATATCAAAACTGTCATGTCTCATAAAGGAACAGCATTAATGGGAATTGGTGTGGCCAAAGGTAGCAACCGAGCGGCCGAAGCTGCTAAAAAAGCATTAAATAGCCCGCTGCTTGAAACATCTATTAATGGGGCACAAGGGGTTATTATGAACATTACCGGTGGCCATAATTTAAGTCTTTATGAGGTTCAGGAGGCCGCGGAAATCGTTTCTTCTGCTTCTCACGATGAATTAAATATGATTTTTGGATCTGTTATTAATGAAAATTTAAAAGATGAAATCATTGTTACGGTTATTGCGACAGGCTTTAACGAGGAGGAACAATCAACCTTTAAAAAGCCATCCTCTCGTCCGATATCCAACCTCTATCGAACAGAACAACCGCGTACCATTTCTGTAGAAGGTACTAACATGTCTAATGAAGCGGATATGGACTATAATCGGAAGGGTTATATGTCAGAAAATACGAATATGGATGATCATCGAAATCATTACAATCAAGAAGAAACGGATTTTTATTATAACCGAAACGTCTACAAGCAGGAGGATACCTCATTGCAAAATGACCGATATTCTTACAAGCATGTAGAATCGGAGCATGAACATGACCGCTCTTCAGAAGATGAATTAGAATTACCAGCATTCTTCCGAAGAAGAAGTCGTTTTAGATAAGATGGAATAATCTGTAGACAGTCCCATTTGTCTACAGATTTTTATTTGGTTTACCAATTGAAAATACATTTGTTCTATTAGATAATAAAAAAGTTGAAAATTAGAAGGATGATATAGACACGATTTTTTTCCGAGGTGAACAACATGAGTAGAAACAGCGAAAAAGAAGCGGTTCAACAATTACTCGGATCTTCACAGGATAAGAATGAAATGTCGAGAAAATCTCAGCAAAAACGGGAATTAAAGATGTGGAGTGATATTTCATTACCTATATCCTTAAAGGATAGTCTTGCTAGACTGACGAAAGATGATCTGAGCCAAATTAGGAGACATTATCAAATTACCGGTGTAAGCCAATTAAAAAAGGGAGATTTAATTGAAGTATTACAATCAAAAATTCCCGAATTAGTAGATAATATGTTTTTGACGATCGATCAGGAACGATACGAAATGATTCAAAAAGCCCTTCGCCATGACGGCGTGGTTGTTGAACCAAATTTAACGAATAACCAGATGGAGTATTTTCGTAATTGTGGGATTCTGTTTCCTGGAATGAACAATGGCAAAAAAGTTTTGGCCATGCCAGAAGAATGGATGAAAATACTTGGTTCGCAAACGGATCATTCAAAATGGAAACCAATTATTCGTCGAAACACAGAATGGATCAAATTGACTCACGGACTTCTCTATTATTATGGTTCTCTAACCTTGAGAGAATTATTGGCAATGCTGAAAAAATATACAAAAAAAGAAGTTCCCGTTTCTGATTATCTTTCTGTGATTGATCATGCTCATTTCTATTACGAGCAAATCATGATCAACGACGAGGTTTTTTCAAATATTAGAGTATTGGACCCGAATCGAGTAAAAATGGAACACCAAAAAAGAAAAATTCTCGATTTTTATCCTTTTTCAAAAGAGCAGCTGATCAAAGCAGGAGAACCAAACTTTGTTGATCGGAATGAAAGTTATCAGCGCTTTGTTCAGTTTTTAAGACAAAATTATGAAATTAGCAAAGAAGATGCTGATTCCATTGCTGAAGAATGTCAGTTTGCGATTAGAATTGGTGAAGGACCAGGAGATATTCTTCGATATTTACAAACGATGTTAGAATTTGAAGGTTTCGATACGATCAATGCCTGTATGGAAAAAATTGTCCATCTTATGAATCATACAAGAGAATGGTTCCTAAAAGGATATACACAAAATGAGTTAGTGCAAATTGAAAAGAGACATTTACAACCATCGCCAATTCAAAAAAATAATGTGGTTGATATCCAATCAAGAAGAAAAATTGGTCGTAATGAACCATGCCCTTGCGGAAGTGGAAAAAAATATAAAAAATGTTGCGGAAAATAACGGGCCAATTCACCTAATTAACCCTTTCAAAAGTAACCATAGTAGCATGTTGCAATGGTAGGAGAAAAGTAATAATCCTTCCATTGCTTTTTTTCATGATGAGCAATAAAAGGATGACCATCTATACTTAATACATTTCAATTTTTTATGTATTTCCGTTAATAAAAATTTTACCATTTATGGATTTGTATATATAATTAGTGTGGAAAATCATCCTACAAAAAAGAGTATAAATGATCTATTAACTGGGGGTAGTAAAATGAGGACTTTTGCCTATTTCTTTATGGCTGCATTTGTTTTCCTTCTTGCTTCTTGTTCTTCAAATAGTCAACCTATTTCGAAGCTAGCGGCGAAACAAAAAGAACAGCCAGTTGAGGTAGAAAAAGGACCAAAAAATGTGGAGATTAAAATTCCAGCATCCATGTTCGAAGGTCAAGATATGGATGCCGTTATGGCAGAAGCAAAAAAACAGGGTGTAAAGGAAGTCATTAAAAATGAAGATGGTTCATTAACTTACAAAATGTCTAAGGAAACGTATAAAACAATGATGGAGAAAATAAAAGAAGGGATTTTGCAAACCATTGACGATTTGAAAAATAACAAAGAATATGTTTCCATTATCGATATTTCCTATAATGATACCTTTTCAGAGTTTACTTGGATGGTGGATAAAAAGGCCTATCAAAATAGTATGGACAAGTTTGCGGCTATGGGACTTGCCATGTCTAGTATGATGTACCAGCAATATAAGGGAATAGCTGATGTGGACCAAAAAGTAACGATTTATGTGAAAGATCAAGCAAATCAAGAGTTAATCGATACGATCACTTATCCGGATGATTTAAAGAAACAAGAATAAAATGCCGATATAAATCAAAAAAAGCGCACCAAATAGGTTGTTTCTATTTGGCGCGCCAATTTTCTCATTCTTAAATTATTTCGCAAAAACATGGTTTCCAATCGTTTTTACCGTTTGACGGGTACGGATCCAGCTATCAGTGGCAATTTCTGGGTTATAGAAATAAATGGAATGATTTAACGTATCTTCTCGTTTTAAAGCTTCTTCAACGGCTTTGATTGCCTCTTCTGAAGCAGGTTTGTTAATTTCACCGTTTTGTACGGGTGTAAAGGCGTAAGCTTTGCCCACCTTTTCATGAATGACTTCTGTCACTGTATCCGGAAACTCTGAAGATTCTACCCGATTTAATACAACCGTTGCAACAGCTACTTTTCCTTCATACGGTTCACCTTTTGCTTCCGCTTCCACTAGTCGGGCAAATAAGTCTTTTTCTTTTTCAGAAAGAGAAATCTTAGGTGCCTCTACTTTTTCCTCTTCTGCTTTTACTTGAGGTTCGGCTTGAGCCATTGTTTGAACAGGTTTTTCTTCTTGGTTCGAAGGTTCAGATGGAGCCGCTTCTGCCTTTGTTACAGCTTCAGATTCAGTTGATTTCGTCATCTTTTCTTCTACATTTGAATCATCCTGTTTATGGGATTTTTCTGAATCTGTTAGTAACTCTGGCTCTTTCAAGATTTCTTCCATTGATACTTGAAGCTCATCTTGATTCTTTTCTTTATTGATATCTATATTCTTAACAGTAGAATCTTTTTCCTGATTGATTTTAGGAAGTAGATCTTCCTTTTTCGCGATATATTCATCAATAGCTCTTGCTGTAGAATTGTGTATCACAAATCCGACTGTAGCTACACAAGCTACAACGAATACTTTCATCGAATTCTTCATGTTGTGTGCTACCTCCAATAAAATTTCATGATACTACCCTAACATGTTCCGTTACCTTTTTAACAGAACAATAGCATTACATTTCTTTATAATTGGATGAACAACTTTACGATTTAAGCAGTAATATGACAAACTTCCTATAAAATTGTCATAAACCAGGAAAAATTACGAAGCGGAGGTAATTATGTTAAAGCTACGGAAAATATTGTCGTTCCAAAATTTAGGGTGAATAAATTTCATTTTGTTCCTTTTAAAGAAAAATATGTAAAATATAGTGATTATGGTTTGTGAATCTCTTGTTCAGTCAAAATTTTATTGTAAAGTTGCAGGCTCTATCTTTGTTTTTTTAGTCGTATTTTGCCATTCACATTATTTTTGGGCTCCATTAATATTAGTAGTAAGAATCCATTTCGACAAAATCGATGATTGTACTGCACACATTTGGATGTGAAAAGCATGGTAGGGGGATTTAGGTGAATACGGATCAAGCATTTGAATTATTAAGGAGCGCGGGGGTTCCTGACGAAAAAATTATTCAAACAGTTAGGCGCTGGTTACGAGAACATAAAATTAAATATGCAGGGAATTCATCGAAAGTAGACTTAAAACTTGAAGATACGGATCAAGTAATTGAATTACTTAAAGATGCGGGTGTAGAGGCAAGCACAGGGCTTCAAATTGTTCAACAATGGTTCCATGAAGGGAAGATTCGAAAGATTGGAAACCGGGAGCACATCAATGATTATCTATCCGGTAATACAACGGCTCAACTCATTGTGACCGACCAAGAAAAAACAGTTCGTGAACTAAGGATTAAATTAAAAGCCCAGGATGAACATATGAAAGGAATGGAAGAGTTTTATAAACATACCATTAAGGAATTAAAACAACAAAGAGAAAAATTACATAAAGAAATGGCCGAATTACAGAATGAAAAAAGTTTATTACAAAAGGAAACAAGAAGAGTTTTAAAAGAAAATATTGAATTACGGAATGAATTGTTGAGGTTAAAAGAACATTATTCTCGCCAAGGCAAAGAAGAGGACGAAAAGAAAAATACAGAAAAGAGTCAAACCGTATCTCCTTCAACAACACCTGATTATCGTCGTAAATTAGGACTTTCAAAAACAGCAGGGGAGAAAGAAATATTAGCCAAGTTTAAGAAATTATTATTACTCACTCACCCGGATCATGGTGGAAATGCAGCAGCCTTTCATTATGTGAAAACGGACTATGACCAATATAAAAATAGTTTAAAAGGGAAATAAAACAGAGTAAGGATTGATAAAGGATTGAGTTGTCAGATCGAAAATGGAGAGTAGGAACGATCGCACCTTCAACGATAGACAGTTTTTCAGCATTATGCAACACTGGTGGGAAGACAGGAACTTTTTCCGATGTTTATGGAATTCCTAATAAGGAAATATTGAAGAATATATACGAATTTTTATAGGAGTGAAAAAGTGGACAGAGACCAAAGTCAAATGGTTCATGTAGGACTTTTGTTGCTTGTCTTGGCTGTTTTTATTTGGTCGATGATCAAGCCCGCCATTTTCTCATTATGGATCGTGGAAGTCCTTCCTGCTGTTGTGTTATTGATCGTGGTTATAGCCGTCTATCATCGTTTTCGATTTACGACACTTTCCTATTTCATCTTCGCAATGCTTTCCATTCTGATGTTTATTGGAGGCCATTACACTTATTCAAAAGTCCCGCTCTTTCATTGGATAAAAGATGTATTTGAATTACATCGAAATCATTATGATCGATTTGGGCATTTTTTGAAAGGGTTGCTGGTCATGGTGATCAGAGAAATATTATTGAGAAAAACTCCATTAAAAAAAGGGAAGTGGTTATTTTTTATTGCCGTAAGTATCATTTTAGCCATTAGTGCACTTTATGAAATCATTGAATGGTTGGCATTTGTGTTCGGGAAAAAAGGGGTAACGACCGAAAACTTTTTAGGTGCACAAGGAGATCGGTGGGATGCACCATGGGATATGTTGTTAGCCTTTCTTGGCTCCATTCTTGGACTCCTAGTCTTATCGAGATGGCACAACGATCAGTTAAACAAACTGTTGAAAAAGGAATAATGTATGTATTTATACCATTTGGGGAGTTGTCGTTGGCAACTCCCCATTGAATTTAGAAACTATAACTTAATGATGTCCTAAGCTTTTGTGATATGGTTGAATTCGGATAAGTTTTTTGTCTTTTCGACCATGTAGGACAATGTATAAGGCTAGCGAGAGTATGGTTATGAAGCTAAGGGCAATAAATAACTTGCCATAACCAATGATAGGTTGGATGGCACCTAAAATGGAAGGGCCGAAGCCAAGACCAGCATCTAATGCGATAAAGAAGGTAGAAGTGGCTAACCCTGATCGTTCAGGTGATGTAAGCTTAATCGCAATTGCTTGAGCACCAGATTGTAAGTTACCATAGCCAACACCAACAATCGCAGCGGCGATTAATAAAAGACCACCTGAATGGGCTACACTGACTAAAAATAATCCAATCGCTAATAAGATAAAACAAGGAATCATGACAAAGTTTGAACCTTTTGTATCCATGAAACGACCGCTAAATGGTCGTGTTAGTAAAATGGCAATCGCATATACAAGGAAGAAGAAGCTTGCCGCTGTTATTAAATGACGTTCCTCTGCAAAGAAGGTAAGGAATGCTAATAAGGCTGCATATCCAAATGACATAAAGAATGTGACGATGGCGATCCCCATCGCATTTGGTTCGATATAGTTTTTAATACTAAAAGCTTGTTTGGATTGTTCTTTTGCTTTTGTTAGTTTTTTCATAACTGGTTGTTTTAACGTTAAGCCGATAATGAGAGCAAATGCTCCTAAAATCAAGCAAAGGAAGAAAATCATATTGTAAGAGGTAAAACGTGTTAAGAACATACCTAGGAAAGGTCCAATGGCCGTACCAAGTGTTGAACTCATGCTAAAGTAGCCAATTCCTTCTCCTTTACGACTCATTGGAACAATTTGGGCAACCAAGGTTCCTGTCGCCGTTGAAGTGATCCCTGCAGTCATCCCGTTAACGAGCCGACTAATGAGTAAAAATAAAATTCCCGCATGAATATAATAAAGACCAGTCGTACTGATAAAGAAAATTAACCCTAAAATCAGGATTTTTTTCACCCCAACTGTGCCGATCACTCGTCCTGTAAATAAACGACCGATTAATACCCCCACAATGTAAATCCCTGTTGCCAAACCTGCTTGACTCGCTGTAGCATGATATTCTTTGACAGCAAAGGATGAGGTTGTCACCATTAATAAGTAGAAAATTAATGTGACGATTAAGTTAATAATGGATACGATGATAAAATCTTTTGTCCATAACTTTTCGTTTGTGTTACTCATCTTTTATAATCTAACTCTCCTATTTAAATTTGTGCGCATTTTCTCCAGAATACGAAGTAAATGGATCCGCTCCTCTTCCGTTACACCTTCTAAAATTTCCATTTCAAAAGCGTCAATGGTAACGCGTGCCTCTAAATATTTTTCTTTTCCTAAAGGTGTAATGCGTAGATGTTTTCTTCGTTTGTCTTCTGCTGATGTTTCAACATCGATATAACCTGCGTTCGTTAAATCTTTAATAATTCTTGTCATATTCGGTTTTTCAAAGGTTAATCGTTTGGCAATCTCTGCTGCCGTAATATCAGGCTCATGAACAATGGTATAAAGCACCGACCATTCGGAACGTTGAATCCCATGATTCCGTAAAATCTCGCTTAGCTGTGTATCAAATGGTCGAATCGTAAAGGACAGGTCTTGAAAAATTTGTTGATGTTGCTTCACAGGTAACTCCTTTCTAAAAATAGTTATATTTGATAATTATTTTTGATAACTATTATAGTGTAAAACTGTAGATATTATATGTCAATAGGAAGGTGAGCATAAAATTCAGGATGAATAACACCATGAAAAATCCATTTATAAATGTCTTCTTTTCCAATACCCCAATCTACAGCATAATAGAATGTAAAAAAGACACCTGAAATCAGGTGTCCTTTAAACGGATTTTAAGGTGTAAAAGGCATTTAAAATAGGGTCTAGAACCTCATGAGAGATGATAGAAATGGTTCATCGTTTACGTCTTTCAACATTCATAATTAGTAGTTTATGGGAATTTTATGTAATTAGTTTATAATAAAAGAAAGAACATCGAATAGGAGAGATATTAATGTTTGGAGAGGAACCAAAGTGTACAAAATGTGGGAAGGAAATCCAGGGGAATGAGGTTGTTTTTATTAAAATGCGTTATCCAAAGCGTAAAGGTTTTACGGAAATAAAAGCGTTTCTCAAAAACGAAGGAAGTTTCATATGTGAAGATTGCTTCCATCAAAAAACAAACTGATTGGATGAAACGACTATGATTGAAAGCTGAATGGGAAACTTATCAAATTAAGTTTCCCATTTTATATAGAGTAGGAGTTTATATTAAGTTTTTTTCTTGACGAATTTTTTCTAGTAATGCCTTACATCCTTCTGAAACAAGTTGGTAGGTTTCTTGAAAATCTCCTGTGTAATAAGGATCAGGAACATCTTTCTTATGATCCGTCAAATCAAGTAGGCGAATCATTTGTGGACGTTTCGCTTTATTGGTGATCGCCGTAATATTTTTCATATTGCTTTCATCCATCCCAACGATATAATCAAATTTTTCAAAGTCTTCTTTTGTTAATTGACGACCGATTAATCCATCAGATGAGATGTTGTATTTTTTCAAAATCTCAAGTGTTCCCTTATGCGGGGGTGATCCAGTGTGCCAAGAACTCGTAGCAGCGGAATCGACGAAGATTTTGTCCGATAAATTTTCTTTTTTCACTAAGTCTCGAAACAATGCTTCCGCCATCGGTGAGCGACAAATATTACCGAGGCAAACAAATAATACATTGATCATATCGATCACTCCTTTTTGTCTAATCTCACGAATGGTTAAAAGACAGAGAGGACCCATATATGGTCCTCACCATTCCTTTCATGCACTTATACGAACAAATTCTAATTTAAATCTGGGTATTTGTCTATGATAAACCAATCAATTTTTGGAGTTAGCGAGCTATTGGATTAATTGTTTTCCGCCATGCGTCCGAGGGGGCCATCCTCGTTAATGATGTCTTGGATACTATATACAGAGATTGGGAACATGGGGAAACCATAAACATAGGGTGTTATTTCGTATAGTTGGAAATAGATAACAATGGTTTTGTCAGCGATATAAAAGTCTTGGTTTGGTTTGATGGTAGTGAAGGTATCAAGTAGTGGAACATCCCGTTCATTGATTTGTTGTTGGACCAAGCTGGATAGCCTTTCAATATAATTGCTACCTTGCTTAAATAGGTCTTTCAATTCACATTGTTTTCCTTTTTGTAGGTCAAACGTTAAAGATTTTATATAAGTCATTCCGTGTGCGGCATGATAATGATAGGTGTAATTTGAAAGTGTTAGGCTTAACACTTCACGCTGGTTATTTTTGATTTCATACGAACCTAACATTTCAACCACACTTGTTGGCATATTTCCCGCTTGTTTGTCGATCATCCATTGAGTTTGTTGAACAATTGCTTGGTTGATCATTTTTTCGAATTCTTTGTTTCGGAGGTTGTATACTTGGGGATATAATACCTTTTTATCCGTTCCCAGGCTGATCATTAATGGCCTGATACAGACAGGAAGCGTGATAGACATTGTTATCCATCCTTTTTCACTTAGTCTATTCTTGAAAATTTTAAGATGTGAATGGGAAAAATCGCTAGTTTGAAGGAAAGTGTGTGATCGTAGTGGGGGAAAGAATTGGTTTACATAAAAATGTTATGATGTGTGAACATACGTTTTTAATAGGATGATTGCCTCCTTAAAGCACCGGGATTTTTTTACATGACTCGGATGCTTTAAGGAAGGCTTTTATTTTAAATAGGTATAATAATCCTGTGAATGGTAAGTTCTAAATCCAACTGATTCATAAAGCCTTAGTGCATGAGCGTTTTTCGCTTCTACTTCTAAAAATACAGGCAGTCCTTTTTCTTGTTCCATTGCAACAACTTTGGAAAGGGCTTTTCTTCCAATTCCTATTCCTTGAAGTTCTGGAAACACAGCAAACCCATAAATCCAAGCTTCATCATTCACCTCGGAAACACGAATTTTTCCAGCTATTTTCCCTTCCACTTCAATGATGAATTTTTGTTCCGTGCTGTTTTCCGTCAATTCTTGATCAAATTTTCTTGCCTCTTCTTCTGCAAAACCAAAGCATAAAACTTCGAGTTGAATTTCCGCTTCCCGGTCATTATTTGTTAAAGATGGCCTGATGGTTACAGACGAATCTTCGAATAAATCCGTTTTCTGCCATTTCATTTGATATTCTGTAATCGTATAAGAGCAAGGAATGGTTTTTATAAACTCCTTGGCTGAAACAGACAAGGTAGGCGCATTTAACAAGATTCTTTTAAATCCTCGCTTTTTGGATTCCGCTAATCCCTTTTCTAGTAATGTAGAAAAAATCCCTCTTCTTCGATAATCCGGATGCACCATTCCACAAATCTCAACTTTATTGCCGAATCCATAGCAGCCGAGAAAACCGACAAGCTGGCCGTCTTCATAATGGAAGAAATCTTCTTTCACGTTTTCCGTTCGATTCTGTAGCATCCCATCATTTAATTTTAACTGAAATCCGCCATGATTCTCACAAAGTAATTGTAATGCTTTAATTTCTTTTAATTCTTTTTCGGACAGCATGGAAATCCTCCCGTATGAATCATTCCTTACAACCATTCTATTCTTGCTGAGGTAATTCCTGCTTGATCTAATAAATATGAATGAACGGAACAAACGAAAATTTGAAGCTGTCCTTATTAGGTTATTCGAAATCTTTTCAAAATGGTTATTTCATATACCCAATAGGATGCTTCATCTTTAACAGTACGGACAGTATAATGAATTTTATTAGTAAATGTTAAACATTTTACTATATTTTGACTATATCTTTGGATGGCCAAGGAATAAAAAGGTACACCTATCTTTAACGAATAAGTATGATTTTCGCATTTTTTAAGTTTTTATGTCAAAATAGAAGCAGCCACCACTATGTTGAGCAATCAAATCCAGTCAATCCATCAATTCACATATAGGGGGAAAAATAGTGACTTATTTTCTTAAACAAGATTTTAAAATGTTTACTTTGAATTCGAATTCAGAGCTTGCGAAGGAAATGGCGGAGTATTTAGGATGTGAGCTCGGGAAAAGCTCGGTTACACGATTTAGTGACGGAGAAATTCAAATTCATATCGATGATAGTGTGCGGGGCAGTGATGTATTTCTTGTTCAGTCTACTTCTGAACCTATAAATGAACATATCATGGAGCTACTCATCATGATTGATGCCTTAAAAAGGGCATCGGCAAAAAACATCAATGTTGTCATGCCTTATTTTAGCTACGCTCGCCAAGACCGAAAAGCTCGTTCCCGTGAACCAATTACCGCTAAATTAATTGCCAATCTTTTAGAAACTGCAGGGGCTTCTAGAGTCATTACATTGGACTTTCATGCGCCACAAGCTCAAGGATTTTTTGATATTCCTGTGGAACATTTAACAGGCATTCCTATTTTATCTTCCTATTTTAAGGATAAAGGGTTGGAAGATATCGTCATTGTCGCTCCACATAATGGCGGAGTCGTGAGAGCAAGAAAAATGGCTAGCCTATTAAATGCACCGATTGCCTTAATTGATCGACGCCGGCCGGAACATGATGAGTCTGAAATTATGAACATCATTGGTAATATTGACGGGAAAACTGCCATTATTATTGATGATTTGATCGATACGGCTACAACGATCACATCAGGGGCCAATGCCTTAATGGAGAGAGGGGCAAAAGCCGTCTATGCTTGCTGTACCCATCCTGTATTTTCAGGGGATGCGATTTCAAAAATTGAATCTTCTGTTATTAAGGAGTTAGTAGTGACGAACACGATTTTGCATCCTCAAGACAAGCTCATAGAAAAAATTACGACCTTATCAGTGGCTCCATTATTAGTGGAAGCAATCGATCGTGTACATAATCAAAAAGCGGTAAGTCCATTATTTGAGTAATCCATTTTTCCGCCCTTCCTGAATGAATGTCAAATCAGGAGGGCGTTTTTTTATCCAATAAAGATCCTCATTCGATTTCTCTTCCTACTTCTCAAAGCTTCCTTCCGAAAAGGCTATTTCAAGTGTAATATCTTGATTTTTTCTATATATCTTAAAAAATAACGTATATATTTTGCTCGGTGGAAACATTTAATAGGCAAAATAGTCATTTGGCTTCATCCGAATCATATATTGGTTTTAAGGGTACATGCTTTGTACTACATTTCAAATGAAAAAGGTGAGGTCAAATGTTTGCTGTCCATTTTCTTGAAAACAAAAATATCTTGCTTTGTCAGTTATTAAGACAAGTCCCGAAAGAAGGAGAAGAATTAAAAATTAAAGGAAGAAAAGCTAAAGTCAGTAGTGTAGATCCCATCGATGAAAAAACATTTCATGTACAAGTCACATTAGAGCCAATCAAAAAAACAAAAACCGTAGTAGCCGATACGTCCAAAAAGAAAAAGAGATAAAACCAGTTCTTCTCTTGCATGCTTTATCAAGTAGGGACAAGCAATTGATTTATTTGTAGCCGGGGGTAATTTATTATATTGTCTTCCAAAATCCGAGTAAGTAAAGAGGGGAAAATTTTTTTTACATTAACATTTCGAATGTCACGTGCTTCTAGCGCCTGACATTTTTTGTTTTCATGCTTTGACTTTAACATGAAGAACATTCATGAATAGACTGAATAACGAATTTTTCAACTGGGGGGAGTAGGGTGAAAATGGATTACCACCATACCATTCATTTACCGAGGAAATTGGTATGGAAATGGATAAAAGATGAAAAAGTACTTCAAAACGCCATTAATGGATGTAAAATTTTTACGAAAACATCGGAGGATGTTTATTATTGTGAATGGGATCTCCAATTTGGTCCAATCAAAGATGTATTTAGATTAGAAATAGAAATCATTCAGGAAAAAATGCCATCTTTTTATCGGCTTCAAGTTAATGGGAAAGGCAATCTAGGTGATATTCAGGCGGTCATTGATGTATTTTTGCGGGACCAACAAGGGACAACGAAAATCCATCTTCAAGCAGATCCCGTTTTAACAGGGACACTTGCTATTGTAGGCCAAAGAGTAGTAAATGGAGGAGCAGACAAAGCGATAACCAATTTTGTTGAAAGGTTAGAAAAGGAAATCAAAAAGGCGATTTTCCAGGCAAGAAGAGGGATTAATAAACGTTCGTAAAAAATTCTCTACTCAAAAAGCTGTCCCTTTACAATAAAGGGACAGCATATGAGAAATCACAGGTTACTGACCTTGTTGATTTCTTAATGCTTGTTCAGCATAGGCAACAAGACGTTTTGTCATCTCGCCACCAACTGAACCGTTAGCTCGTGCGGTCGTATCTGCACCAAGCTTCACTCCAAACTCATTGGCGATTTCCTCTTTCATTTGGTTCAGAACATTGCCTGCACCAGGAACCAAAAGTTTGTTTCTAGCCATGATACATCACTCCCGACGATTTTTTGAGCAATGAAAAAATTGCTCGTATATAATGTAACCAATTAGAAAAAACTAATGCATGCGCGAAACTCTTTAGTTCGCATAATAATTTTGTGTATAGTAGGGGTGTGATTCCTTATTAAAGGCGACTCCTACTCCTAAATATTCAAAATCCTTTTGCAAAATATTTTTTCGGTGCCCATAGGAGTTCATTAACCCTTCATGGGCAAAAATGCTACTAGACTGCCCATATGCCAAGTTTTCACCAGCTAGACGAAAGGTTACATCATCTTCCTTCATTCGGTCGAAAGGGGACTCTCCTTCGAGATTAGTATGATCAAAATACTGTTTTTCAGCCATATCTAAGCTATGTTTTCGTGCCGTTTCACTCACATGATCATCCCATATAAGAATGGGTAATTGATGTTGGACACGAGTAGCATTGGTTAAATCGAACATTTGGTACTCAAAACCAATCGTTAACTCTTGGCTAGCTTTGGTGTAAAAATCGCGTTTTTTTTGTTCTACACCCTTACTTATGATTTGCATAGCAGTAACTGTATTTCCCGCATATTTATCATAAAAAATCGTTACATAAGCTTCATCTAGTTCAAAAACATCATAATTTCTATCTTCTTGAAATTGATAAATCGTCATTCCTTTTTGGAGCCCTGATATGGGATTTCCAAGTACCTCTAATACCATTTCTTTTGAGGTTCCTATGTGAATACCATTTTTTGAAGCGATAAGATCCTGATTAGTATATAAACCAACCACCTTATTGTTGCTATCATACATTGCCATAAAGAAGTTATGAAAATCTTTATGATAAGCATGCCATTTCAATCCATATTCATTTCGTGTTACTCGTTTTGCAGGACCGGTTTGCTGCTCAACGATGGATTTATCGTAACCAAGTTCCATGTTATGAATCGAAAAGGTCTGCTCAGAAGGGACTTGTAATTCCGGTTTTTGTACGAGAGGTGATTCTTTCTGTATATCATTTGGCCATTCCACATGAATGTTTAACTGAGCCAGGAAGGATTGAATCGATTTAACAATTGGTTCAATGGCACTCAAAACCGTTGAGTTTTCGTCCCATTCATCTATTTGCGACTGAAACCGATCCATTGACTGGGCAAATTTATCATTATCGATCTTATTTTCAATGACAGGCCATAATATCGTTAATAGGAATAGGAATGCAATCCATTTGAGAGTCCGAATCATCATCTCACCTCCAAATCTAAAACCATTGTATCCCATTTAAGGCTATAAAATAAATATTTCTACAAACCACCTATACGGATTACCTTCACAAAAAAATTAAATAGTGATCGTATACTAGATGTATTTATAAAATAATAGTATTATGTAAACTTAAAATCAAGCCATGTAATAAATTAAACTCCATTACACATGCTAAAAATGGAGGTGAAGTATATGGAAAATACGAATAAACAAAAAAATAAGAACGAAGTAAAGCAATCAGACAATGAAGCAGTTATGGATAGAGTAAACCAAAGCTATGATAAAATTACTCAAGATGTGAAGGAAATGCTTAATGAAAGTAATAACCAATTGTCATAAAAAGAAATTAGTTAAATTTTTTTAAATGTTACAATGAATAGACCAATAACATTTTTTAAAAGATGTTTACTAAAAGTACACTGGGAGATCAGTGTGCTTTTTTGAGTGGTTGTATAATGACACATTTTTTTCATAATATAGAGGGAAATGATGAGTGGAAGTGGAATATTATGAAAGGAAGCCAATTTTGAAAGGTGGTTTACAAATGGCAGTGATTCCAAAACCTGCTTCCACAGTCGTTTTAATGGATGACTCTTCCAGTATCTATTTGACGAGGAGACCACAGTCCATGAAATTTATGGGCGGTTACTATGTATTCCCTGGAGGGGGAGTAGAAGAAGAAGATGTGATTCATGATACTGAATTTATTATCGATGAAAATATCGAACACTCATTTGAACGATCCCATTATATCGCAGCGGCTAGAGAATTATTTGAAGAAGCTGGTGTCCTCCTTTGCAAGCGGAAAGACGGGACGACAGTTGTATTAAGTGAAGATTCTATACAGGAGTACCGCCGCCGTCTCCTCAATGGTGAAATCTCTTTTTTACATATCTTAATGAAGGAAGAAATTTATCTTCATCTTGAAAGCTTAACGTATATTGGGCACATTATTACACCGAGCCTCTATAAAATTCGTTTTGATACACGTTTTTTTCTGGCGAGGTTACCCAAAGGCCAAACCCCAAAACCAGATACCCATGAAATTAGCGACACAATATGGCTCTCACCAGAAGAAGCACTATCAGCCTATGAATCTGATAAAATTTTGTTAGCACCTCCAACTATTCATGTATTAAAAACAATGGTCAATTACTTAAATGGTGGCCCTTTGAAAATGACAGAATTTAATGTTAGAGATTATAAGATCATTCTTTAAACGATAAATAGGATTTTTCTAAGTATTTGTCATCTTCTTATGAATGAATTCATCCTTCGTTCGGCCATTTGTTTAATAAGGCATTGATGAAGGTTTTCACATTTCGCTTATCTGACATCATGGGAGCATAAATATAGGATAGAGTTCTGGTAAATGATTGATTTTTTACTTTTATGATCGAAAGATTCCCATGCTGGACATCCCGTTCAATGACACTATAGGACAAGAGTGACAGTCCCATCCCATTGATCAGCATTTCTTTAATTCCTTGGTTACTACTGATAGTTAGCAGTGACTTTACTTTGAGACCATTTGACCGAATGACATGATTGAGGTATCCTCCAGTACCTGATCCACTTTCCCTACTTACCCATGACTGATTTTGTAGGTCAGCCATGGTCACTTCCTCTTTTTTAGCAAGTTCATGATGAGGGGATGATACAATAAACAATTCATCTTTCATAAAAGAATGAACACAGATCTCCTTATCATTTGTTTGTCCCTCAATTAAACCAACATCTACTTGATATAGCCGAACAGCCTTGACGATTTCCTCTGTATTCCCAATCATCACTTCGAGTTTCAATTCAGGATAGTGTTGCTGAAGGTCATAAAGGAGTGGAGGAAGGATATATTCGCCGATCGTAAAGCTAGCTCCAATCTTTAATTCTCCTTTAATGATGTGGTGGTGTTCCAAAATATCCTGTTTCGTTTGTTCGTAGATGGTCAGCATTTTTTTCGCACGCTCGTACAAAAGTTCGCCTGTTGGAGTAATCTGAAGAAATTTTGGTGAGCGCAAAAATAATTTTGTTTGAAATTCTGCTTCAAGGTTTTTTATATGTAAGCTCACACTTGGTTGTGACATAAGAAGCATTTCCGCTGTTTTTGTAAAATTTTTTACTTCTGCAAGAGTGACAAAAGTCTTTAATTCGTCGTAATTCAATGAATTCACGCCTTTTATTAGTTTTTTTAATAGTTATAATTATTAATATTTATTTTACTAATGAAAGAACTTTCGGTAAAGTTCAATTAGTAACAAATAATTAATTTTTTCAAGAAATAAAACAAATAAAACCGACTTGACTTATAGGAATAGTAAATCTATGATGATAGTAATCTATTTTTTGTGAAAATTTTTAAAGATAAACTACAACTTTGTGAGGTGGATGGATTTGGTGCAGCTTCAAGTGATCAACAGTCCGTTTAGTCAGGAACAAACGGAGCTCCTCAACCGTCTGATGCCAACTTTAACAGAAACTCAAAAAGTTTGGCTAAGTGGTTATCTAGCCGCATCAGCGACTACTCTCGTTCCAGGAACAAACGCAGTACAAAATACTTCTAATAGCGGATCAATTCAATCAAAAGAAGTAACGATATTATATGGTTCACAAACTGGTAATTCAAAAGGACTTGCCCAAAAAGCAGCTTCCACTCTTGAAGGAAACGGATTTCAAGTTTCTGTTTCTGCCATGAGTGATTTTAAACCAAACAATTTGAAAAAAGTAAAAAACCTACTGATCATTGCAAGTACCCATGGGGAAGGTGAGCCACCAGATAATGCACGTTCTTTCTATGAATTTTTGCATAGTAGACGTGCTCCAAAGCTAGATCACTTACAATTCTCCGTACTGGCTCTTGGTGATAGTTCCTACGAATTTTTCTGTCAGACGGGGAAAGACTTCGATAAACGTCTAGAAGACTTAGGAGGCACACGCCTTTATCCACGGTTTGACTGTGATGTTGATTATGATGTACCAGCCGCTGAATGGCTTCAAGGGGTACTTAGCAGTTTAAATGAATCACAGGGGGAAAGTGCTGCTCCTATTCCAATAGTAGCTACAACCACGGTGGAATCCACGTACTCAAGAAGCAACCCGTTTCGAGCAGAAGTACTTGAAAATTTAAATTTAAACGGACGTGGTTCCAATAAAGAAACACGACACTTGGAATTATCACTTGAAGGCTCTGGCTTACAATATGAACCAGGAGATAGCCTTGGTATATATCCGGAAAATGATCCTGTATTAGTTGAAGAACTGCTTCACGTCCTTCCGTGGGAGGCAGGAGAAACCGTGACGGTGAAAGATGGAGACTCCCGTACCCTTAAAGAGGCTTTAACGAGTTACTATGAAATAACGGTATTAACGAAAGGCCTTATCGAAAAAATTTCAAAGCTTTCTCACAATGAAGCCTTGAAGGATCTCGTATCACCAGGCAATGAGGAAAAATTAAAGGCCTATATGAATGGACGTGATCTTCTCGACTTGATTCGTGACTTTGGTTCATGGGGAGATTCTGCTCAAGAATTCGTTTCTGTGCTTCGAAAAATTCCACCACGGCTTTATTCGATTGCAAGCAGTTTGACAGCCAACCCAGATGAGGTTCATTTGACCATTGGGGCTGTTCGATATCATGCACATGGACGTGAACGAAAAGGAGTTTGTTCTATATTCGCGGCAGAGCGTTTAAAACCTGGGGATACAGTGCCTATATTTATTCAGCATAATGAAAACTTTAAACTTCCAGCGGATCCAGAGGCGCCGATTATTATGATTGGCCCAGGTACGGGTGTTGCACCATTTCGTTCATTTATGCAAGAGCGTGAAGAACAGGGGGCGGAAGGAAAGGCTTGGATGTTCTTCGGTGATCAGCATTTTGTGACAGATTTTCTTTACCAGACCGAATGGCAAAATTGGTTGAAAAACGGTGTGTTGACGAAAATGGATGTTGCTTTTTCTCGAGATCAGGAAGAAAAAGTATACGTGCAGCATCGCATGCTTGAGCATAGTAAAGAATTATTTACATGGCTTGAAGAAGGCGCATACGTATACATCTGTGGGGATGAGAAACATATGGCTCACGATGTTCATCAAACACTTCTTGAGATTATTGAAAAAGAAGGGAATTTGAGCCGTGAGCAGGCAGAAGAATATCTTTCCGCCATGCAGCAGCAAAAACGTTATCAGCGCGATGTATACTGATTTGGAAAGAGAGGAGTTTTTTCAACATGACGACAAAGCAAATTCTAAAGGCACCAGATGGCAAGCCAAGTGATGTCGAACGTATCAAAATTGAAAGTGATTACTTGCGTGGCACCCTCAAGGAAGCCATGGAAGACCGTTTAAGTGCCGGGATCCCTGATGATGATAACCGTCTCATGAAGCATCATGGTAGTTATTTGCAAGATGACCGCGATTTGCGGAATGAACGACAAAAGCAAAAATTAGAACCTGCCTACCAGTTTATGTTGCGTGTTCGAGCTCCAGGTGGAGTCGTGACTCCTGAACAATGGCTTGTTTTAGATGAACTTGCAACAAAAAACGCAAATGGCACCATCAAGTTAACAACACGCCAGTCGTTTCAATTTCATGGGATTTTAAAATGGAACATGAAACAAACGATTCAAGAAATCCATAAAACCTTGTTAACGACGCTTGCGGCTTGTGGAGATGTCAACAGAAATGTAATGTGCAACCCGAATCCATATCAATCCTATATACATGGTGAGGTTTATGAATGGGCGAAGTTGTTGAGTGAACATTTATTACCCCGCACAAGGGCCTATCATGAAATTTGGCTCGATGAAGAAAGAGTGGCAGGTACTCCAGAGGTAGAAGAAGAGCCATTATACGGACCAACATATTTGCCACGAAAATTTAAAATTGGAATTGCTGTACCACCATCGAATGATATAGATGTTTTCTCGCAAGACTTAGGTTTCATTGCCATCGTTGAAAACGATCAATTAATAGGTTTTAATGTAGCCATTGGCGGTGGTATGGGAAGCACCCATGGCGATAAAGCGACTTATCCTCAAGTAGCAAAAGTCATTGGTTTTTGTGCACCAGAGAAAATCGTGCAAGTCGCTGAAAAAACCATAGAGATCCAACGCGACTATGGAAATCGCTCCGTGCGTAAAAATGCACGATTCAAGTATACTGTTGACCGGCTCGGACTTGAAAACGTGAAGGAAGAGTTAGAGTCTCGTCTTGGATGGAAATTGGAAGAAGCCAAACCCTATCATTTTGAACATAATGGTGATCGATATGGCTGGGTGGAAGGACCTGGCGGTAAATGGCATTATACATTATTTATTGAAAATGGTCGTGTAAAGGATTTTCCAGATTATAAACTGAAAACAGCATTAAGGGAGCTTGCAAAAGTTCATACGGGTGATTTTCGTTTAACCCCAAATCAAAACCTAATCATTGCCAATGTTTCAAGCGAGAAAAAGGATCAAATGGATGAACTAATGAAACAATACGGTTTATCCGATGGAGCACACCATACCGCCCTTCGTAGAAATTCAATGGCCTGTGTGGCTCTTCCAACCTGTGGTTTAGCATTTGCAGAAAGTGAACGATATCTCCCTACACTTATTGATAAAATTGAAGAAATTATTAATGAAAATGGCTTGCGTGATCAGGAAATTACGATTCGAATGACAGGATGTCCGAATGGTTGTGCGCGTCCGGCCCTAGCGGAAATTGCCTTAATCGGGAAAGCGGTAGGCAGATACAACTTGTACCTTGGTGGTGCTTTCGACGGCTCCCGTCTGAATAAATTGTACCGTGAAAACATCGGAGAAGGAGAAATCTTAAACGAACTTCGTGTTCTACTAAGCCGTTATGCAAAAGAACGGAACGAAGGTGAGCATTTTGGTGACTTTGTCATTCGGGCTGGAATCGTTAAGGCTGTAACAGACGGAACAAATTTTCATGACTAAAGGTAAAAGGCATCGGTATTCTAATTAGAAACCGATGCTTTTTTCTTTGTTGTTAAAATCCTACGATGAAATAGTTGTTCCGGAAAGGAAGTTATGGCGACTTTTCCCTAATATTTTTGGCAGATTTTTGGATTCCTCATCATTATAAGAATTTCAACTTCAAACATTTCGAAACACTTGAATTTATTTAAAATTAACGTGAAAATAGGTACATAGTGTGATAGTAATTACCCATCAAGGAGGGATTTCATTGTGGAAATAGGGATAAGTACATTTGTTGAAACAACGCCAGATGTTCAGACCGGCAAAGTGATAAGTCATGCCCAGCGTTTACGTGAGGTAGTTGAGGAGATTATACTGGCGGATCAGGTTGGTCTTGATGTTTTCGGTGTCGGTGAGCACCATCGAGAAGATTTCGCTGCCTCATCACCTGCTGTTGTTCTAGCGGCTGCTGCATCTCAAACAAAAAAGATACGCTTAACAAGTGCTGTGACCGTCCTTTCATCTGCAGATCCTGTCAGGGTGTTTCAGGATTTTGCTACCTTAGATGGAATTTCAAATGGTAGGGCTGAGATTATGGCAGGACGGGGCTCGTTTATCGAATCATTTCCACTGTTTGGGTATGATTTAAAGGATTATGATCAACTTTTTGAAGAAAAACTGGATCTGTTGTTACAACTCACTCAGTCGGAAAAAGTGAATTGGAAAGGAAAATTCCGTCCAGCTATTCACAATTTAGGGGTGTATCCACGACCGGTTCAAAATCCTTTACCAGTATGGATTGGAAGCGGTGGTAATGCTCAATCTGTCGTCCGTGCTGGCCTGCTCGGACTGCCGCTTGTTCTTGCGATCATTGGAGGAAGCCCTAGACACTTTGCTCCACTTGTTAAACTTTATAAAAAAACGTCCGCAAAAGCCGGTCATGATCCATCCAAGCTTTCTGTAGCTTCTCATTCTCATGGTTTCATAGCAGAGGACACACAGACAGCTGCGGATAAATTTTTCCCTCCTACTCAGTATGTCATGAATGTCTTGGGTCGAGAACGGGGCTGGGGGTATTATGATCGTTCAACATTTGATCAGGCAAGAAGTTTGGAAGGCGCCCTTTATGTAGGGGATCCTGATACAGTCGCTGAAAAAATTATTCACCTTCGAAAACATGTTGGCATCACACGTTTTATGCTACATGTACCTGTTGGCACCATGCCACATGAAGATGTGATGAACGCCATAAGATTATTGGGAACAGAAGTAGCACCAAGGGTTCGGGAAGAAGTATCAAAGTGGGAGAAAGAAGAACATTCATTTATGGAATAGGGAGGAATCTAAACCATTCCTCCCTTCTTTTGTATAACTTACTTTAAACAAAAGAGTAGAATACATAGTGAAAAAGTATTGGAGAAAAATAAAATAGATAGGGGTGTGTATAGAAAGATCTTTTTATTTCATTTAGAATATTCCAAAAAAAATATTTTTTGAAAGCGTATGCTATAATGTAATTATTGATACTATTCTAACAGTAAGGAGCAAATCATGATGCTGAAAGATTTCTTTATGGCTTTATCTCAAAATCAACTTCTGAATAGTGCTGCTAAAAAATATGGGCTAAAATTAGGAGCTCAAAGTGTTGTTGCTGGAACCAATATTGATGAAGCAATTAAAAGTATCAAAGAACTTAATGCCCATGGAATTTCTTGTACAGTTGATAATTTAGGTGAGTTTGTTTATAAAGAAGAAGAAGCTAATGAGGCCAAAGAGCAAATTCTAAAAGTCATTGAGGCGATTCATGCCAATAATGCAGATGCACATATTTCATTAAAACCTACTCAATTAGGCCTTGATATCGACTATTCATTTTGCTTGAATAATATTCGCGAAATTGTTCATAAAGCTAGTCAATATAATATGTTTGTCAATATAGACATGGAAGACTTCAAACATTTGCAGCCAACGTTTGACCTTCTGGATGAATTATCTATGGAATACGACAATGTTGGTACCGTTATTCAAGCTTATTTCCATAAAGCTCAAGAATGGCTTGAAAAATATCAAAATTATCGCATTCGTCTAGTAAAAGGAGCTTATAAAGAGCCAGCTGAAATCGCTTACCAGGATAAAAAAGATATTGATGCTAATTACATTAAGCTTATTGAATGGCATTTACTAAATGGGAAATTTACTTCTATCGCTACACATGACCATCGAATTATTAACCATGTTAAGCAATTCGTGAAAAAGCATAATATTCCAAATGATAAGTTTGAATTCCAAATGCTTTACGGTTTTAGAAAAGATATGCAATTACAATTAGCCAAAGAAGGGTATAACTTCTGTACGTATGTACCATTTGGAAATGACTGGTATGGTTATTTCATGCGTCGTCTTGCAGAACGACCACAAAACTTGAATCTTGTAGTAAAGCAAGTATTTAACAAGAAAACAAATACGATCCTAGGCGTAGCAGCAGGTGCATTTATTCTGGGACGTTTAACAAAAGATCAAAAGAAAAAACGAAAATAATATCATTTAGCTCCTTCTCCCCCATATAAATATGGGGGATTTTTCTTTTTTCTATTCCATAAAATTGGTAAAATTTCAATAGATTCATAATTATTGTAACAATTTCCAATTCCAAACAGTCTTTATTAAAAGAATGAAGAATCATTCTTAATTGTAAGTCATATGGTTAAACTTCCACGAATAAGATAGTTGGTGGAGTTATTCATAACCATTTCAAGAAATACACTTGTATAGGAGTTAGAGGAGAAGTTGAGGAATGGGAAAAAGAAAATGCGTATTCGCGATTTTATTAATGGCAAGCTTCGTTCTTATGACAGGATGTACTGAAAAAACGGCAAATGATCCAATAGCTAATAAGACTAAACCAACCCATCATCAAAAGCAAACAACAGAAAAATCTTCAAAAAAAGAAGAACCTAAGCAGATGGAGGTAAAAGTCATTGACCCTAGAACAAAGAGCATTGTTAGAACGATTCATCCTTCAGAAATGGGATTTCATACGGACAAAGAAAAATATAGAAAGGAATTAGAAAACTGGGCGAAGGAACTGGCTAGAGGTACAGAAACAACTCCAGGTATTGATCAGAGAATGGTTCTTGATCGAATTGATGAAAATGGCCAAATTATTAAAGGTAAGCCACAAGTAATTCTGAAGGAATCGGAATTAGTCGAGAAAGTAATGGAGGCATCTGTAAATGGTGGAGAGGTGGAACTTCCTATTTATGTAACGGAAAGTGAATATAAGCCCGAAGACATTCCTCATTTAGATGACGTTGTCCTTGCTTCTTTTTCTACTTATTTTAATAGCGGGGTCGTGGGACGATCCAAAAATATTGAACTATCGGCTCAAGCAATCAATAACGTAATTGTTGGGGTAAATGATATTTTTTCCTTTAATACAATGGTAGGGCCGGGAACAGCCGAAAACGGATATCAGCCAGCAAAGGAAATTATTAATAAAAAATTAGTTGATGGCATTGGTGGAGGAATTTGTCAAACTTCATCCACATTATTTAATTCCATTGATCAATTAGGGGTTAAATATATTGAATGGCATAATCATTCCTTATCCATTGGATATGTCCCAGCAGGACGTGATGCCACAGTAGCATATGGGGTAAAAGATTTCCGTTTCCAAAATACGACAGGTGTTCCACTATTAATAAAAACGATATATGGAAAAGGCAAACTCACCGTAGAAATCAGAACATCAGCAGAATATCAAGCACTTTACGCGAAAAGTCATTGACATAAAGACTATGATCCTCAGGATCATAGTCTTTTTTTTATTAGCCATTAGGGTTTTTGAAAAAATTTGAAACAATTTGGCTATCTTTTCCGTCTTATATATAGGACCAGTTTGAAGGAGGCGGGCCTATGGAGCAAATAAGGAAAACGATTTTTATTTTAATGATTTTCATGGTAATGGGATTTTGTTTATACCTTAATCACATTGGGCCTGTACTCCACCAAGAAGGAAATCCAATTGCTTTCCTTGTTTCTACATTAAAATTGAAATTATCCAGCTCTGAATATGTCCTATTAGCTAAGACCGAAAAACGTAGACGATATTTATCTCAAATCAAAGGGAACCGTGAATATGAAGTAGTGAAAGACTTCATGATTTCAAAAGGCTGGGAATATAAAGAGCAAATGGGATCAGGCTTAATTTTTTCAAAAAACGGAGAAGACGCAGTTGTAGAAGTAAGACAATATTCCAACGATTATTTCATATGGGAAATCCAAAAAGCATTTTTTAATTAAGTACATAGAAAAGCGAAAGCCCCCTGGTTAGCGGCGTATGGCTTCCTCCCAAAAGCTAACGCTTTCGGTCGTGCGATGTTAATGCTGCCGAAGCCTTCCTTGTGGTGTTCCCCAACTGAGATAAAGGAAACACGAAGAGCTGAAGGCGATTCGATGTTGACTTATCGTAGGGAGGAGACTGAAGGCTTCTCGCCGCTAGGGTGCTGGAGCTAGACAAATCTCCAAGTTTATACTATACTTTCTCATCTAAATAAGGAAACCCCCACTTTAGGGGGTTAGTCCTTTATCAGCTTAAAATATTCTTCTAATAATTGTTCTAATCGGGTAAGATTCTTCCTCCATTCATCTTCATGTTCGGTTTTTAAAGAAAGAATGGCACTTTCAATTAAAAATTGCCGTGGACTTTTCGTACCAAATAACTCTTCTTCAATAAATTCCAAAAGTTCTTTCGCTTTCATATGGTTTTTATCTGAGCCGATATTATTTTTAAGTAAAAATATGATATGTTGTATCTTTTTATTTAAATCATAGTGTTGTTTTTTACAATTGGGAAACCAACTTTCTACAAGCTCTGGTTGAAGTAATTGTTCTTTATTTTCTGATAGGTCCTCAACCATATTTACTAACCGATTTACTGAATAACGAACAATTCGACTAATATTGGCACTTGATTCATTGTATATACGATTAAATTTTATGTTTTCACGAAGAATTCCCATGAACATAATCGCACAGTCTAATAAATAAGGTTTCTTACTCTCACCAAATATGTCAATCAAACGATGATAGATCCATTGAATATTTCTTAACTTTCCTTGTTCAAGAAATTTTTTTATTTCCGTATCTTTAGAAACCATGACTTCTTCAAAGAGAGGAATTAATCGGTTTTTTCGATTCGTTATTAATTGCATTTCAATTTGTTTAATAAAAATTTCGATATCAGATCGATCTTGACCAATAAGGAGTTCATCCCTCATTTTTTCTAAATCTTTATAAATCGTTTTGAAAATGGCCATTAATAATTCATTTTTGGAAGAAAAATAATTATAAAATGTCCCTTTTGAGATACCACTATAATCCAAGATATCTTGAATAGACGTTGCCTGAAATCCTTTATTAATAAATAATTCATGAGCCATCTTGACTACATGTTGCTTGCGATCATTCATTTAATCACCTTGTTTTTCATTTGTACTATCGGTATAAAAATATAGTATCTTAAATTTTCAGGCAAGACAAACCTTTATTTATTGAAGATTTTTCTATTGCAAATATTGAACAGCGGGTATATTATAGGAAAGTATGTAACAGGGGTATAAAAAATTGAACAATAAGTTTAAGGAGGAATTTAAATGGGGAATTCTATAAAAGAAACCAAACGCCCGCCTTACGGAATTATCGCCGTACTAATGGTCGGGGCTTTTATTGCGTTTTTAAATAATACGTTACTAAATATTGCATTACCATCTATTATGAAGGACCTAGATATTGATGCTTCTACAGTTCAATGGATGACGACCGGTTTTATGTTGGTAAACGGAATTTTAATCCCTGCGACCGCTTATTTAATTCAAAAATATTCTGTTCGGCATATCTTTTTGGCCGCTATGGGATTATTTACTTTTGGTACGATCTTAGCCGGATTTGCTCATGCTTTCCCACTTCTATTAACAGGCAGGATGATTCAAGCAGCGGGTTCTGCGATCATGATGCCGCTATTAATGAATGTCATGCTTGTTAGTTTCTCTGTTGAGCGAAGAGGAGCAGCTATGGGGGTATTCGGTCTTATCTTAATGGCTGCACCTGCCATTGGTCCTACTTTGTCAGGTTGGATTATTGAGCATTATGACTGGAGAATGTTGTTCCATTTCGTTACCCCAATTGCCGCTGCTGTGGTAATTATTGGCTTTTTCTTATTGAAAGATAAAAAAGAAAAAGTAAACATCCATTTAGATGTACTTTCACTACTATTATCAAGTGTTGGTTTTGGTGGCATTCTTTATGGATTTAGTTCTGCGGGTAATAAAGGATGGGATAGTCCTTATGTTTACGGAACGATTATCATCGGTACTATCTCTTTAATCGTATTTATCTTAAGACAGCTAAAACAAGAACAACCATTATTAAACTTTCGCATTTATAGATACCCTATGTTTGCTTTATCATCCGCCATTGCGATGGTTGTAAATATGGCCATGTTTTCAGGTATGCTTTTGCTCCCAATTTATGTCCAAACAATCCGTGGTATTACCCCTATGGATGCAGGGTTAATGCTATTGCCAGGGGCATTAGTTATGGCCATTATGTCACCAATTACAGGTAAAATTTTTGATAAAATTGGCGCCCGTCCATTAGCTCTTACTGGTTTAACCATTATGACTGTGACGACATACTTCTTTAGTAAATTATCTATGGATACTAGTTATGCGTACTTGGTGACCCTTCATGCAATCCGCATGTTTGGAATGTCTATGGTTATGATGCCAGTTTCAACAAACGGGTTAAACCAATTACCGGCACGCTTTTATCCACACGGTACAGCCATGAATAATACTTTAAACCAAGTTGCAGGTGCAATTGGAACAGCGCTATTAGTAACAATTATGTCTAATCGGACAGAATCCGAAGCAAAGGCTCTTGGTGAAGAAGCAATGAGACACATGACAGAACAACCGACACCGGAAGTAATAGCTCAAATGAAGCAACAAATTGCCATGAAAGCTATGTTAGAAGGAATCAACTATTCATTCTTAATTTCAACCTTTATCGCTGCTGTTGCCATTGTTTTAGCCATCTTTATTAAACGGGCAAAACAAGCAGAAGACCCTGGTGAAATGAAACCAGCTGCGAAAAATGTAACAACAGCAAAGTTAGCACAGAATTAGAGAAGTAGAGGCGGATTGGAACGCCTCTATTTTTTTATGTAAAAATAATGAGGAAGGGGCTTTCAAATCACAATGGAAATGGTAGGATTAGGACGAAAGAATGGATAAAGTGAGGGATGATGAATGCATAAAAGGTTAGCTGGGAAAAAAATAGCCATTTGCGGTTCCCGTAAAATAGAGGAAATTAGCCAATTGATAGAAAATCAGGGTGGTATCCCTCTTCATCGACCTTTACAAGGCACAGTGTTTTTAGCTGAGAAGGAAGTAGAGCCTGACTTAGTTCAATTTGTTGAACAGGGGGCAGATTGGGTAGTATTCACTACCGGAATGGGCACAGAAAAACTTGTAGAATTAGCAGAGAACTTAGGTCTAAAGGAATTGTTTTTAAAAAGAGTTTTCGAAACGAAGATAGCAGCAAGGGGATATAAAACATTAGCTACCTTAAAGAAATTAGGGATTGTGCCTACTGCGGTTTCTGAAGATGGGACAACTAAGGGATTCTCTCAAACACTTGGAAATGTTGATTTTACGAATTGTAAAGTCATGATTCAGCTACATGGGGAAGAAGCTCCTGTACTTACTCAATTTTTCAAAAGTAAAGGAGCAAAGGTTCAAAAAATTCTTCCATATCGCCACATTGAACCGAAAGAGGAAATAGTGGAGTCATTGTTGGAAGAGGTATTGCAAAGCAACTGTGATGCCATCTGTTTTACAACAGCAACTCAAGTTCATTCCTTATATAACTATGCACGAAAAAAAGGGATTCATCAGGAGATTAGTGAAATTTTTCATCGTCAAACGGTAGTGGCAGCAGCTGTTGGAAAGGTAACGGCAGAGGCGTTAAAAGAAGAGGGGGTAGAAAATATCATTGTTCCTGATCTTGAAAGAATGGGAGCGATGATTATAGAACTAGCTAAGTTTTATCAAAAGGAATACAAAAAATAGTAGTTTTCAGATTTATAAATATTATTAACTAAACAGTCATTAATCAACAAATTTCAAGGAATTTGTCGAAAATTTTTTTTGCTCTCCATATCTGCTAAATATAACCACAATTCCTTTCATATAAAGATATTCATAGAATTATAGACAAAACATCATTTGATAAAAAAATAGTGAGATCTTTCAAGATCTCGCTATTTTTTTACATATTTTTTTAAAAGTGTATGGTAAATTTATAAATAATTCAGAAATGAAAATACCACATAGACTATTTTTTATTACTTTTTACATAATGGTTAATTTATTGGTTTGATGATTTTACAGGTTGTCAGGTGCTCATCTACCTATGACGCTGTAAAATAGATTTAAATGCAGAATTTTCTGTTAATAAATCTTGAAAAGGAGGTTTTGTTTAAGTATTCATTTTATGAAGCGCTTTCAATAGATGGATCTAATTTACTTTTAATATAAAAGGAGGGTTTTTATTGGCTAATGAAAAAAACCTACGAATCTCATTAACCGACCTTAAAAAGAATTTTCAAGAGGTCGAGCCTGGTCTAACAAACCGGGAAGCATTAGAAGAAGCGAATCGTTGCCTCTATTGTTATGATGCCCCCTGTATCAAGGCCTGTCCAACAGGCATCGATATTCCTACTTTTATTAAAAAAATTGCCTCAGGAAACTTGCTAGGATCTGCAAAAACCATTCTGTCATCTAACCCCGTCGGTGCAAGCTGTGCAAGGGTTTGTCCGACAGAAGAGCTTTGCGAAGGAGCTTGTGTCCTTAACCATTCTACCAAACCAATCATGATTGGCCATTTGCAAAGATATGCCACAGATTGGGCAATCCAACATGAAAAAACACTATTTGAACCAGGACCATCTAATGGTAAAACGGTAGCAGTAATCGGCGGTGGGCCGGCAGGGTTATCTGCTGCGAGAGAGCTTGCCAGATTAGGCTATGATGTCACCATTTTCGAAGCAGCCGAAAAGGCTGGAGGATTAAATACTTATGGAATCGTGTCTTTCAGGTTGCCACAACAAATTGCCTTATGGGAAGTGGAACAAGTTAAGAAACTAAATGTAAAAATTCGAACCAATACAGTTGTCGGAAAGGACATACCAGTTCAAGAATTGTTAGATGGTTTTGACCGAATCGTTTTGGCAGCCGGTATGGGTCATGTTCCTAACCTAGGCATTGAAGGAGAGGAACTTGAAGGGGTTTATGATGCCATTGATTTTGTGAAGTCCACTAAAGAACGCCCATTATCGTTTGATTTTATTGGCAAGCGAGTGGCTGTGATCGGTGCCGGTAATACCGCGATTGACGGTGCAACGTGTTCAGTTCGATTGGGAGCGGAAAACGTAAAAATTTTATATCGGCGAACGGCCGAAGAAATGACAGCATATGACTTTGAATATGAATTTGCTAAACAAGATGGAGTAGAATTCCGCTGGTTAACGGCACCAAAAAGAATTATCGGTGATGAAAATGGTAAAGTGACTGGAATTGAGTGTTTAAAAATGAAGTTAGGTGAACCTGATGCAGATGGTCGCCGTCGTCCAGTTCCAATAAAAGGTTCAGAGCATATTATTCCAGTTGATGTGGTAATTAAAGCCATCGGACAAACAAGACATTTATCATTAATCGAACAGCTTGGTCTTGAACATGATGGAGGCGTGGTAAAGGTAGATAAGGAAACCAAGCAAACATCCAATCCAAAAGTGTTCGCTTGTGGTGACATCATTTTTGGTAAAGGTAAAGGGGAGGCGATGGTTGTAACGGCAGCACAGCAAGGAAAAGAGGTTGCTTATGCCATTCATAAGCAATATTCAGCTGTTGGAACGGTGAACTAAAAGGATGAAACTTAATAAATAAAAAAGATATTGGAGAAGGGGGAAATGGAATGGCTGATTTACGAATTAATCTAGCAGGTATTCAATCACCAAACCCATTTTGGCTTGCATCCGCACCACCGACAAACTCTGGTTACCAGGTTCAGCGTGCTTTTGAAGCAGGCTGGGGAGGAGCTGTGTGGAAAACACTAGGGGACCCAATTTTGAATGTAAGTTCCCGTTTTGCAGCATTAAGTTTTAACGGTCAAAGAGTCGCTGGTTTTAATAACATTGAACTGATTTCTGACCGCCCATTGGACGTGAACTTAAAAGAAATTTATGAAACGAAAAAGAAATTTCCTAACCATGCCATCATTGCTTCACTTATGGTCGAACCAAAGCAGGAAAAATGGCATGAAATTGTTAAGCGGGTGGAGGACGTAGGAGTAGATGGCCTTGAATTAAACTTTGGTTGCCCACATGGAATGGCTGAACGGGGAATGGGTGCGGCATCTGGTCAGGTGCCTGCATTAGTAGAGAAACAAACATATTGGGTGAAAGAGGTTGCGAAAACTCCTGTTATTGTCAAATTAACCCCCAATATCACCGATATTACAGCAACTGCGGAAGCGGCTTGTAATGGTGGGGCAGATGCGATCAGTTTGATAAATACAATCAACTCGCTGATGGGTGTCGACTTAGATACTTGGAACACAATTCCACATGTGGCTGGAAAAGGGGCTCACGGAGGTTATTGTGGTCCGGCAGTCAAGCCGATTGCTCTAAATATGGTGGCCGAATGTGCAAGACACCCGAATGTCAATGTTCCTATCTCTGGAATTGGTGGAATTTCCAATTGGAAGGATGCGGTTGAATTCATGCTAATGGGTGCTACGGGTGTTCAAGTGTGCACCGCTGCTATGCATCATGGTTTCAGGATCGTCGAGGATATGATTGAAGGGCTAAGCAATTATTTGGACAGTAAAGGTATTGTTTCCGTTTCAGACATTGTTGGCAAATCCGTTCCAAAATATTCAGATTGGGGCGATTTGGACCTTAATTATAATATTGTTGCTAGGATTAATACGGATGTCTGTATTAACTGTAATAAATGTCATATTGCCTGTGAAGATACCTCCCATCAGTGTATTGATATGCTGACAGACGCAAATGGAAAAAGCTATCTGAAAGTCCGAGAAGAAGATTGTGTTGGATGTAATTTATGTTCGATTGTTTGTCCTGTGGATGGTGCCATCGACATGATTGAAGTGCCGAGGGAACTACCTCCAATGACATGGAATGAGCGACAAGCTGCCCTAAACGGTTCATTGACATGCAATGTAGACGTAACAAATTAATGGTTAGGAGGGAATCAGGTATGAAAAAAATTATTAAAAATGGAACAATCGTTACCGCAACCGATACATGTGAAGCTGAACTATTAATTGAAGACGGAAAAATTACCCAAATTGGTTCCAACCTGTCAGCCGTCGGCGCTGAAATCATTGATGCGAAAGGATGTCTCGTTTTTCCAGGGGGAATTGACCCACACACTCATTTAGATATGCCGTTTGGTGGTACCGTGACAAAAGATGACTTTGAATCTGGAACCATTGCAGCCGCTTTTGGAGGAACCACAACCGTTATTGACTTTTGTTTAACAAATAAAGGAGAACCATTAAAAAAAGCTATCCAAACTTGGCATGAGAAGGCGAAGGATAAAGCTGTCATTGACTACAGTTTCCACTTAATGATTAGTGAAATCAATGATAATGTCCTTAAAGAGCTTCCGCAAGTGATTGAGGAAGAAGGGATTACTTCATTTAAAGTTTTTATGGCATACAAAAATGTTTTCCAAGCAGATGATGAAACCTTATTTAAAACACTAGTTACGGCAAAAGAATTAGGTGCATTAGTTATGGTTCATGCGGAAAATGGTGATGTCATTGATTACTTAACGAAAAAAGCACTGGAAGAAGGGAAAACAGATCCGATTTATCATGCATTAACAAGACCACCGGAGTTAGAGGGTGAAGCAACGGGTAGGGCAGCCCATTTTACTGGTTTAGCCAATTCTCAGCTCTATGTTGTTCATGTTTCCTGTGCAGAAGCCGCAGAAAAGATTGCCGAAGCTCGTAAAAAAGGATACGACGTCTGGGGTGAAACGTGTCCACAATATTTAGTGCTTGATCAAAGTTATTTGGAAAAACCAAATTTTGAAGGAGCCAAATATGTTTGGTCACCACCACTTAGAGAAAAATGGAATCAGGATGTCCTTTGGAATGCATTAAGAACTGGACAGTTGCAAACTCTTGGTTCTGATCAATGCTCTTTTGATTTTAAAGGACAAAAAGAACTGGGCCGGGGTGACTTCACAAAAATCCCTAATGGCGGCCCGATCATCGAAGACCGTCTAACCATTTTATTCTCAGAGGGTGTGAAAAAGGGACGAATTAGTCTCAATCAATTTGTTGACATTACTTCAACTCGTATTGCCAAGCTTTTTGGCCTATTCCCTAAAAAAGGAACAATCGCCGTAGGTGCCGATGCAGACCTTGTCATCTTTGATCCAAATATTGAGCGAGTTATATCTGCAGAAACTCATCATATGGCTGTTGATTACAATGCTTTCGAAGGCATGAAGGTGACTGGGGAACCAGTATCTGTTTTAGTTCGCGGCGAATTTGTTGTTCGTGATAAACAATTTGTCGGAAAACCAGGTTCCGGACAATATTTAAAGAGAGCGAAATACAATGTGAATTCACAGTTAACTCAAAGTCAAACCCTATCAATCTAATTCCATTCAGGCAGCTCCACACTAAACACTGAACCACTCCTAGACTGTCTCAAACACGAAGGGCTCTAAAGATTAATTTTTAAATTCATCTCAAATCAGCCCCTTTTTTGAGACAGTCTACACTTATGAAAGAAAAGTTATTGTCGGTTGTTTGAATTTTGGATTTTAATCTAAAAAATTTAACCGAAATGGAGTGTTCACATGAAAAAAAACCATTTAAAATCCCCTGATTTACTGCCCATAGCTCAAAAAGACAGGAAAATTACAAAACTAGGATATTCCTTTATGTGGGTTGGAATGGTTGTCGTTCTTGCTACCTTTGCCATCGGTGGATCAGGGGTAATGACTTTATCCTTACCTTGGGTGATATTGGCAACAATTATCGGAAGTTTGGCTATCGGCTTTTTCATTTCATTAATTGCCGATATTGGAATTGAACACGGATTATCCTTCCCCGTTTACATGAGAGCCCCTTTTGGGACGATTGGTACACATATTCCTTCCATCACCCGTGGTGTAACGGCATCCATGTGGTTTGGAATAAACACCTATTTCGGTGCAACCGCAATGAATGGGATTTTAAATTTATTATTTGGATTTAATAATTGGTTCATTTGTTTCCTCATTTTCGCCATCGTTCAGTTAGTTAACACAGCTCTTGGGATTAAATCCATTGAACGTTTTGCTGATTTAGCTGCCCCCATCATATTACTTATTTCGTTGTGGATGTATGTATCCCTTTCTGATCAAGCGGCTGCTGAAGGAAGACAAGTGTGGAGTTGGGTAGAAAACCCTGTATCAGGGATGGAGGCCTTTACTGCATTTTTGGTTGTTATTTTTGCAAATATGGGATTTTGGGCGACTCTAAGTGCTGATATACCATCCATATCCCGATTTATTAAAGCACCGGCAAATGAAAAGAATTGGTTTAAACGGAACAAGAGTTCATTAATAGGAAATTTAGTTGCTATGCCAATAACCCAGACTTTTATGATCATCATCGGGGCAGTTTCTTATATCGCGGTATTAAACTATGACCCGGTTGTTGCACTACAGCAGTCTGCGGGAGGATTTATTTTAGTCATCTTATTATTAATGGTTGTATTGGCCCAGTGGTCGACCAATACGGCGGCGAATGTCGTGCCGGCTGCCACTATATTCTCCAATGTGGGCGGTCCGAAATTTCCATTCTGGGCCGGAGTAATTACTGCAGGCATTATTGGAACGGTGGTTCAACCATGGAAATTATTTGATATCATCATTCCATTTTTACTATTTGTTGGTGGCATCTTATCAGCCATCGTTGGGATTTTATTTGCTGATTATTATTTAATTCGCAAAAGAAGAGTGAACGTTCCAGAATTGTATGAGCAACATGGGCAATTTAAATATTTTCATGGAGTGAATGTAGCTGGGTTCATTGCCTGGATTATAGGGGCAATTGCATCTTATTTCGTACCAGAATACGGATTCGTTGTTGGTTTTATTGTTGGAGGTGCCGTCTATTACGTTCTCGGAAAGTATTGGTGGTTTAAAAAATATCGTCAAGCAGAACTGGAAGATCCAAGTGATGAGAAATATTTAGGTATTTCTGTAGGACGTGACTGGATTATTGAAGAAAATAACGTCGTAGAAGAAGTGGTGGAAGATATCCCTAAAAATCTGGATTTATATTAATCGAGAGGAGGAGCTTGATGTCTGACTATCAACAATACTTAGAAGAAAGGGATAAAATTGATTATTTTATCCAAAAAGGTTATTTAATCTCAAATGTAAAGGAACATTTGAATGGAGCTACGGTAGATTTTGTTCACCCAAATAGGAAAGTGACGGAAACGTTATTGATTGGAAATGCCAATGCTAGAAAATATTTTTCCAGTCTTTTAATCCAACAGAAGCAACGGACATAAAAAGTTGAAAAAGGATTGGTAGAAAACCAATCCTTTTTCATAAGGCTGACCAAATTCGATTGAATAGTAGCAAAAAGCCATGATACATAAAGTTAAAAGGGGAAATAAGTGAATGAAAGAACAATTCCAGCTAAAAATTGTTGATATATTAAAGCGAAATCATTTTGAAAATGCTAGAGTGATTGCTGGTCATCATGGAATGGAGCGGATCGTGAAATGGGTCCACGTCGTTGAAGTGACAAGTATTCGAAACTTATTAAAGGGTCAGGAGTTAATTCTATCTACAGGGGTTGCCTGGAAAGACAATCAGGATTTATTTGCTTCCATGGTGAAAGAGTTTATTGAACATAATGCAGCTGGCCTTTGTATTGAATTAGGAACCTATTTATCGACCATTCCAGATGAGGTCATTCATATAGCCAACGAACATCAATTTCCTATTATTATTTTTCAGCACCAAGTCCCGTTTGTGGAAATTACCCAAGACATTCATTCCGTCATTATTAATCAACAGTATCAAAAGATATCTGATTTAGAAAATTATTCCCAACGACTTAATAAAAGGTTGCTGACCATAGAAACGTATGAAGATATTCTTCAATTTATATTTTCAGCATTAGATGTTCAAATCATATTCCGACTAAAAAATCAGGCTTATGAATTTGTTCCGGAATTACCATTACAAGAACAAGCTTCCATCATCGAGCAATTAGAACGATCGAAAAAACATCCTAATCATCATCTTGCTATTGCGCCCATTCATCTATTTGGTCAAGATTACGGGGAATTAGCCATCTATTCTAAGGACATTCCCATTAGTGAATATGATTTACTCATCTTAGACCGTACGGCAACGGCGTTAGCTCAGCATTTGTTAAGAGAATTGTATACCGAGGAAAAAAAGCGGGTTAATGAGTTTGAGTGGCTCCATGGCTGGTTGGCAGGTGAACATACGCTCGAAGAAATATACGACTATTTAATCGAACACGGCTGTAAATCCAAGTCTAACCAGGCAGCCGTCCTCATCATGAAACTATTTCCCGTCAATGAAAAGTCCTTTCCTGATGTCACCTATTTAAAGTTAGTATTTCGCTCCGTTTTTGAACAAAATGGTTTTATCGTATTCTTTGTTGAGAAAAGGTATGAGTTAACTTTTATACTACTAAACCAGCGTGGAAAGAAGAATATGAAAGAACGAATCAAAAAAGCGATCGCTTCTATTGAAGATTCTGATTTCATTCGTAAACAATTTCCGGATAAATTTTTCATCGCTGCTGGAAAATTTACTGATTCACTTAACGATCTACACAAAAGCTATCAGACGGCAAAAGAAACATTACGGATTCAGCAAAAAATGACGAATAAGCAAACCTATTATTTTTATGAAGATCTTCATTTATATCGACTCATTTCACAACTTAGTAAGCAAACCGATCTGCAGGAACTAGCAGCTGAATATCTCCAGCCAGTGATCCAATATGATTTAAAGTATAATGCAAAACTTTTAGAAACATTAAAAGCCTATTTAGAATGTAATGGCTCAAAACAAGAAACTGCCAACAAGCTTTATATTGTCAGACAAACTCTCTATCATCGTCTACAAAAATTAGAGAACCTTCTTGGTGCCGATTTTATGGAACGGGAAAAACGGATAGCTATTGAATTTATGTTGTTGGTTCATGATTATTTAGCTGCTTCGAATCTAGACAGAATGAATCAAGCCCAATAATAAGATATAATTTTTAAATTTCTAAACCTATATTCAGAGTGTGTAAGAAATAAGGTGAGACTTTTTACATTGTGTCTAATGAATGCGAAAAGTGATTAATAGATAATGGTATTAAACCTATTAATATATGAATGAAAATAGGAGGATGAAACATGAGCGTGACAAAAAGCGAAACGGCAGTATTAAAGAATTTTATTAATGGAGAATGGGTGAGTGCACACAGCAGTCAGACATTAAATGTTCCAAACCCTGCAACTAATGAAGTATTAACCAAGGTTCCTGTTTCATCTAAGGAAGATGTGGATCTCGCCGTAGCCGCTGCAAAAGAAGCTTTTCAAACTTGGAAAAATGTGCCTGTTCCAAAAAGAGCAAGAATCCTATATAAATTTCATCACCTGTTAACAGAAAATCACGAAGAATTGGCAAGGTTGATTGTTCAGGAGAATGGAAAGGCTTACAAAGAAGCCTATGGTGAAGTGCAACGCGGTATTGAATGTGTGGAATTTGCGTGCGGAGCGCCAACATTAATGATGGGTGAATCATTAAGTGGTATTGCAGAAGGAATTGATTCTGAAATGTTTCGCTATCCATTAGGAGTTGTTGGTGGGATAACACCTTTTAATTTCCCGATGATGGTTCCATTATGGATGTTCCCGCTTGCTATTGCGTGTGGAAACACATTTGTGTTAAAACCATCCGAGCGTACTCCTATTTTAGCCAATCGTTTAGCAGAGTTGTTCACTCAAGCTGGAGCGCCTAAGGGAGTATTAAATATTGTTCATGGTGCTCATGATGTCGTGAATGGTTTGATTGAGCACAAAGATATTGCAGCGATTTCCTTTGTTGGCTCACAACCAGTAGCTAAGTATGTATATGAACGTGCAGCCAAGGAAGGTAAGCGAGTTCAAGCACTATCTGGTGCGAAAAATCATCATATCGTTATGCCAGATGCGGATATGGATAAAGCTGTTCAGCATATTATTAGTTCTACTTTCGGTAGTGCCGGCCAACGTTGTATGGCCTGTAGCGCAGTCGTAATTATTGGCGATAATGAACGATTTGTCCAAGCATTAAAGAAAAAAGCCGATGAATTAATTATCGGAAATGGCATGGATGAGGAAGTGCTTTTAACACCGGTTATCCGTAAAGAGCATCGAGATAAAGTCCTTGGTTATATTGAGAAAGGAATTGCCGAAGGGGCTGAATTAATTCGGGATGGACGGAAGGAAATGGATGATCATCCAAAAGGAAACTTCCTCGGCCCAACCATCTTTGATCATGTCACCCCAGATATGACGATTGCGAAAGAAGAAATCTTCGCACCTGTTTTAAGTCTATTAAGGGCAGAAAATTTAGACCAGGGCTTAGAATATATTCGTAAGTCCAGATATGGAAATGGAGCAACGATTTATACTAACAATGCAAAAGCCGTCCGAAAATTCCGTGAAGAGGCTGATGCTGGTATGCTAGGCATTAACGTTGGTGTCCCTGCGACAATGGCGTTTTTCCCATTCTCCGGCTGGAAAGACTCCTTCTATGGCGACCTCCACGTCAATGGAAAAGACGGGGTCAATTTCTATACCAAAAAGAAAATGATCACCTCAAGATTTGATGCATAAATATTTGTAGCTTCACTGCATATCAATGATATTAATGGTGACAGGCACCTGTAACCAATTAATAGAAAATGGAGGGAGCAAGGATGGTTCAAACGGAACGATTTCAAGATACGCTATTAGAAAAGGATGAGAAGTATGTTTGGCATTCAATGAAGCCTTATAATCCAAAGGCTACGATTGTCGCAGAAAGAGCAGAAGGCTCCTGGGTAACTGATGTGGATGGCAAACGTTATTTGGATGCGATGGCAGGGCTTTGGTGTGTGAATGTTGGCTATGGAAGAACGGAGCTTGCTGATGCTGCTTACGAGCAGCTGAAGGAAATGGCCTATTTTCCTTTATCTCAAAGCCATATTCCGGCAATTAAGCTGGCAGAAAAACTAAATAAAATGCTTGGTGACGATTATGTCATCTTCTTCTCAAATAGTGGATCTGAAGCAAATGAGACAGCTTTCAAAATCGCCCGACAATACCATCAACAAAAAGGCGATTATCAACGTTATAAAATTGTATCACGCTACCGTGCTTATCACGGTAACTCAATGGGAGCCTTAGCCGCCACAGGTCAGGCCCAACGTAAGTATAAATACGAACCACTCGCCCCTGGATTTATTCATGTTTCACCACCAGACTCTTATAGAGACAATACGAATGTTTCAGATCCAATGGAATTATCATCGGTACAAGAAATTGATCGGACAATGACATGGGAACTTAGTGAAACCATTGCAGCCATGATCATGGAACCGATTATTACTGGCGGTGGGATTCTTGTTCCTCCAGATGGATATATGAAAGCTGCAGAAGCAGTATGTAAGAAGCATGGGGCACTCCTCATTGTCGATGAGGTCATTTGCGGATTTGGAAGAACTGGAAAACCATTTGGTTTTATGAACTATGGTGTCAAGCCAGATATTATTACAATGGCAAAAGGCATTACCAGTGCTTATTTGCCACTTTCTGCAACTGCCGTACGTAAAGAGATTTATGATGCTTTTAAAGGTACGGAAGAATATGACTATTTCCGTCATGTGAATACATTTGGAGGAAACCCTGCCGCCTGTGCATTAGCACTGAAAAACTTAGAAATTATGGAAAAAGAAAACTTGTTTGAGCGTTCGAGAGAGTTGGGTGAAAAGGTATTAAATGAATTGAAAACCCTTTTACAGGACCATCCATATGTCGGAGATGTACGCGGGAAGGGGCTATTAATCGGTATTGAATTGGTAAAGGATAAGGGAACGAAAGAACCAATTGATGTACGTCTCGTTAATCAAGTAATGGCTATCTGTAAAGATAATGGCATCATCATAGGTAAAAATGGAGCTACTGTAGCAGGTTACAATAATGTTCTAACCCTTGCTCCTCCATTAAATATCGAGGAAAAGGATTTGAATTTCTTAGTAAAGACATTGACAGAGGCACTCAATCAAATCAAATAATGATTTCTAGAGCACTTGTAATTGTTGTTTTACAAGTGCTCATTTTCTATCAAAAGGATATACATACTCGGGAATTTCTCGAATAATTACTTGAAATTTTCTAATAATTATATTGACAATTCCCTTTTTTCCTAAGATAATCATAAGAAATTATATTTGTGAATGGTAAGGGACTAGTAAATTATTGAAACGTGCAAGAGAGTGAAACCCAAAGGCTGGAAGGTTTCTCACGGGAAGATAATTGAACCTACCCTTAAAAAAGCTGCTTATGCAAACATAAGCCGCAAACCTGCGTTATGGGTTCGAGTGGGTGCTTGGCACCAATTAAGGTGGTACCGCGGAAACGACTTTCCGTCCTTAGTTTAATAGGACGGTAGAGTCGTTTTTTTATATTTTTAGAAATAAGAAGGGTTTTAGTATGAAGAAATTAGTGGTTGTAAAAATTGGAAGTAGTTCGCTTACAACTGATATGGGAACTATTTCAGAAGAAAAGATACGAGACCATGTGGAGGCAATCGCTTATTTAAGAGAACAAGGGCATGAGGTAATCCTCATTTCTTCTGGTGCGGTTGCTGCAGGTTTTGGGACACTTGGGTATCCAATACGACCCAAAACAACCTCAGGTAAACAGGCTGCCGCAGCTGTGGGACAGGGGTTGTTGATGCAACATTATAATCAACTTTTTCAAAAATATCATATTGTCCCTGCTCAAATACTGATAACGAGAGAAGATTTTTATAGTAGAACTCGGTTTCAAAATCTTTATTCAACTATGACAGAGCTTCTCCATCGAGGAGCAATCCCTATCGTCAATGAAAATGATTCTGTTTCAATAGAAGAACTAACATTCGGGGATAATGATATGCTCTCAGCATTGGTGAGCGGATTTTTACATGCCAATGCGCTCATCATTTTAACAGATGTGAATGGTATTTATGATGGGAATCCAAAGGAATCAAAGACAGCCAAGAAATATCAATTTATTCCGGAGGTTACTGATCAACTCCTTGAAGCAGCAGGAGGGAGCGGATCGTCGGTTGGTACTGGTGGAATGAAATCCAAATTGTTGGCTGCGAAGAAAGCTCTTTCCCTTGGTGTCAGTGTATTTGTTGGTACTGGCCAGGGCAGAGAAAAATTGGTAGAGATTTTGGCAGGAAAAGGGGATGGAACCTATATTGGAGCTCCTTTCCAGTCACAAATGCAAATGAGAAAACAGTGGATAGCGTATCATTCTCAAATAGGTGGAATTATTGAAATTGATGATGGAGCAGAGAAAGCAATCGTGAAAAATGGAAAAAGCTTGTTGCCCGTTGGTGTAACAAATGTCATTGGAGATTTCAATGCCTTAGACGTAGTCGAGGTGCGCAATCAAAAGGGAAAAACTATCGGAAAAGGACAAATCTATTTTTCTTCAAAAGATTTAGTTAAGGTCAAAGGACTGCCTAGCGAACAATCAAAATCTTTTTCTATTAATAATCGAGCTGAAGTCATTCATAGAGATAATTGGGTCATTTTAAAGGAGGAATAAATGAAATGAGTGAACTTATAGAAAAAGCAAGAAAACTCCAAGCAGCTGCCAAAAAATTATCGATTCTTTCATCAGAGGAAAAAAATGCTGCATTATTGAAAATCGCTGAACAGATCGCTAATGAAAAGGATTGGATTCTTCATGAAAATAGGAAGGATATCGAAGCTGGTAAAAGTAATGGATTATCAGAAGCACTTCTGGATCGATTACTACTTACTGAAACACGCATTGAACAAATCATTGATGGAATTCGTCAAGTTGTTTCCCTTCAAGATCCAATTGGTGAAATCATGGATGAATGGGAAAGACCAAATGGTTTACATATTCAAACCATTCGTGTCCCTCTCGGTGTCATTGGTATGGTGTACGAGGCACGTCCAAATGTAACCGTCGATTCAGCCACTCTCTGTTTGAAAGCTGGAAATGCTGTCCTGTTGAGGGGTAGTACTTCTGCTCTTCATTCAAATAAAGCGCTCGTTCAAGTAATGCAAAGTGCCCTTGAGGGAACTTCTATTCCTGCAGAAGTGATACAGCTCTTAGAAGATACTAGTCGGGAAACAGCAACGCAAATGTTTAAACTGAATCAATATTTGGATGTCCTCATACCTCGTGGAGGAGCTGGCTTGATCCAGTCAGTGGTGCAAAATGCAACTGTCCCTGTGTTAGAAACAGGAGTAGGTAACTGTCATGTTTTCATTGATGAAACGGCCGAACGGGATATGGCGATCAATATTGCAGTCAATGCCAAATTACAACGTCCTTCTGTCTGTAATGCTGCAGAAACCATTCTCATTCATGAGAAATGGCCATATATAAAAGAGCTACTAGATACGCTTCATGATAAAGGGGTTGAATTAAGAGGAGATGATTCATTATCAGCTCAATTCTCTTATATCAAAAATGCAACGGAGGAAGACTGGTATACAGAATATTTGGCTCCAATCGCCGCAGTCAAACTAGTCAAACATGTGTCTGATGCTATCGATCATATTGATCGTTATGGTACAAAGCATTCAGAAGCGATTATTAGTGAGAATGAACAAAATGTCCAATTATTTTTCCAAGCAGTAGATGCCGCAGTTTTGTATCATAATGCTTCAACCCGATTTACAGATGGGGAACAGTTTGGCTATGGGGCAGAAATCGGAATAAGCACCCAAAAATTACATGCTCGCGGGCCAATGGGGCTTAAGGCAATCACGACTGTTAAATCCATTGTACGAGGAACTGGCCAGGTAAGAAATTAATATAGGCAGACTCACTGAAAAAAGATGTATGAACAGGAAAATATTTGGAATAATGTAAGTAAAAGTAAGTTCAAAGGAGAGACAGAATGCCTATAGAAGAAGGTGCGAAGTTTCAGATTTCTCAAGAGGTTCAAAGAAATTTTAATTCCGCAGAATCCTTGACAGTCACATCCAATAATGGAATTACCATTCAATTTACCCTAGCAGATGGTAAAGGCTATGGTTCCATGCCCGTTGATCATTTAAATTACCTGCTGAAAAGATCCAACTTGACAAAAATAACAAGCAAAAAAGCGTTATTACAATCGGCTCATTCTACTGAGGAAAATATTAGTTAAATTTGGAGTGAATACACTCCTTTTTTTTTTGGATTAAATGAAAGGAGGCAAAGGTTCCTCCTTAAATTTAACGAATTCGTCTATCAAAAAGGGTGATAGATATAGATCTAAAACTTCATCATAATTTCGACAGTGCCAATATCGATGAAATGAGAAATGACTATAAGTCGGTTGGATGGATGAAACATACAAATGAAATCATTAGACAAGTATTTGAAGCAAGTAACGTTATTGCATTAGTGACTATTCATGGCAGAATCATTGGATTTGTAGAGCCATGTCAGATGGGGTTTTTAATGCTTTCATTTATGATATTGTCGTTCATCAAGATTTTCAAAGGCAAGGGATAGGGAAAAAATTACGGAATATTCACTTGATCAACTTAGTCATGTTTCTTGTGTACATTTAATATCTACCATTGTAAATGAAGAATTTTATCGAAAATTTGGTTTGAAAAAGATTAAAACTGGAATGGCAAGGTATTTAAATCCTATACTAAGTGATGAGTAATTAACATAATTTTCATAGAAACAAATATTGAGTAATTTACTTTCAAATATTAGTCATCTAGGACCAAATCTGTTCTTTATTTATTTGATTATTAGGATTCTACAAATAAAAAATGAAATCTCTGCTATTCAATTGATGCATCAAATGGAGGAATACATATGCTACCATCATTCTTTATTGCACATGGATCACCATTACTAGCGATCGAAAATAATGAATACACACATTTTATAAATGACCTAGGGAAAAATTTACCCCGGCCAAAAGCGATTGTCATCTTTTCAGCCCATTGGGAATCACCAGTACAACAAGTAAGTGAAGTGGAGCAATATAGCACTATTCATGATTTTGGTGGTTTTGATCCCGCCTTGTATACCATCCAATATCCAGCAAAAGGTAATCACGATGTTTCAAAAGAAATAATAGATCTACTTACAGCCAATGGAATTCCGTTTCGTATGGAAACAAAACGTGGATTAGATCATGGTTCATGGGTTGTTCTACGTTTACTTTATCCTAATGCCGATATCCCGGTTATCGCTATGTCTGTCAATCCAATTCTTACACCTCAAGAACAATATAAAATTGGCAAATCTTTATCCGTACTAAGAGATAAAGATATTCTTATTATCGCAAGCGGAGGGACTTCTCATAATCTAATGGCATTAAATTGGGCAGACAATGGCGAAATAACACCATGGGCTCTTGAGTTTGAAGACTGGCTTGCCCATCATTTACACCAATGGGATTTAGATTCTTTATTTCATTATGATTCACTCGCACCAAATGCACAATATGCTGTACCTCCACATGGCAAAGAGCACTTTATCCCCATATTTTATGCCATGGGTGCTGCAGATGACGTACAAAAAGCTAAGCTATTGCATCGTAGCTTTCGCTATGGAAGCTTAACACACAGTGTGTGGCAATTCGGATAAACAAAAAAATCCTGTCAAAAATCATCATTTGACAGGATTTTTTCTATTCAATTTGGTTATTTTGATTTGATATTTAATTTTTTCATTCGATATTGCAAACTTTGCCGGCTTAAGCCTAGAACAGTCGCCGTCTTGGAAATATTATAGTTATTTTTTCTCCATACATGCTCGATATACGTCTTTTCAAAAAGTTCCATTTGCTGCTTCAGTGGGATATCCAAATCTGCTCGATCTTTAATGAATGTATCCACACTAGAGGCTGGAGCCACTCTTTCCTTATTATGCATTTTGCTTCGGTATTGAAATGGTAGATGAGGATACATAATGATTTCTTCGTCATCCATCATAATGTTCATAGCTGCTTCAATTATATGTTCCAATTCGCGTACATTCCCATTCCAATCATATTCCATGAACGATTGGTGCACTTCTTCAGATAATCCTTTTACATTCATTTGAAATCTTTCATTATACTTTTCTATAAAGTCTTTTACTAGTAATGGAATATCTTCTTTTCTTTCACGTAATGGGGGAATAAAGACAGTTACGACGCCTAAACGATAATATAAGTCTTTTCGCATGCGATTTTCCGTAATCGCATCAATTGGGTCTTCGTTCATATTAGCAATTACTCTTACATCCACAGGTGTATCTTTTGTATCCCCAATTCGACGAATCGTTTTTTCTTGCAAAACGCGTAAAAGTTTTGCTTGCAAATTTAAATTCAACGAATTAATTTCATCAAGTAACAATGTGCCTCCATTTGCCTGTTCAAATAATCCTGGTTGATCGACCGCTCCCGTAAAAGCTCCTTTTTTCGTTCCGAATAGAAGACTTTCTATTAAATTATCAGGTAGGGCTGCACAGTTTTGTGAAATAAATGGACCGGAAAAACGACTACTAGCATTATGGATGCTTTGAGCAAAAAGTTCTTTACCTGTCCCCGTTTCTCCAACGATTAAAACATAAGAAGAGGTCCGAGCTGCCCGTTTGGCACTTTCAATCACTTCTTTCATTGCTGGGCTTGTCCCTGTAATGCTATCAAATGTATACCTGGTCGTCCCACTGCGGGTCATATTTCCTTTGATTAGGCGTTCTAACTTCGTTACATCACGGGCAATTTCCACGGCACCGCAAATTTTTTCATCCTCAAAAATAGGGATTGTATCATTGATGGTCGTTATTTCTCGGCGTTTATTATTAAAATAGGTTTGCTTCACATTTCTTGTTTCTTTTCCTTCTTGCAATGCCTTCACTAGTGTACTAGATTGGTCATCCTTAAACATAAAAACATCTAACAAATTTTTATCCATGACATCCTGTAGCTCCATGGATTCCATTTGCATCATTTTTTTATTATAAATAATTGTTTTACCGGTTTCGTCAACGGCATGAACACCGACATCCACTTCATCCAATATACGTTTATATATTCGGTTTAAGTATTGTAAATATTCGATATTCATTTTATCCACGAATGTTCATTCCTTTATTCTTACTTTATAAAACTATTAAAACATGAAAATAGTCGAAATGCAAAAATATTTTGCTATGATTGAATGATGAAAAAATTTGCGCAAAAAATATTGGCGTTTTTTTATATGTTTCCTTTTATTTTCAGTGATTTTCAACTTGGCACGGAACTTGCATTAAATTATAGCGGAATCAAAATTTAGGGGTGAATGAAGTGAAACCGTATACACATGAACCATTTACTAATTTTAATGATGAAATGAATAAAAAAGCGTTTCAAGATGCGCTTGCCTACGTACAATCCCAGTTAGGGAAGGAATATCCGGTGATCATCGGTGGACAAGAGATTACCACTGAAGAAAAAATTACTTCCATCAATCCAGCAAATAAAGAAGAAATTATTGGTCGTGTTTCCATGGCAGACCAAGAGTTAGCCGAAAAGGCGATGCAGGCAGCCTTAACAGCATTTGAATCATGGAAAAAATGGCGTCCAGAACATCGGGCAAACATCTTATTCCGAGCTGCTGCTATGCTCCGTCGCCGTAAGCATGAGTTTTCTGCATACCTCGTGAAAGAAGCAGGTAAACCATGGAAAGAAGCCGATGCAGACACAGCAGAAGCTATTGATTTCTTAGAGTTTTATGCTCGTCAAATGTTGAGAATCAAAGATGGTTTCCCAGTTAATAGCCGTGATGGAGAATACAATCAATATCACTATATTCCACTTGGTGTTGGAATCATAATTTCCCCATTTAACTTCCCATTGGCGATCATGGCGGGAACAACGGTTGCAGCCATTGTAACGGGTAATACCGTTCTTCTGAAACCTGCAAATTCTACACCAGTGGTTGCAGCCAAATTTGTTGAGCTAATGAAAGAAGCAGGTCTTCCTGATGGTGTTCTTAATTTTGTACCTGGAAGTGGGTCAAAAATTGGCGATTATCTTGTCGATCATCCTAAAACACGTTTTATTTCCTTTACAGGATCGCGTGAGGTTGGATGTCGAATTAATGAACGTGCTGCAAAAATCAATCCAGGACAAATTTGGATTAAGCGCGTGATTGCTGAAATGGGTGGTAAGGACACCGTAGTGGTTGATAAAGATGCAGATCTAGATTTAGCTGCAGCAAGTATTGTTTATTCAGCCTTTGGCTTCTCTGGACAAAAATGCTCTGCTGGCTCTCGCGCAGTCGTTCATCAAGACGTATATGAGGAAGTGCTTGAAAAAGCGGTTGCCCTAACCAAAACATTAACAGTTGGTAATCCAGAAGATGCTGATACGTATATGGGACCAGTCATTGATGAAAAAGCATTTAATAAAATCATGAGCTATATTGAAATTGGTAAACAAGAAGGTAGATTAATGACAGGCGGTGAAGGTGATGATTCAAAAGGTTACTTCATTCAGCCAACAATTTTTGCAGATGTAGATGAGAAAGCACGCATCATGCAAGAGGAAATTTTCGGACCAGTTCTTGCTTTCTGTAAAGCTCGTGATTTTGATCATATGATGGAGATTGCCAACAATACTGAATATGGTTTAACAGGTGCCCTTATTTCTAACAACCGTGAACACATTGAACGTGCACGGGAAGAATTCCATGTTGGAAATCTTTATTTCAACCGTGGTTGTACAGGTGCGATTGTCGGCTATCAACCATTTGGTGGATTCAATATGTCAGGAACAGATTCAAAAGCTGGAGGACCTGATTATTTACTACTTCATATGCAAGCAAAAACAACATCTGAAATGCTATAACGGTTTATGAATAAAAAGAGCCTAAAAAGGTGGCTTTATCTAGCGAATAAATAAAGGAGGAAACAAAATGACAATGACTCAAACGAAAACGACTCAAATTATTGAACAAACAGAAAAATTCGGTGCCAATAACTATCATCCACTACCAATTGTCATTTCAAAGGCTGAAGGAGTATGGGTAGAAGATCCTGAAGGTAATCGTTTTATGGATATGCTTAGTGCGTATTCGGCTGTAAACCAAGGACATCGTCATCCTAAAATCATTCAAGCTTTAAAAGACCAAGCTGATAAAGTCACATTAACTTCTCGTGCTTTCCATAATGACCAACTTGGTCCTTGGTACGAAAAAATTTGTAAACTGACAAATAAAGAAATGGCACTTCCAATGAACACAGGTGCAGAAGCAGTTGAAACTGCCCTAAAAGCGGCTCGTAGATGGGGCTATGATGTAAAAGGGATTCCAGATAATCAGGCAGAAATTATTGCATGTACTGGAAACTTCCACGGACGGACGATGGGAGCAGTTTCCTTATCCTCTGATCCAGATTACAAACGTGGATTTGGTCCAATGCTTCCAGGAATTAAATTAGTACCTTTCGGAGATCTAGAAGCATTTAAGGCTGCGATCACACCAAATACGGCTGCATTTATCATTGAACCAATCCAAGGAGAGGCAGGGATTAACATTCCACCTGCTGGATTCATTAAAGCTGCTTATGATGTCTGTAAAGAAAACAACGTCTTATTTATCGCTGATGAAATCCAAGCTGGCTTGGGTCGTACCGGTAAATTATTCGCTTATGAGTGGGAAGGCATTACCCCTGACATGTTAATTTTAGGTAAAGCACTTGGTGGTGGAGTGTTCCCGATTTCTTGTGTGGTTGCTAACTCCGATATTTTAGGAGTATTTAACCCAGGTTCACATGGTTCCACTTTTGGAGGAAATCCACTTGCTTGCGCCGTATCCATTGCAGCACTTGACGTAATTATAGAAGAAAAGCTTGCTGAACGTTCTCTTGAATTAGGAACCTATTTCATTGAAAAACTTAAAACAATCGAAAATCCTGTTATTAAGGAAGTAAGAGGACGCGGTTTATTTATCGGAGTGGAACTAAATGAAGCAGCAAGACCATATTGTGAACAATTAAAAGAAGAAGGTCTATTATGTAAAGAGACTCATGATACAGTTATTCGCTTTGCACCACCGTTAATTATTACAAAAGAAGAGATCGATTGGGCGTTCGAAAGAATTCAAAAAGTGTTATCTTAATGGAATTCGCCCACTCCTTTGAGGGTGGGCAGTCAATTATTCATGAAATTAAAAATTATAAATCATTATGGAAACTACGAGGTGTCTGACATGTCTGCTATGACAGTGGTAAACGAAATGGCCAAAGAACAAAAAAAAGAAAAAGAATCCTTAAATTTATTTTATTCTACACAAACAGTCATTCGAGAAGCATTAACAAAATTAGGTTATAATGACGAAATGTTTGAATTATTAAAAGAACCCATTCGAATGTTGACTGTTCGCATTCCTGTCAGAATGGATGATGGCTCTGTAAAAGTATTTACCGGCTATCGTTCCCAACATAATGATGCGGTCGGACCAACAAAAGGTGGGGTTCGATTCCATCCAGATGTAGATGAAGAAGAAGTCAAAGCATTATCTATTTGGATGAGTTTAAAATGTGGCATTACGAACCTTCCATATGGAGGAGGAAAAGGTGGCATTATTTGCGATCCTCGTCAAATGTCAATGAGTGAACTTGAAAGATTAAGCCGTGGCTATGTTCGTGCGATCAGTCAAATAGTTGGACCAACGAAAGATATTCCCGCACCGGATGTCTATACCAACTCACAAATTATGGCTTGGATGATGGATGAATATAGCCGTCTTCGCGAATTCGATTCACCAGGTTTCATTACGGGCAAACCTATTGTACTAGGAGGTTCACAAGGCCGTGAAACAGCAACGGCTAAAGGTGTAACGATTTGTATTGATGAAGCCGTTAAGAAAAAAGGGATCGAACTAAAAGGTGCACGTGTAGTTATCCAAGGTTTTGGAAATGCAGGAAGCTATTTGGCAAAATTCTTACATGATGCGGGCGCGAAAGTCATTGCCGTTTCTGATGTATATGGGGGCGTTTATGACCCTAATGGACTTGATATTGATTATTTACTCGACCGTAGAGACAGTTTCGGCACATTCTCTAAGTTGTTTACAAATACAATTACTAATAAAGAATTACTAGAACTTGACTGTGATATTCTCGTTCCTGCCGCCATTTCAAACCAAATAACCGCTGAAAATGCAGCAAACATTAAGGCATCTATCGTGGTGGAAGCAGCGAATGGACCGACTACTTTAGAGGCAACAAAAATTTTAACAGAGCGTGGTGTCCTCCTTGTACCTGATATCCTTGCTAGCGCGGGTGGTGTAACCGTTTCCTATTTTGAATGGGTTCAAAATAATCAAGGGTACTATTGGAGTGAAGAAGAGGTCCATGAGAAACTAGCGAACGTCATGACTCGTTCTTTTGAAACGATTTATCAAACTGCCCAGACCCACCAAGTTGATATGCGTCTAGCCGCTTATATGGTTGGAATCAAAAAGATTGCCGAAGCCTCAAGCTTCAGAGGTTGGGTATAATTCAGTGATAAATACTCTTCTCATTAGAGAAGAGTATTTCAGACTGTCGACAAAATCCTTTTTTAAAGGATTTTGTCGACATTTTTTGTATAATTATGTCATAGAATATCGAGGTGATATTGAAATGCTTACTAAAAATACACAAGTAAATCGAGATCAATTAGAAATGATTACTTTAGACCAGCTGGTTCCTGAAAATCACTTGGTTCGTAAGATAGAAGCTGCTATTGATTTTTCATTTATATATAAATTAGTTGAGAATATGTATTCATCTGAACGTGGTCGTCCAAGTATTGACCCTGTTGTATTAATTAAGATGGCTTTTATTCAATATACCTTCGGTATTCGCTCTATGCGCAAAACTATTGAAGAAATTGAAACAAACCTTGCTTATCGTTGGTTCTTAGGTTTTGGGTTTCATGATAAAGTCCCCCACTTCTCAACCTTCGGAAAAAACTATGAAAGACGTTTCAAGGATACAGATCTATTTCAAAAAATCTTCTACCGCATTCTAAAAGAAGCTTCTGATAAAAAGTTGATTAGTGCTGAACATGTATTTATTGATTCTACGCATGTTAAAGCAAGTGCAAATAAACGTAAAT
>NZ_JAAIUV010000022.1 GCF_010975035.1 Neobacillus thermocopriae | reverse complement strand
CAAAAATGGTATAATAATTGACCCCGTAGGGGTCAAATTAAAGTTAATATAGACCAAAAATTGCTTAAAATTTGAAAAGGCATTTCGAATTAAGTTTATTCGGAATGCCTTTTGTCTACAATCTGAAATCCTTATATTAGATAAGGATTTTTTTCATTTGGCTGCTACACAAAAACATTTTCTCCAGCTCATCAACTGGAATAGGCTTTGAAAAATAATACCCTTGAATTTTATGACAACCTGCATTTCTAAGAAATGTAACTTGTTCTTTTTCTTCCACACCTTCCGCAATCACTTCTAAACCAAGACTTTTGCCCAAATGAATAATGGTAGTAGTAATCGCAGCATCTTTTTCATCAGACAAAATTTCTTTTATGAAGGATTGATCAATTTTCAACCCGTCAATCGGAAATCTTTTTAAATAATTTAAAGATGAAAAACCAGTTCCAAAATCATCAACAGAAATATAGATCCCCAATTGTTTTAATTTGAATAATATGGGTGCCACTTCTCTTGTATCATGCATGACTCCTTCAGTTATTTCAATTTCTAATGACGATGGGTTTATGTTATATTTTTCAATCATTAATTGTATAAATGGAACAAGATTAGGTTGATTCATTTGTTTAGGTGAAATATTTATCGCAATCCGAATATCATCAATTCCCTTTTCATACCAAGTTTTTATTTGCTTACAAACGCTTTCTATTACCCAATTTCCAATCGAAATGATCATACCTGTATCTTCTGCCAATGGAATAAAAACATCTGGGGAAATATGACCAAACTCATGATCCTTCCATCTGAGTAAAGCCTCAAAGCATTTTGCTTCTCCATTTTCACAATTTATCTGTGGCTGATAATATAAGACAAGTTCATTTTTTTCTATTGCCTTACGTAAATGTGTCTCTAGAGTCACGACATTAGTAATAACGGAATTCATATCCGTACAGTAAAACTGATAATGAGCTCTTCCTTTTTCCTTAACTCGGAAAAGAGCTTCATCAGCATTTTTAATTAATGTTTCCGGATCTTTACCATCATTGGGAAACATGCTAATTCCGATACTTGGTGAAATAAAGTATTCATGAGAATTTAAATAAAATGAATGTGAAAATATAGAAAAAATTTTAGAGGCAAAACGGCTTGCTTCACTTCGATTTGTATGTAAGAGGAGTATGGTAAATTCATCCCCACCTACTCGATAAACAAAGCAGTTATCATTCTGAATTTGTAGTAAGCGGCTTGATACTTTTTTTAAGATTTCATCACCAGCTAAATGTCCTAATGAATCATTTAGGTATTTAAAACGATCTAAGTCAATAGAAAATAAGGCAAATTCACATGAATCATTTGTTTTTACATAAATTTGTTCATTTAAATGCTCAAGAAGCGCTCTCCTATTTAATAGACCAGTTAATTGATCATGAAAAGCCATAAATTTAATCATTTCCATATTTTTTGCCTGCTCAGATAAATCCTTAAAAATAACATACAAACCTTTAATTTCCCCATTGACGATAATCGGTACCGTTTTTATATGTACGATGAGAAGATGCCCTTTTCGATGAATCAATTTACAATCCATATTTTCCAAGGCATAGCCAGAACAAGTTTTATCTAATAACTGCCGAAACTTGTCCAAATCACGGTCATCGATCATATCATAAATCGAACGAATGGTCATTTCCTTTTCAGTGTATCCGGTTAATCGTTCTGCTGCAGGGTTGGCCTCCATAATTTTTCCTGATGTACTTAAAGTAAAAATCGCATCCAAATTATGATCTACAATCGATCGATATCTCTGCTCACTTTCCATAATTCTCTTTTTCTCCATTGTCCGTTCAGTTATATCTCTAGTAATGGCGATAATATACCTGATGGAATGTTCATTATCAAAAATAGGAGTTAAAATGGTTTCACCATATACTTCATTTCCATCCTTATTAACAAGACGATCATTAAAAATAACAACTTCTTTTGTATTCAATAACTGTTCATACATTTTCTGAAGAAAAAAGGCCGCTTCAGTGGAAAGTGCTTCTTCAAAAGTCTTACCAATGGATTCGATTGAAAGGTTCGCTTTTTTCATACCCGTTTCATTCATAAACAAATAACGAAATTTTGGCCCCTCTTCAACCTTCATAACAAAAACCATATCTTGAATATGTTGAAAAATAATTTCAAAAATAATTTTTTGAATTTTAGGACCAGCCTTACCTGATTCTAATTCTTTTGTTAAGAAATGATTATATTGTTTCATTTGCACATCCTCAAGTAAAAGAATTCTCATTTTTGTCACTTTTTCTTCTTTTATTACTATTTTACAATGAAATTAACGGTGAAAGAAGTAACTTATTTCTATTTTCATTATGAATCGGTATAATATAAATGTCTGAATAAATAGAAAGGAGAACCCAATTTTGAATTCCGACCAAAAAATTCCCCAAAAAAAAATGAATCTTACCATTGAAAACCTCGCTCAAGCAGTCTTTATTGTTAATCGACATGCGAAGACCGCACCGAATCCCAAATATTTATATAAATTGAAACAAGAATCATTAAAAAAACTCATTAACGAAGGAAGAGCCAAAAAAATTGGACTTCATTTTTCAAACAACCCAAAAAATAGTCAACAGCAATCAGATGTACTAGTAGAATGTGGGGGGTATTTATTTCATATTCCTCCAACGAAAACAGATTTTATTAATCTTCCACACCTAGGTAAATTGGACGGGCATATCAGGAATCCTAAAGCAAAACTCTCACTAAATGCTGCCAAAGCTATGTTACAATCCTATACTGGGATTACAAACCAAGAGTCCTCTCCTTCGAATCATCGCTATAAATCCCGAGCCTATCAAAAACCTATCTTTAAAAAATTAGGCGAAAGGTACTCGTAAATCAAAAAGGCTGATCAATTCAGCCTTTTGTTATGCTTCTTATAACCGAACAGTAAAATTAGCCACAAATTCTCCAATTATAGAAAATCAGCCCTAATAACGCAAATCAAATTCATTATCCTTTAGGAATATTTACTTTTATTAAAATTTTGTTATCATTTAGACTATCTTTATGAAAACTAATCTAATTCCTCACTGGAAGGATGTGCAAATAATGGATCATTTAATTAACCCTAGAGTAAAAAATATTGAAATATCTGGTATTAGGAAATTCTATAATATGGTTTCACATACTGAGGGACTTATTTCATTAACGATTGGACAACCTGATTTTCCTACACCGGAACATGTTAAAAAGGCGGGTATTCTCGCTATTGAAGATAATTTCACCTCATATACTCATAATGCTGGTACACTAGAATTAAGGAAAGCTGCCTGTGATTTTATGAAAAGTAAATACGGACTTAACTATATCCCGGATTCTGAAGTGATTGTAACAATGGGGGCGAGTGAAGCGATCGATATTGCTTTTCGGACTATTTTAACTGACGAAGCTGAAGTTTTGCTTCCAGGACCTGTTTATCCGGGTTATGAACCAGTTATACGTATGATGGGAGCAGTTCCAATATATATCGATACCCGTAAACACCAATTCCGCTTTACATTAGACGTTATTAAACCTTATATTACGAAAAAAACCCGATGTATAGTCCTCCCTTACCCTTCCAATCCAACAGGAGTCAGTCTTACTGAATCGGAACTAAAAGAACTGGCTGATTTTCTAAGAGATAAAGAAATCTTTGTGTTGGCCGATGAAATATACAGTGAACTAACCTATGACAGGGACCATACATCTATTGCTCAATATTTAAAAGATAAAACGATTTTAATAAATGGGTTATCTAAATCCCATTCTATGACCGGTTGGAGAATTGGCTTTTTATTTGCTCCTGAAACAATTACACAACATATTTTAAAAGTCCATCAATATAATGTTTCCTGTGCAAACTCTATAGCACAAAAAGCCGCATTTGAAGCCCTTACGACTGGGAAGAATGATGCTAATAAAATGAAAATAGAGTATCAAAAAAGAAGAAATTATGTTTATCAACGGTTACAAAACATGGAACTAGAGGTGGTTATGCCTGAAGGGGCGTTTTATTTCTTTGTAAAAATCCCAGAAGAAATGGGATTAAAAAGCTTTGATTTTGCCCTCGATTTGGTTAAACAGGTGAAAGTAGCCGTTGTACCCGGAAGTGCATTTTCAGAATATGGGGAAGGCTATTTTCGCTTGTCATTTGCCTGCTCAATGGATACTTTAGTGGAAGGCCTAGATCGGATCGAACAATATTTTCAAAAAAATCCTCGCTAATAAGAGCGAGGATTTTTTTCTTATGGATTCATCCCTTTATATTTCCCATTATTTTTTGCAGCATTTACTTTTTTCTCTTTATCACGACGAATTTTATTTGTATCAGTTGCACCCATTTCGTGTGCAAATTCAGCATTTATCACAGCGGAATCAAATCCTTTTTTGTTTTTCTGCTGAGGATCATTTTTCTTCGTTCGTTTCGCCATAACTATCCCTCCTTTACACGATCGTTAATAGTTTCAAGAATCTTAGAGGGAATTATTCTTACCAGTTATGGCCATTACCATTTTATTCTTTCCAATACTTATAAAGTGCTTGTGTCCCGCTGTTTTCTTCTCCCATTTCTACTAATTTCTCATATAACGATTTCGCTAATGCTAAACCAGGTAATTCTATCCCCATTTTTTCCGCTTCATCTAAAGCAATTTTCATATCCTTGATAAAATGTTTTATGTAAAAGCCAGGTTCAAAATTCCTTGCCAGCATTCGAGGAGCAAGATTGCTTAATGACCAGCTACCTGCAGCCCCTGTTGAAATACTTTTTAATACATTTTCAGGATCTAGACCTGCTTTTTCTGCATAAATAATGGCTTCACAAACACCGACCATATTAGATGCAATCGCAATTTGATTACACATTTTCGTATGTTGCCCCATCCCTGCAGTTCCTTGATACACAATGTTCGTACCTAAAAGCTCTAGTATAGGGCGAACCACGTTAAAAGCCTCCAAATCTCCACCAGCCATAATGGAAAGTTTTGCTTCTCTAGCCCCAATATCTCCACCCGAAACAGGTGCATCAATGGAATATATTCCTTTCTTTTTTGCCTCTTCATAAATTTTTTCAGCAAGGGATGGGGAAGATGTAGTCATATCAATAAAATAGCTTCCCGATTTTCCATGTGTAATTAAACCTTCAGGTCCTAAATACACTTCCTCGACGTCTGACGGGTAACCGACCATCGTAAAAATGACGGATGACTTTTCAGCAACCTCTTTCGGATTGTTCACCCATTGGGCTCCTTGATCAATCAAATCCTTTGCCTTTTCTTTCGTACGGGAATAAACAATTAATGGATATCCATCTTTTAACAAATGACCTGCCATACTTTTTCCCATAACCCCGGTTCCAATGAAACCAATTACTGTATTCTCAGGTGTTAACATTACCTTCTCTCCCCTTCCTATTTTTTTCTATTTTATCATTAATCATTGAATTTTGATTAAAAAAGTACTATGCCCATTGGTGCCTATGTATAGCCGACTCCCAAAAGCGATCGTTTTCGATCGTACTTCTTTTCCTATTAATAACTTCCTTATTGTGCCCTTTAACTATAAAAGAAATGAGGAGTTAGAAGCTATTATATGTTAACTGAGCATTGGATGAAATGTGAAGGTGTCTCACATCAACTGTAATTGCACGAAACAATCTAGATGATTCTAAAAAAACTAGGGACTGAAAAATCAGTCCCTAGTCATAAAATTATTTTATTCTTTTGTTAATTGCTTCTACCACTTGTTCGGTAGTTTGCATATTCAATACTTCTTGTGCAAGCTGTTCCATGTCAGATTTTTTCAAACCTTTTATAAGTGAACGAGCTTTCAAAATGGATGTGGCACTCATGGAGAATTCGTCAAGCCCTAATCCTAACAGAACAGGAATAGCCGTTTCATCCCCTGCCATCTCACCACACATTCCAGCCCATTTTCCTTCTGCATGTGCAGCATCAATGACCATTTTTACTAATCGAAGAATGGATGGACTATATGGTTGATATAAGTAAGATACACGTTGGTTCATGCGGTCGGCAGCCATTGTATATTGAATTAAGTCATTCGTACCAATACTAAAGAAATCTACTTCCTTCGCAAATTGGTCGGCTAACACGGCTGTTGATGGAATTTCAACCATGATACCAAGTTCAATGTTGTCAGCTACTTGTTGACCTTCCGCAATTAACTTTTGCTTTTCCTCTTCAAGAATCGCTTTAGCTTCTCTAAATTCATTTAGTGTTGCAATCATAGGGAACATAATTTTTAAATTCCCATAAATGCTTGCACGTAATAAAGCGCGGAGTTGAGTGCGGAATATTCCTTGTTCTTCTAAGCAAAGACGGATAGCCCGGAATCCTAAGAATGGATTTAACTCTTTAGGTAGCTGTAGATATGGTAGTTCTTTGTCCCCACCAATATCTAATGTACGCACAACTACTGGTTTTCCATTCATTCCTTCTAATACAGCTTTGTAAGCTTCAAATTGTTCTTCCTCCGTAGGAAGCTGATCTCTACCCATATAAAGGAATTCCGTACGATACAGTCCTATACCTTCACCGCCATTATCAATTACACCTTTTAAATCATTAGGAGTACCGATATTAGCAGCTAGCTCGACATGATGACCATCAGCAGAAACCGTTGGCTCATTTACAAGCTTGGCCCACTCAGATTTTTGTTTTTCATAATCTTCATGAACTTTCTTATATTGATCAACAAGCTCAGGGGTTGGATTAATATGTACCTCACCTTTTAATCCATCTACAATCACAAAATCGCCATTGTTAATTTCTTCTGTTGCTGTTTTTGTTCCAACAACCGCAGGGATTTCCATTGAACGAGCCATAATAGCTGAATGTGATGTACGTCCCCCAATATTGGTGGTGAATCCTTTTACATATTGTTTATTTAATTGTGCAGTGTCTGATGGAGTTAAATCATCAGCAACAATGATAACTTCTTCTGAGATCATGCTCGGATTAGCCAATTGAACACCTAATAAATGAGCTAAAACCCTCTTAGTTACGTCACGAATATCTGCAGCACGCTCTCTCATGTATTCATTATCCATTTGTTCAAACATGGTAACGAACATATCTGCAGTTTCTTTAAGAGCTGCTTCAGCATTTACATTTTCCGATTTAATTTTGTCTTCAATCGGGGTATTCAATTCTGGGTCATTTAACACAAGGAGATGGGCTTCGAATATAGCCGCCTTGTCTGCTCCCAATTCTTGTTCTGCACGCTCACGAATCAATTCAAGTTCTGATTTAGCTTTTGCCATAGCTTGGCGGAAACGCTCCACCTCAGCCGTTGAATCTTCAACGGTCTTCTTTTCAAAATTCAAATCTGGTTCCACCAAACGATAAGCTTTTGCCATGGCAATACCATTTGATGCAGCAATACCATTTAAAAAAGTCATTATTCAGCCAATCCTTCTTTTTTCAATGTTTCTTCTAAGCTGTTTAGTGCTTCAGCTGCATCGCTACCTTCAGCAGTAATCTTGATGTCTGCACCTTTACCAATTCCTAGTGACATAACACCCATAATAGATTTTAAATTAACAGTTTTACCTTTATATTCCAAATTAATTTCAGAATCAAATCTGCTAGCTGTTTGAACTAATAGTGTAGCTGGTCTTGCATGGATACCAGTATCTGCAATAACCTTGAATTGTTTTTCTGCCATTATTCATCAAACTCCTTTTTAACTTTTATTAATAGATAAAGTAGGTAAATAAAATTAAATGCTTGCTTTTTAAAAATATCCAAAATAGCTAGTTTAGTCAATAAAGTCATTAACTAACTAAAGTACTAAAATTTATGTTTCCCAAAAAGCAAACAATCATAAGGGGTTTTATTTATCTACTATTTATGAAATAAAAAACAATACAAAAAGTAGAATAGCATTTTCTTCATTTTCAATCAAATATTTTTTATTCTTCGTTCACAAAAACGTCAATTTCATTCAACTTCTTTAAAATTCAACCAAAATAAACCAAGACTGTCTTTAAAGACAGCCATAGTTTATTTATTATATGAATAAATTATTTTTGAATATAGGTTAGTGTGGTTCTTGTTGATCTACAGGAATTACTGCCGCTTTTAAGGCTTTTTCGACGGAGGAAAAATACATTTCCTTTTCTAGTTTAGTCCAATTAAATTTGTCAGCCATATAAGAAACAATTTGCGTTTTCCACTTATAAACGGATTGAATATCAAATAATATTGCACTCGTCCGTCGATAAAAAAAATCGAGTGGCAATGCAATCATTTCATGTTTTACTGCATAGATAAGTTTTGCAAATAAATCTAATGGAAGGTTATAGTATATAGCATCTTCATAATTCTGTTTTAATAGCTCATAAACGATATCAATATTTGATCCATATAATTTTGCTAAATTTTCCGCTTCATTTCGAGTTAATCCAAGCTCTAATCCTTTAACCACTTTTTTTGAAATAAAGGATGGAAAATGTGCAGATCCCCCTACTTTACCTCCTGATATTGGTATATCTTTCGTTTTACATGCAGGAAATGTTCTCCCTTCTTCTTTAACAAACTGATTTGCTAATAAATTAACCACCCGCTCAGCCATTTTTCGATACCCTGTCAATTTCCCGCCTGCGATTGTAATCAAACCTGAATTAGACTCCCAAATTTCATCCTTTCGAGAAATATCAGATAGATCCTTTCCTTCTTCATATATTAGGGGACGAACTCCAGCCCAGCTAGACTCAATATCACTTTCAGTTATTCCAACATCTGGAAATACATAATTAATGGCATTGATCAAATACATACGGTCAGCAATTGTCATATAAGGATTTATGGCCTCTGCATTAAAAAATGTATCAGTTGTTCCAACATAAGTTTTTCCATCTCTCGGAATAGCAAAAATCATTCTACCATCAGGAGTATTAAAATAAATTGCTTGTTTTAATGGGAATCGAGACTGATCGAAAACCAGGTGGACACCTTTTGAAAGCTTCAATGTTTTTCCTTTTCTTGAACTGTCCAGATCCCTTATATTGTCTACCCAAGGACCTGTAGCATTTACAATTTTTTTGGCTCGGACTTCATATACTTCTTTAGTCAATTGATCTTCGATCTGTGCACCAATAACTTTACCATTTTCATAGAGCAATTTTATAACCTTTGAGTAATTGCAGGCAATTGCCCCCATTTCAAATGCAGCCTTCATTACCTCAATTGTTAATCTGGCATCATCTGTCCGATATTCTACATAATAGCCTCCACCTATTAAACCTTCTTTTTTGATTAATGGTTCTTTAGCCATTGTCTCTTTTGGCGATAACATCATATGCCGCTCTGATTTCTTTACGCCAGCAAGAAAATCATAGACTAGTAACCCGATAGACGTACTTATTTTCCCTAAGCTCCCCCCTTTATACAAAGGCAAGAGCATCCATTCAGGCGTAGTAACATGAGGACCGTTTTCATAAACAATCGCCCTTTCTTTTCCAACTTCAGCCACCATTTTTACTTCAAAATTTTTTAGATAACGAAGTCCCCCATGCACTAATTTTGTTGACCGGCTTGATGTCCCAGCAGCGAAGTCCTGCATTTCTACAAGAGCCGTTTTCATCCCCCTAGTAGCAGCATCCAAAGCGATTCCCGCACCAGTTATCCCTCCACCTATTACTAAGACATCAAAATATCCGTTTTTTAATGTATTTACAATTTCTTTACGATTCAGATTAGAAAAATGCATCCCAAATTCCTCCTATACTATTTAATATGCTGTTTAACGGTGATGAGAAATAAAAAAGAGACCAACATAAACATCATCAATCCGATAATGTTTTGTGGTCTCCACTTATGAATTTATATTAATTTTGAATGAATTTACTTTATTTGTCTTAAACGTTATTTAAAAGCCTTAGCTGCCATTACCGCCTTTTTCCACCCTTCATATAAGGAAGCTCGTTCCTCTTCAGCCATTTTAGGGTCAAACCGTTTGTCTATCTTCCACATTTTCGAAATTTCTTCCTGGCTGTTCCAGAATCCTACTGCAAGCCCCGCCAAATAGGCTGCCCCGAGCGCTGTAGTTTCATTTACAATTGGCCTTTCAACTGGAACATTTAAAATATCACTCTGGAACTTCATTAAGAAATTATTTTTTACTGCCCCACCATCGACACGAAGTGTTTTCAATTGAATTTGTGAATCAGCTTCCATCGCGGATAATACATCCCGTGTTTGATAAGCAAGTGATTCAAGCGTAGCGCGAACAAAATGCTCCTTTGTTGTTCCACGGGTCAACCCAAATACTGCGCCACGGACATCACTATCCCAATAAGGAGCACCTAAACCAACAAATGCAGGAACAACGTATACACCGTCCGTAGAGGCTACCTTTATCGCATAATCTTCACTATCCTTTGCCTTTTTAAACATCCTTAATCCATCACGTAGCCATTGAATCGCCGAACCTGCTACAAAGATACTGCCTTCTAGTGCATATTCTATTTTGCCATCTACCCCCCACGCAATCGTAGTTAACAAACCATGTTTTGACCGAACTACTTTTGCTCCTGTATTCATTAACATAAAGCAACCTGTCCCATAGGTATTTTTTGCCATACCCTCTTCAAAACATGCTTGACCGAATAATGCTGCCTGCTGGTCACCAGCAATTCCCGCAATCGGAATTTCTTTACCAAAAAATAGAGAATCAATAGTCTTCGCGTATATTTTAGATGAAGGATGGACTTCTGGAAGCATTGCTTTAGGAATATCTAAAATCTCTAGTAAATCATCATCCCATTTGAGATCAAAAATATTAAACATTAAAGTCCGAGATGCATTAGAATAATCGGTCACATGTGCCTTCCCACCGGAAAGCTTCCAAACTAGCCATGAATCAATGGTACCAAACAATAATTTGCCTTTCTCGGCCATTTCACGAGCACCTGTTACATGATCTAAAATCCATTTTATTTTAGTTCCTGAAAAATAAGCATCAATAAGCAAACCTGTCTTTTCACGGAAAATATCATCATAACCTTGTTTTTTAAGTTCTTCACAAATTTCATTTGTTTGTCTCGATTGCCACACAATTGCATTATAGATCGGTTCACCTGTTTCTTTATTCCATACAACTGTTGTTTCTCTTTGATTCGTGATTCCAATTCCAGCAATTTGCTCTGGTTTAGTACCTGATTCAGAAAGCACACTCACAATAACAGAAAGGATGGATCCCCAAATTTCATTTGCATTGTGTTCCACCCAACCTGGTTTCGGGAACAATTGAGTAAATTCTTTTTGTGCCGTATGAACGACTTCACCTTTTTGGTTAAAAAGAATGGCTCTAGAGCTTGTGGTACCTTGGTCCAAGGATAAAATAAACTTTTCCATCACTTCACCCACTTTGATTGAAATCTGCCATAAAAGAAAAAATGATTCACAACAAATAATCCAATCGTTGAATCTTTGTGTGAACCACCTAAATCTCAAAAAAACTGAATCATTAACTTGGTAACTTCATAATATTAATATATGAAAACGGTGTCAATATTTTTACCAAAATCCTTTACGAATTGGGAAAAATGGTGCAAACTGTTATTTAAATAGTTTAAAAGTTTTTTTAATAAAGGAGAGAGGCTAATTGAAAAAAGCAGAGGTAGGAAATATTATTGAATTCCGCGGTGGCCTGCAAGGAATAGTAGAGAAAGTGAATGAAAATTCCGTGATAGTTGATTTAACATATATGGATAATTATCGTGATTTAGAGTTAGAACAAAGAACTGTAGTCAATCACAAAAATTATAAAATCATAAAAGATAACGCTTTCAAATAAGCGAGCTTAAAACATACTTTTATTTAGAAAAGGCAGATATTTATCTGCCTTTTCTTTCTTACTCAACTTGAGTATCCTCTGCTAATTCTTTAAAAGATTTAACTTTACCATGAGGTTTTTGATCTTGCTTTCTAATTGTCTGTTCCCTCTCTCTTTGCCTTTTTGATTTACTCATTTTCTTCACTCCTTTCAATGCTATTTTTTTCATTTTTTGATATTCTTATTTAAGCAATCGGTTAAAATGTTCTTGAAAATTACTTTAAATAATCCGAGACATCTTAATTCATAAAGGAGTTTTAGAAAAATGAAGAAACTAATTTGTGACTCGAAACTATTAACCGGGTTGATTCTTGCACACGTTCTTCTTTATTTTTCGTTCAATGACAAATCTATTTTTTGGTATATTTTTTCCGGGTCCATCCTTGCCCTCATTATTTTCACCATGTTAAAAGGAGAGATGGATGATCAACTTTCTATCCCCCGTTCAATTGGCTGGGGGGTTATTACCGGATTACTTTTGTATTTTATATTTTGGGCTGGATACCATTTCCTTGAGTTCATTGACTTTTCATTTCGTAAGGAGATTAGTCGTTTATATAAATGGTTTGCCCCTTCATTATTTTGGCAATATTTATCTTTAGTATTTGTAGCTGCCCCTGGAGAGGAACTTTTCTGGAGAGGATTTGTACAGAAAAGGCTGCTTCATTCCCTTAAACCAATACCTAGCATTCTGATAGGGGCATTCCTATATGGGTCAGTCCATATCTATTCTGGTTCATTGTTACTCATTTTTGCAGCCTTCCTATCCGGACTCGTATGGGGTGTCTTATATTTTTGGAAAAAAAGTATGCCATTGGTGATTGTATCGCACATTATTTTTGATATCATGCTGTTTATTGTTGCGCCATTACCATGGTGATACAGCCATCTAATTGAAATAAATGGTTTTGAATTCCAATATGTAGGTTTTTTCACAAAGGATAGAAAAAAGAAGATAAAGCAACTGGTTAAGTATGTGAGTGGCTAGCTTATTTTCTCTAAGAGAACAGCGGAGGAAAGTTCATCTTTTCTACTTGATTTCATTAATGATGAGGCTAATGCAATAGCTTGATCCATGTTTTCCATATTAGCCGAACAATAGTAAGGTTTTTTCCAATTAAAATCACCTTCATCATTTGCTGGATAAATACTCACTTTCCAATGAAAGTAAATCTTAGACTGTGGAAGCTGTACCCCTTCTACGGCAATTAACCAATGTGTGTGGGAAGATTCAGAAAAACTAACATACGTATCTTTCAATATTTTCAAATCGTTTCGTCCAATCGGGATTAATGCCTTTTGATAGAAATCATGGTAATTAGGGGTTTTCATATTTGCCCTCCCTTTGTTTCGATTTATTTATATTATATTAAACTCACTTCCATTTATTGTCTTACAATGACTAAAAATTTTCTAAAAATACAATTTTATTTTTACTACATCATTATTTGTTGATTTGTGATTTCTGTCACTACATTTTGTCATAACTACCCTTATACTTGAAGCAAAATATGTTAGAGGTGAAATTATGAGCGGATGTATGAGTGCATTTGGAGGAATGCCACCTGCTGAACTGAGTAAAGGTTTAAAGCAATTAAAAGAAGAACACCTCCCCCTTTTGGAGCAATTAGACGGATTATTCCGCTTAACAAAGAAAATTGATCAAGATGAAAGTATTTTGACTAATTTCACTAACCTATCTAAGAAAGTAAAAGAATTTCAAAAAGCTCTAGATCCTCATTCAGAAAAGGAAGAAGGAATATTATTCCCTATGATGGGGACATACATTGGTACGACATCTGGGCCAATTGCTGTAATGGAATTTGAACACGATCAGGCAAAATTAAAAATTAAGACATTTCTTGAGAAGACCAATAACAACAATCATTCTCCCGAAGAAATGAAAAATCTAAGTGCTTTAATACAAGAAGCCTATTTTATCTTAACTGAACATTTTGCTAAAGAAGAAAACGTATTGTTTCCAATGGCGGAAAGAATACTGTCAGATGAGGAAAAAGAAAAATTATATCAAAGAATTCAAGAAGTTAAGTAAAAAGGATGGACTAGCCATCCTTTTTCCATTAATTCCTATTTATTTTTTGCGATTGGAAGAGTGATTTCCACAGTTGTACCAACTGATTCAGTACTATAAATTTTAATTTTTCCGTCAAAGGAATCAATGATTCTTTTACAAATAACTAATCCAAGACCAGTTCCAGTAGCTTTTGATGTATAAAATGGTTGGAAAATTTTTTCTAGATCTTCCTCTGGGATTCCCTTCCCATTATCAATGATTTCAAGTTTACATTCCTGTTCCATTAATTGAAGTTTTACCTGTATTATCCCACAACGTTCAATTGATTCAAACGCATTTTTTGTTAAATTTAAAATGACTTGTTTCATTTGGTCTTTTGCACATTTGACCATGACAGGTTGATCCGGAAGTAACCATTTACACTCAATATTATGAGCATTCGCTTCCGACACAATTAATGGTTTTAACTCATTAAGCGTCTCGATTATATTTACATTGTTCATCATTTGAGCAGTGGGTTTGCCAAGAATTAAGAACTCACCAACAATTTGGTTGATCCGATTCAATTCTGAATTTATTACATTAAAATAATATTGGTCCTCTTCTTCCGTATATTTCTCACTTAATAGTTGAATGAATCCCTTTACCCCTGTTAATGGATTTCGTATTTCATGCGCAGTACTTGCTGCTAAAGAACCAACTAATTCAAGTTTATGTATTTCATTTTCCTTTCTTTCTTTTTTAGTCTTCATTCTAAGCATTATGTATTCTATGAGCAGATAAAGAACGTGAGTAATAATAAGTATGATGAAAATTATTTGACTAATAGCTATTCCTAATTCTGATAAATCACGGTCAGCAATTTTGACTTTAATGTTCCATGGTAAATGATTCATTGGCAAAGTTACCCAATCTGTTTGTTTATATATTTCATTACGATCAACATTCATCTCTAGAATGGGTTTATCTTCCCCATTTACTACATAAAGCTTCGTATCTGGTGTGAGAACTTTCATGACATTTTTCATATAATCAATTCGCAGATCAGCAACTAGTATTCCTTTTAACTCGTTTTTCTCATCAAGAACAGGAGTTGCTAAACCTATTACAAGTTGGTTGTTTCTCAGAACTTCTTTATGGTCTGAGATAATAATATCTTTGGCTCTAATGACTTCCTTAATAAATGGAATTTCTGAAAAGTTTTCTTCCGTCCTAAGTGGTACGGTACCCGCCATTAAGTTTCCTTTCGAATCTAATAAATAAAGACCTCCATATCTTGGGTCATTTTGATTCACTTGAACTAATAATGGTTCCATTTTCTTAGGGGAATCGAGGTTTTCTCGTGCGGAAATTGAAAGAATTTCTAGGCTTGTCACAGTTTCGCTGATGAATTGATCCCATTGTTCTTTATAAATTGAAGCGATCCACTTTGCTTGATTTTCTCTTTTATAATCATTTTCTTTTAAAATGTCTAAACCAAAATAGAGTCCTAGAAAAAGAAGCGGGATTATAACAATGGTCAAATAAAGATAAAAATTTCCTTTAAACCTTCTCATATGACTACCTCAAACATCATTCTGTCACATACTTTTTTATTATAACATCTGTTTTTCTCCATTTGTCAGAGAAATTCCTTTCTATTTCTTGATAAAATTGACAGTAACTTAATATTTTTTTATAATAACTTTGAAATCGAGATATTTAAAGGATGGGTTTAGATGGAAATTGATTCGACAGCTACATCTTTAAAGCTATTTATTGTTTTATCAAGAGCTTACAAGGCTATTAACGAGCATGTAAATAAAGTTATTCAGTCAAATGGTTTAAATCCTACCGAATTTGCCGTTTTGGAACTACTTTATCATAAAGGTGATCAACCGCTTCAGCAAATCGGCGCAAAAATCTTACTTGCAAGCGGAAGCATCACTTATGTAGTTGATAAATTGGAACAGAAAGGTTTATTACAAAGAAGTGCTTGTCCAAAAGACAGAAGGGTAATTTACGCACAAATCACCGAGAAGGGAAAAAAACTGATTCAAGACATTTTCCCAGAACACGCAAAACAAATTGATCATCTCATGTCTAGCCTATCTGATGAAGAAAAATTAGTTGCAATCGATCTTTTAAAAAAATTGGGTTTACCTGCAGGAAAATATTAATAACGGCCAGTTGGTCGTTTTTTTTGTTATCGAATAAGTAGCAATAGTATATAATGGAATAAATTGAAATATTAAAATATTCAAAGAGGGGGTTATATAGATGGGCTTTAATGACTATACATATGTACGTCCGAATTTGGAAGAAGTAAAGTCTAAATTTAATACTGCACTAGAAAACTTTAAAAAGGCTAACACTGTTGAAGAACAGAGCAAAGCAATGAATGAGATTAATAAGTTGAGAAATGACATTGGTACGATGTTCAACCTATGTTATATTCGTCATTCCATAGATACTAACGATGAATTTTATAAAGCTGAACAAGATTATATGGATGAAATCGATCCAGAAATTGAAGGATTAGTAACAAAATATTATCAAGCATTAACAACTTCACCATTCCGCAAAGATTTGGAACAAAAATGGGGAGCCCAGCTATTTGCATTAGCGGAAGGTCAACTTAAAACTTTTAAACCAGAAATCGTTCCTTTGCTTCAAAAGGAGAATCGTTTAGTAACCGAATATACGAAACTGGTTGCGTCTGCAAAAATAAATTTTGAAGGTGAAGAGCGGACTCTTGCACAAATAGATCCATTTATCGAATCCACTGATAGAGAAATGCGAAAGCGAGCTAGTGAAGCAAAATTTGGATTCTTTGCAAATCATGAGGCAGAGTTTGACCGTATTTATGATGAACTAGTGAAAGTGAGAACGGAAATTGCCCATGCTCTCGGATACAAAAATTTTGTAGAGCTAGGCTATTACCGAATGATGAGAACGGATTACAATGCTGAAATGGTTGCAAACTTCCGACAACAGGTGAAGGATTTTATTGTTCCAATTGCGACAAAACTAAAAGAAAGACAACGGGAACGACTTGGCTTAGACAAGTTGAAATATTACGATGAAACGATTAATTATCAAACAGGCAATGCCACACCAAAGGGGAATCCTGAATGGATTATTGATAACGGGCAAAAAATGTATAAAGCGCTTTCGGAAGAAACAGGAGAATTCTTCCAATTTATGCAGAAAAATGGCCTAATGGATCTGGTTGCAAAGAAAGGAAAGGCTAGCGGTGGCTATTGTACGTATATTGAAAATTATAAAGCCCCGTTTATCTTTGCAAATTTCAATGGAACTTCAGGTGATATTGACGTTCTTACCCATGAAGCTGGCCATGCTTTCCAAGTTTATTCTAGCCGACATTTTGAAATACCTGAATATTATTGGCCAACTTATGAAGCATGTGAGATCCATTCTATGAGTATGGAATTTTTCACATGGCCATGGATGGAGCTTTTCTTTAAAGAGGAAACGGATAAATATAAGTATTCACATTTAAGTGATGCCTTATTATTCTTGCCATATGGTGTTTCAGTAGATGAATTCCAACATTGGGTTTATGAAAATCCGGAAGCAACACCAACAGAGCGAAAATTAAAGTGGCGTGAAATTGAACAGAAATATTTACCTCATAAAGACTATGATGGATTTGAGTATTTAGAAAATGGAGGTTTTTGGCAACGTCAAGGCCATATTTATAGTTCGCCATTTTATTATATCGATTATACCCTTGCGCAAATTTGTGCCTTCCAATTCTGGAAACGGTCAAGAGAAAACTGGGACGAAGCTTGGAGAGATTATGTAAAATTGTGTAAACTTGGTGGCAGTATGTCATTTCTTAAGTTAGTTGAAGCAGCCAATCTCATTTCACCGTTTCAAGATGGCTGTGTTCAATCCGTTGTTGGTGAAATTGAAGATTGGTTAAATTCCATTGATGATAAAAATCTTTAATACAATAAAGCGAAGCCTTTGAACGAGCTTCGCTTTTTATATTATACAGTTTTTGATTTGACTGTTAGCTTACCATCCTCTAATACTGCCATTAGATTTTTGGCTTCTGGCTGATCAAGAATGAAATCTGCAATCTTATCTTCAAGCTGTTCTTGAATCACACGTCTTAATGGGCGTGCACCAAATGCTGGGTGATAACCAAGTTCTGCTAATTTCTCTTTTGCCTCTGTTGAGATCGTGAATTCAATATTTTCTTCTTTTAATGTTTCTTGGAGTTCGTGAACCATTAAATCAACAATCTTCAAGATATGCTCTTTGTCCAATGATTTAAATTCAATAATGCCATCAAATCGGTTAAGGAATTCCGGCTTAAAAAAGCTACCAAGTGAATCAAGAATATTTGTTTCTTCCATAGAATTTGTAGTACCGAATCCAACATGAATTGGTTTATGACCAACTCCAGCATTACTTGTCATAATAATAACCGTATCTTTAAAGCTTACTACTCTACCTTGACTGTCGGTCAAGCGACCATCCTCAAGGATTTGCAAGAACATATGCTGCACGTCCGGATGAGCCTTTTCAATTTCATCAAGAAGTATGATACTGTAAGGATTTCGACGTACTTTTTCCGTAAGTTGTCCTGCCTCCTCATGTCCTACATAACCCGGTGGTGAACCGATTAATTTTGATACGCTATGTTTCTCCATATACTCACTCATATCAAGTCTAATCATTGAATCCTTTGTTCCAAATAATTCTTCGGCAAGTGTTTTGGTTAATTCGGTTTTACCAACACCAGTAGGGCCGACAAAAAGGAAAGATCCTATTGGACGATTCTTTGGTTTTAAACCAGCACGGCTACGTCTGATTGCCTTAGCAATCTTTTCAACCGCCTTTTCTTGACCAATGACTTTTTTATTTAGATTTTCTTCTAAATTTTTCATTTTTTGTTTTTCATCTTGCTGAAGCTTTCCAACGGGAATACCAGTTTTTTGTTCAATAATTTGTTGAATGTGTGAAGTCGTAACAATAGGTCGGTCTCCATTCTTATCATCGTTTAGAGCTTTTTCAAGTTTCATTTCTTCATCACGGAGTTTGGCTGCTTCTTCATACCGTTCGTGTTTGAGTGCTTCCTCCTTTAGAGAAGCAATTTCTTTTAGGCGATTCTCGATTTGTTCATTACTCTTATATTCAGATGTCAAGTTCAATTTTGCCCCCGCTTCATCAAGCAAGTCAATTGCTTTATCGGGTAGGAAGCGATCTGAAATAAAACGATGTGATAAATTCACACAAGCGCGGATCGCTTCCTCAGAATATGTGACTTCATGATAATCTTCGTATTTCTTTTGAATTCCTTTCAAGATTTCAATTGCTGCTTCCACAGATGGTTCTTGAACATGAATCGGCTGGAATCGTCGTTCTAAAGCAGGGTCCTTTTCAATTTGTCGATATTCCTTTAAGGTTGTTGCTCCGATAACTTGCAATTCACCACGAGCAAGTGCCGGCTTTAGAATATTACCTGCATCCATCGAACCTTCCGCTGATCCTGCACCAACTAATAAATGAATTTCATCAATAAATAAAATAATATTTTTACGTTCTTGTAATTCTAAAATTAACCGTTTCATTCTATCTTCAAACTGACCACGAATACCCGTATTAGCAACGAGTGAAGCAACATCCAATAAATATACCTCTCTATTTTTAAGCTTTTCCGGTACTTTACCTTCAGCTATTTTTAACGCGAGTCCTTCCGCAATGGCTGTTTTACCAACACCAGGTTCACCAATTAATACCGGGTTGTTTTTCGTTCTTCTATTTAAAATTTCGATGACACGTTTTACTTCTTCATCACGACCAATAACCGGGTCAATTAACCCTGCTTTGGCCATTTGTGTTAAGTTACGGCCAAATTGATCGATGAAACCTCCGCGTCCGTTTTTCTCAGTCTTTTGATGTTCTTTATTTGGAATTTGAGTAAAACCATTCGTTTGAAAAAGTCCCTCAAAAGGGAAGTTTGAAAAAAGATCCATATTCATTCCAAAGCCTGCGCCAATCACACTTTTTTCTTTTGAATAACATTCATCACAAAGTTTTAATTCTTTTCGGTGTCCATTCACAATCATGTTTAATTGCACATTTGCTTGATTTTGTTGGCATCGTTGACAAAGCATAAAGAAAACCTCCTTTTCACTGCTTTGATCAATTTGACTTTGACTATATTTGACCTTTGTGATTTTATTATATCTTGACCTTTTTTGACTTTCAAGCTTTTTATCCCAAGTAATACTTTCCAGTTAGGGAAAATGCTCGTCATTGTTTGTCCTTTAAGTCATATATTGGTGATAAGGGGGAGATGATGTGAAACGAAATTGGAATCAAGCCTTTCAAATTGCAGCGGTCTATGTTGGGACGGTTGTAGGTGCAGGATTTGCGACTGGAAGGGAAATCGTTGAGTTTTTCTCACGGTTTGGCTTCTTCGGCTTTATTAGTATATTAATGAGCGGTTATTTATTTGTTATGATCGGTTCCAAACTAATGCGTCTAGCAGCACAAATTAACGCTAAATCCTATCAAGAATTTAATGAATATTTGTTTGGTAAATGGCCTGGAAGGATAATCAATTTTTTTATGCTATTTATGCTACTTGGGGTTAGTGCAGTCATGCTCTCAGGTGCAGGAGCAGTATTTGAAGAACAACTAGGACTTCCGAGAAACTTAGGGGTGTTTTTCACTATTTTTCTTTCTTTTATTGTCATGCTCATAGGAACAAAAGGTTTATTTGCCGTTAATACATTTGTTGTCCCATTAATGATCGTGTTCAGCTTAATTTTGATGTCTTTATCTATTAAAATGCCAAATTTCTTAGATCAGTTTTTATATATTCCTTATGCCAACGATGGCTGGAAAAGTGTGATCGCCCCTTTTTCATATGCAGCTTTAAATCTTGGTTTAGCTCAAGCAGTTCTAGTTCCGGTTGCTTCAGAAGTAAAAGACGATTGGACCATAAAATGGGGAGGAATACTTGGTGGATTGGCTTTAACCTTAATATTAATAGCTAATCATTTTACCCTCATCATGCTGCCCAATTTGGAACTATATGAGATTCCAATGGCAATTATCATGAAAAACCTGGCACCATTTTTCTATTGGTTTTTTGTTTTGATTATTTATGGAGAGATTTTCACCTCTGTAATTGGGAACGTTTTTGGACTCGACAGACAGCTTAAGCAATATGTCCATGTTCCGACAATCGTATCAGTAACAGCAATTTTTATTATTGCGTATTTAATCAGTTTAGTAAATTACGGTACTCTCCTTTCCAATTTATATCCTCTATTTGGCTATATTTGCATGAGCTTTTTTATTTTGTTATGGATGAAACCATTTACTCCTACGGAAAGAAGTTAAAAAGCAGCTGTCTTTAAATGAACAGCTGCTTTTTATAATCATATGATTTAAGCCAATCGAAAGATAATTCCATGTCCACCTTTCGGATATTCCCATTTAATGTTTTGATAAGGGCAGCCGATCCTACAGCTACCACACTCGTGACAACCTTCATAACCTACCTGCATTCTTGTTCCTTCCCATTTATAAACCTCTGCTGGACAAAATATCGTACAAATTTTATCCGGGCATTTGGTCATACAAATGTCATGGTCAAGAACCGTTAAATGAGACTTCGTATCACACTTAAAGCGGATGAGATATTGTTTCTCCTCAAGATTCTTTGTTGACATTATTTCACCGCCTTCCAAGCACGATATATATCTTGTAGCACACGAAATGTTCCTTTTTCTGCGGTCATGCTCTTCATTATTTGCTTTTGTTTTTCTCTTTTTGGTGTTCCATCAACTGTAAAGAATTGACTCGCTGCCCGATTCAGCATTGGAATATAATCCTTAAAGTATTGCGGATATTTTTCAAAGGTATGGGTTGCATCTTTGTACTTCTCCAAATCTTTTATGATAAAACTGTTATATAAAGCCTCACGGTAATGATTTAAACTTGCTTCACTAAAATCACCTCGTTTATTTGCCTCGACAATTGCCTCAGCAGCTAGTAATCCCGAATGCATCGCTAAGTTCGATCCTTCACGATGGATGGCATTAACTAATTGGGCCGCATCTCCAACAACAACTACTCCATTTCCAACAACCTTTGGAACAGAATGATAGCCTCCTTCTGGAATGAGATGGGCAAGATATTCCGCAGATTCCCCCCCCTCTAAGAATGGTTTTACCATCGGGTGATTTTTTAAATAATCTAAAAGCTCATAAGGCTTTATTTTCGCTTTAATCATACTGGAAAGCGTGGTTCCTACCCCAATATTTAAACTTTCTTTATTTGTATAAAGAAATGCGGTGCCAAGGTTCCCCTTTGTGGAATCACCAAAAATTTCAATCGTACAGCCTTGGTTATCCTCTAAATTGAAACGATCATTAATTTTGTCTTTAGGTAAGTTAATTACCTCCATAACTGTTAATGCTACTTCGTCCGGGCGAAATTCCTTATGAAAGCCAAGCTGTTTGGATAAGAGTGAGTTAACTCCATCGGCCAGCACAACGACATCGGCATATACTTCACCATCCGGTCTATCCGTTCGGACACCTACCACTTTTCCATTTTCGACGATACATTCGGTTACAACCGTTTCATTAATCAGAAGTGCCCCTGCCTCAACTGCTTTGCTGGCAAACCATTGATCAAACTTAGCACGAAGTACGGTAAAGTTATTGTAGGGCTCCACAGCCCACTCCAAGCCTTTATAGCCGAAGGTAACAACTGATTCCTTATCCATCATCCAAAAACGTTGCTCCACTACAGGTCTTTCAAGCGGGGCTTCTTTCCAAAACTCAGGAATTAGCTCCTCCAATTGCTGACGGTATAAAACTCCGCCCATTACATTTTTCGCTCCAGGATACTCTCCTCTTTCAATAAGCAATACCTTTAAGCCATTTTTAGCACAAGTGAAAGCACAAGCAGTACCTGCTGGTCCAGCACCAACTACTATCACGTCAAATTTTTCAGACATTAGCTTATTTCACCGCCTTTTTTCGCTTTAAGCTTTGTAAATTGCTCAATTTGTTTCCTACCATTCCATAAGTAGTAGCACCATATATTTGGTGCATTTCTTATTCATAAGTAATGAGAAATTACATGTTAGATCTCATTTCGTCCTCAACTGCATGGGTTTCATAAAGATTTATCATGGCAGAGGCACTCCTTATCGTTGAGTGTGTAAGGAAATGGATTACATAACATCGTATCTGGATTGGGCACTTATTTGAAATTTATAACAAGTGCAATTACAGCTTCCCTCCTTAAAAGAGACCATTATCGTTAAAAGCGCTTGCCTTTGATGTGATTTAAATCTCCTTTTATTTACGATATATGAGTCGAAATATAAGCATATTACCCATTTAAAATAGTTTTCTTTTTTCTTTAAAAATTTCATCTGTAAATAGAAAGAAAAAAGAAAAATTCTTCCTATACATTTCTATTAATTTTTATTATTGGGGAATCGAGCGAAGTGATTTCCATGCATAAATGGTGTGATTTGGAGGGACCAACGATAAAAATATATTATTTAGACTTGAATGGTTTAATGAAGATAAATTGAAGTGGATAACAAAAGGGTGGGAAGGCCTTCTAGGTAGTAAAAATTTGCAGTATAACAATAGGAAGGCCTATTGTACATTCTATAAAGAAATAAATATTACTATTTATACTAATACTTTTGGCCAAACCATGATCATTTGTTTAAAAGCAAACTTTACTTCTTCATTTGATCGATCTGATTGTTCCATCACCCTATGATACTCATTTATTAATTCATCCAGCTCTTGACTGTATTTAATCGTCTTTTCATTCGTAAATCCACATTTATAAGCGCTTTTAATCATGAGTTCTCTTTTTGCCTTAATTTCTTCAATCATTTTCGTATAACTAGGGCTGCAATTGCTACAATTACTATTCTCGTACAATTTATTATCCTCCTGCTCTTACACTCTTACTTAATTCGATAAAAAAATAGACTACTTGAAAGATTATGACAAGAAACACAACAAATGTAAATACATTCGCAAAAGTAGACAAAACAATCTAAAACTTTCTATTTTCGACAAGAATATGATTCTTTCTCATCATTTTTCGACATGATTCCACATGTTTTTTTCAGTGGCTCTCTTATCAAATTATTATCAACAAATCCACTTTTTTAACGAAAATCTATCCGTTCTTTTAAAATTTTAGTAACATACGTAACTTTTCTAATTTTTCTAAAATATTTTATAAGCCAAAAGTCCTTGTTCATACATGAAGTAGCAAAAGAACTAACCTATGACCTCTTACATCACTTATATGTACGGTTCTATCTATAATAATTGGATACCTTAAATTCATAAATCTGCTTCTAAAGACTCATTGATCGGTACATAGCCTAAATAAAGTTTGTATCTCCATTCGTGGTTATACTTTCCATTAACTTAAGATTTTGTTCAACATAAACCCCTTCCATAAAGCTTAACATTACTACTACCTTCATGGCTCGGGCTTTGCATTATAAACTCCCCCATTTCGTGCGTAAAAAAAACTGGCCTACAATACAGCAGCCAGTTCATTTAACACTATACATTTTGTTCTTCTTTTTCGTATATTGGCACCCAACCCTCTGTTGTAACGAAAATTCTTATTGCAACGACTTTACGATCTTCTTCTAAGGTAAAATAGTGTCGAGTATTTTCAGGAACAGAAATTAAATCTCCAGGATTTAAATGTACTTCAAAGAACTTACCATTTTTACCTTGGATGACAAATACTCCATGCCCACTAACAATAAAACGAACTTCATCATCGGTATGATGATGTTCTCGCTTAAAGTTTTGTAGCAGGGTTTCTAAATCTGGTGTATTTTCTGAAAGAGAAATAACATCTTGCGCTTTATAACCTCTTCTTGCAGAGATATCAGCTATTTCATTTGCAAAAGTTTGTAAAATTTGTTCCTTTTCCTCATCAGTTAAAAGGTATTTTTCGACAAGAGATTCAGGAAGCTTACTAATGTCCCATTTTTCGTAAATAACCTCCTGCGATGCCAGGAAGCTTTCTACCTCTTCCTGATTGGAAATTTTTTCTTCGTTGTCTTGAAATGTAATATATGCCATGTTTTTCCATCCTTTCTCAAATTATTGTATAGTTGCACGCTTAAGCGCTGACTCTTTATTACTTTTAAACTACTTTAAATAATTGATATGGTTTATATTCTAGTAATCGTAATTGGTATCGGAATAAAAATTCGGACGCTTCAAGGATTTTTTTAGCTTCAAAGGCATTACGTCCCCACACAGTAATTCCGTGGTTCCGAATCAGAACAGCCCCAGTATCTTCTTTCACATGCTCAGAAAAAGCACGAGCTAAAGTAGGAATATGCGCGAAATTATGAATAATCGGAATTTTAAGTATATCATCCTCTTCCCACTTGTTAAATGCTTTTATTAATTCTTGACCTTTAAACGTAATTTCCCCACGGTCACCGTAAATTTCTGAAATCACATTATTATCAATTGTGTGAACATGGAGACTGCAGCCTGCATTTGTTTTTTGATAGATCTCCAAATGGAGTAGCGTTTCAGCAGAAGGTTTCAAATGAGTTTCTTCCACAGGATGGCCAAATTCATCGACAAGGAGAAAATCTTCATTAGTCCTTTTGCGTTTATCCTTCCCACTTGCAGTCACCAAAAATTGAAGCGGCTTATCACTTACCTTTATTGCTAAATTTCCACTTGTTCCCATAAACCAATCTCGCTCAGACAATTCATCTTTTACATCAGCTAATTCACGCCATCTTTCCTCTAACATGATAATTCTCCCACCTCAATTCTCTTTTTTATCTCATCAATGCATTCAAAGAATGTATCGAAACCATAATGGTTAATTCCCCATTCTAAACACTTTTCTTGCAGCAAATCCCTGGCTAAGACCAAGTCAGCCATTTTTGCTGCCTCAAGATCGGTAACAGAATCGCCAATGACAATTTTATATATGTCTTCATTTTGATTAAGTTTACGGATAATGCTAGGCTTACAGCAGCCACAGTTATTATCACAATACTTATCACATGTATACGGCCAAAGGATGTTGATTCGATCTTCGGAAAAATCAGCTTCATTACAAAATACTCCAGAAAAAGGACCATAGTCCTTCAAAATGGGATGAACGAAAAAGTCAATACCACCACTGACGATGTAAAACGGGATGTGTTCCTCACGGGCAAATTGAACAAATTCTTTAAATCCTGGACGAATTTTTGCATTTTCAATGGCGAAAGTAGTAATCTCCTGCTTCATCCTACTTGGTAGGAGAGAAAAAAGCTTACCAACACCTTCACATATGGAAATTTGCTGCGAGAGAATTTGGTCTTTTATTTCGACCCACTCAGGCGGGGCAAATTTTTTCATTATCGCAATAATATTATCACTTTCGGTAATCGTTCCATCAAAATCACAATAAATTACTGGCTTTATCATGATATAGCCACCTCAACATTTCCCCATAGTTGTAAAGCTTTTTTTAATTCCGGATAGTATTCGGCACCTTCAGCTAGCAGTTTTCCCTGAAGTATGGTATCAATGGCCTGCCTAAATGCCATACCTCCTCCTCGAGCCCCATCCGGATGGCCATGAACTCCTCCGCCAGCATTAATAACAGATTCCATTCCAAAATCCTTGATTAATAGTGGAACTAATCCTGGATGTATACCTGCCGATGGAACAGGAAATGACGTTTTATGTATATCTTGCTTTGTTAATTCACTGGCAATCGCAATGGCAGAGTCTTTTTCCAGTGCCACTGTTCCATAAGGAGATGGGAACAATGAAAAATCTGCTCCTACATAGCGTAAAAGTTTACCTAATAAAAGTGAATGGGAGATACCATAAATAGGAGAAGAAGTGAAAGCTCCGCTAAAAGATGGGTGTGCCATGATTGGCAAAGCGATTTCCTCGTCTTCTCTCAACTCTTGAAGAACATCAAAACCATAAGTGAAAACATTGAAAAGGAGCACATCCGCACCAATTTCAGCTGCTTTTCTCGCTTTATCTCTAAGTTGATACGTTCTTCCTGTCAAATTAACGGCATAAAGAGTACGATGTCCCGTTTCTTCATAGGCTTCTTGAAGGACCCTTTTCCCATTAAAAATACGTTTTTCAAAAGGTGTCCATTCATTTTCAAACAAAATTTCATCGTCCTTTACCAGATCAATCCCGCCTAAGGCCTGCTCCTTTAGCTGTTCAGTCAAAAAATGAATATCCTTACCAAGTACACCTTTAAAAATACTCATTACCAGCGGCCTATCATACACATTTAATTTCTTACGAATCCCTTCAATTCCAAATCTTGGACCAGGAAATTGACTTTTTAAAAGATCATCGAATTGTAAATCTATTAATTTAATTTTTCCATCTAGGGAAAGTTTCCCAAAGACCGTTGTTAAGATTGCAGGTAGGTCACTTGAAAAATTGATTGTCGGGTAGGCAATTCGAATTAATGTTTGATTTTCTTGTTCTGAAGGTAACCCCTCAATCGATACCACTCGACCTTTGTGCTTACGCAATTGGTTTTGTTCAAGTTCAGGAAGTTTCGTCCAAGAACCAACTGTCAGTCCTAAGGCAATATCTTCCGCTTTCTTGTCTGGATTTTTTTCATCATGTAGTAGATAGGTAGCAATTAATTCAGACATTATGACACTTCCTTTTCAATTTCAGCAATAAAAAAACCTCTTCGAAAAGAAGAGGTTAGCAGACATGACTAACATCTTCTCATCTTTCAGCTTCCCGCTGCAAGAATTAGCACCGTGCCTTACAAAGGGTAAGGTCGGTTGCCGGGCTTCATTGGGCTAGTCCCTCCGCCTGCTCTTGATAAGAAAATGATTATTTTTCCGTATTTATTGTTTTCAAGTGAATGAACTTATTTTGGATTATCCCAAGAAACCAAAATATTGTCAACCTATTTTTTAAAAATTTCTAAACTGCTTATTCTTCTGACAGCCTCTTTCAAGCGTTCTTCAGAAGACAATAAACCAACTCGGACATACCCTTCTCCATAAGTACCGAATCCAATTCCTGGCGCTACCATGATATGGGCTTTTTCCAAAAGAAAATTTGCAAACTCCTCGGAAGTAAAGCCCTGCGGTACTTTTAACCAAGCAAAAAATGAACCTTTAGGAGCGGTAACATTCCAACCAATAGACTGGAGGCCTTCGATGAGGACATTCCTCCTCCGTTCATACATTTGATTCAATTCCCTCACACAATCCTGAGGTCCTGTCAGCGCCATTGCTGCTGCCTCTTGAACAGCACCAAACAAACTAACGTAAAGGTGGTCCTGTATCAGTTCCAGTGATGAAATAACACTTTCATTACCTACCGCAAAAGCAACACGCCAGCCAGCCATATTGTATGTTTTAGATAAGGTGTAAATTTCTATGCCCACTTCTTTTGCCCCTTTTGTTTGGAGAAAGCTTGTCGGTTTTACACCATCAAATCCAATTGCTCCATAGGCAAAGTCATGGACAATGCATATATCATGTTTTTCTGCGAGATCAACGGTTTCCGCAAAAAAATCGGGTGTAGCAATTGCCCCTGTGGGATTATTTGGATAATTGAGGAACATTAGTTTTGCCTTTTTTAATACATCATTAGTAATTTCATCGTATTTTGGCAAAAAGTGATTTTCTTCTTTTAACGGCATGGTAACCATTTCTGCTTTTGCCATAGCTACTCCTGACCAATAATCAGGATAACCCGGATCTGGAACTAGTACAGTATCTCCAGGATTTAATAAACATTGGGGAAGTTCAACCAATCCAGCCTTACCTCCGAATAATATGGCAACTTCTTTTTCAGGATGAATCTTAACTCCATATTCCCTTTGATAAAAATCGGCGGCAGCTTGCTTTAAATAACCAAACCCTTGAAATGGGGAATATTTATGATTTATGGGATTAGTTGCTGCCTCCTGAAGTTTAAAAACAATATGGTCTGGTGTTGGTTGATCAGGATTTCCCTGTCCCAGATTGATTACATCAAACCCTTTTTCTATATATTGACTTGCTTTTTTAACAAGGGATGCAAAAAATTGTTTCGGAAGGCGATTTAATAAATCTGATCGTGGAAACTGTTTCATTTTCTCTCACCTATTTTACCTTGATTCAATTTTCACTAGAATACTAGCTAACAATATTAAAACTTTTATTAGGAATTGTAAAGGCAAAATAAATAATTTTCAAAAATGATTGACATCTTCTCAATTGAACTGATATATTTTTTAAGAATCGATAAAATTTTATAAAATGATTACTCTTATCAAGAGCTGGCTGAGGGATTTGGCCCATTGAAGCCCAGCAACCGACCGTAATACCATTGTGAAATGGGGCGCTTTTCTTCCGCGCCAGTATATCCTGTAAGGCACGGTGCTAATTCCAACAGAAAGTTAATCTTTCTGAAAGATAAGAGGTACGACAGACAAATACCGTCTTCGCCGCCTCTTTCTATCAGAAAGAGGCTTTTTATTTGATTTGTAATTGAGTTCGTATGGAATTTTCCTCAAACGAAGGAGGTATTATTGATGACCGTTTTAAATCCATTAATCTATCAACCATTAAACGAAAAAACGGCAATTAAACAGGCTTTAGATTTAAAGCTATTTCCTGAAGATGCTGATTTAACATGCAAGGAAATTGGTGACGGAAACCTAAATCTCGTTTTTCATATTGTCGATCAAAAACATAATCAAGGTATCATCATCAAACAAGCCCTGCCATACGCAAAGGTTGTAGGTGAAAGTTGGCCACTAACCCTTCATCGGGCAAAAATTGAAGCTGATGCCTTAAAAACTTTTGGACAAATTGCTCCGGATTATGTTCCAAAGGTATATTACACAGATGATCAATTAGCCATTACTGTAATGGAAGACCTTTCTCACTTATCAATTGCCCGTAAAGGATTCATCCAAGGTGAGACTTTTCCACTTATCTCTCTACACCTTGGTGAATATTTAGCCAAAACTTTATTTTATACATCCGATTACGGTCTTGGATCTGGGGCTAAAAAGGAGCAAGTTCAAAAATTTATGAATCCCGAACTTTGTAAAATTACCGAAGACCTAATTTTTACGGATCCTTACTTTGATGCGGAAACAAATGAATTTGAGGAAGATATGCGGCCAGCAGTAGAAGAACTATGGAAGGATGAGGAGTTAAAGTTTCATGTTAACGTATTGAAAAAAATCTTTTTAACCGACGCAGAAGTTCTCCTTCACGGTGATTTGCATACAGGAAGTATGTTTGCTGATAATCAACAAACAAAAATAATTGATCCTGAATTTGCCTTCTATGGACCGGCTGGTTTCGATATTGGCCAGGTTTTTGCCAACCTGTTGTTCCAAGTCATTGTGAATGAAAAACACCGTGATGTTTTTATTCAACATGTGGAAACGGTTTGGAATGTGTTCCAAGTTCAATTCTCACAGCTATGGGAAAAGGAAAATAAAGAGCCATTAGCAAACACAACATCCTTTTTACATTATCATCTAGCCAAATATTTCGAGGATGCCCTTGGTTATACAGGGTGCGAATTAATTCGCAGAACCATCGGTCTAGCACATGTAGCAGATTTAGATAGTATTCAAGATGAACAAACTAGACTAGCTGCAAAACAAAAAACGCTTGAACTTGGAAAGAATCTTATAAAAAAACGAAAAGAGATAAGAGACCTTTCTGAATTTATCCGTACAGTTAAAGAAATAGTTTAGAGTAAAGAAATACGCAAAGAGAATATTTCTCTTTGCGTTTATAATCTTATAATAAAGGATTTTCATGCATGGCTTTGAGGCGTTGCCATCTTTTTTCTACCTCTGCCTCAAATTCTTCCAAGATCGGTTTGTTTTCCTCTTTTAACAAGTGTTTCGTTTTTCCCATATACTTAAACCATTCTGTAACCGATACACGCTTATTCTTTTCTTCCGGATTATAAGTAATCGTTGTTACACCTTGTTCAATTTCATATAGTGGGAAGAAGCAGGAATTTACAGCCGCTTCTAGTATTTTAGTTCCATATCGGTCTTCAGATTTCCAATTTAATGGACATGTAATTAATAGTTTTCCGTACACAGGACCGACATTTTGAGCATACCATTGAGCCTTTGCGCCTTTTTTCACTAAATCCTGTGGAAATGCTTCAGATCCTGTAAAGACATAAGGAATATTGGTCGCTGCCATAATTTGTACGGTATCCTTATGGTGGAATGTCTTTCCTTTTTGAACTTTTCCAACACCAGATGTACTTGTCATATGACCAATTGGGGTGGAATAGGACATTTGTGAACCAGTATTCATGTACCCTTCGTTATCATATTCGAGCATGATTAGTTTATGACCACGAAGGGCTGTTCCGATGGCAGACCCCATTCCAATATCCATGCCACCATCACCAGTAATCATGACAAATGTTGCATCATCAGAAACTTGAATTTCTCCACGCCGCTTTAATTCCATAAACGCTTCAACTGTGCCAGATAAAGTAGCTGCCCCATTCTGGAATAAATTATGAATCATCGTTTGCTTATGGGAGCTGTATGGATAGGCCGTAGTTGTTACATATGCACACCCCGTTTGGAACAGAGTGACAATATCCCCCTCAATCCCTTTAAAGAATAATTCAAGACCACCAAAAATACCGCATCCCGGGCAGGCTCCGTGGCCAGAAGCAATCCGTTTTGGTTTAGATGTCAGCGCTCGAAGTGGCGGAATTTTCACCTTTAACTTCTGCGTTTCTTCATCCATTTTCACTTCGATCAATCCTGTTTTAAATACATCACCATGCTGCGGAGTGATGACAGGTTTTAAAATTTTTTCAGGGTCACCCGGTATGTGACCATAATAATCAAACGGCTTTTCAGCATAACCTTTCTCCATGGCATCAATCGCCATTTTGAAAAATTCATGTGCATCACTGGCATAAAAATCTTTACCACCAAGGCCAAATATGCGGCATAACACAATTGTTTGATTGTCCTTATCATCCTGAAGGGCTGATTTCACTTCATGCGTTAAATTTGCACCATGTGCCCCATAAGAATCGGCGCGTTCACCTACTAGTAATGCCTTTACATTTTTTAATGCTTCACGAATCTCCTTGGCAGGGAAAGGACGAATAATGTTAGGACTGATAACCCCCGCTTTTACTCCTTGGGCACGAAGTTGATCCACTACATCCTTTGCTGATTCAGCTGCAGAGTTTAATAGAAATAGTGCAACTTCTGCATCTTCCATTTTATATAAATCTAAAACAGGATATTCTCTTCCTGATAGTTTGGCATATTCACAGGCAACTTCCTTGAAAATTTCACCGGCATGGTACAAGGCTTCAGACTGTTGAAAATGATTGTTCATCAAGTCTTCACCATTCATGTGAGCTCCGATTGTTACAGGTTTTTTCGGATCTCTAATAAAATGATAGTCCGTTGGGCATTCACCGATAAACTGTTGAACAACGCGGCGGTCTTTAAAGTATTGGACACGTCGCTTTTGATGAGAAGTGAAGAAACCATCATAAGCAACAATGACAGGCAATCGTACCTTAGCGTGTTCAGCAATTTTTAATGCCATAATATTCATATCGTAAACGGCTTGTGGCGTTCTTGCCGTTAAAATAACCCATCCAGTGTTTAATGCGTAATAAAGATCAGAATGATCACCACGAATATCAAGAGGTCCACTGACTGCACGTGTTACTAGATTCATTACCATTGGAAAACGTGTTCCTGCTTGTACTGGAAGCTGTTCTATCATATACAAAAGTCCATTTGCACTTGTAGCATTAAAGACCCGAGCGCCCGTTGCAGCAGCTCCATAACAAATCCCTGCTGATCCATGCTCACCATCTGCAGGAATCAGCTTAATATTATGTTCACCACGAGCTTTCATTTGGTCTAAAAATTGTGCTACCTCAGTTGATGGTGTTATTGGAAAATAGCCCATGATATGATAATTTATTTGAGCTGCAGCCATGGCTGCCATTTCATTACCGGATTCAAAAGTAGTAACCTGTTCTGCCATTCCTTGCTCTTTTAATTTGTCTTCTAAAATAGCCATTATAATATCCCCCCTGCTGCATAAGGAAAGTTTTGTTTAACCCGATTGGCTTCAGCATAACCAATCATTTCACGTAAATCGGTAAGGGCGTTTGTTGGACAAGCCTCCACACATTTTAAGCAACCTTTACAATATTGATAATCAATACCTTTAAGGAACATTTGCTTTCTGCCGCGTTTATCTTCTCCCTCTTCCCAAACAAAACAGAAATCAGGACAAACATTATCACAAGCTGCACAATCAATACATTTTTCCCGATTAAACTCTGGTAGGAACCCCTGTCTGGAACCGCTTAAGTCTTTTAATATACTATTTGCCTGTGCAGTAATAACTCCTCCCAGTTCTTGTGTTTCATACCCTAGTAGAGGCTGCATGCGTACGAAGGTTTTTCCCTCTGCTCCCTCTGGAACTTCATACGTTTTAAATTGAACTTCATTATAGCCTCGGTCAAATGTTCGGATATTTGGTTCCACTAGATGCGGATATTTTTTTTCAAAGGTTTTACGAATGACTTCTCTCATGGAATTAGGATCTAAAAACTCACAAATGCGAAAAAGTGCCCCAAGCATTGCTGTATTTACCTTTGTTTTTTCTTCCACAGCAATATTTAAGGCATCGACAATAGCAAGTGTGCCATATTCCAAATTCAAATCTTTTTTTATTTCATCAAAATCTCTTGAACTGTTCACTAAAACAATTCCATCTGCACGAAGCCCACTCACTACGTCAATGGTTTTATATAACGCTTCATGAAATACCCCCACCACATGTGGCTCCTCAATTGGACTGTGATCTCTTATTGCTGTATCCGGATCACAAAAACGAATAAAGCTTTTTACAGGAGACCCCTTTTTTTCAGACCCATAGCTTGAAAAATTGGAGCCGCTTAATCCCAATCCGAGCACACCTGCTTCTGCTAACATTTTTCCAGCCAAATTCGCCCCAAGTCCGCCGATTGACTCTAATCGTATTTCAAAAAATCCGAGTTCATTTTTTTTCGGTAAAACTGACATGAATGTTCCCCCTGACATTGTTCATGAAACTTCAAAAAATATTGTTAACTTCTCCCATTGTAGGACATTTTATTTTTAATATCTGTGATAAAAGTCAAACATTTATCATTTTTTAAAACACTTAACCCATTTTTCGAATAACTCTTGATACAACTTGAATTTATGAAACCAACTATTATAAGACAGATAAAAAATGATCATAAAAAAAAATGAACAATCTCTGTTCACTCCGATGACATAATGGCTTGAAATGAATATAGAATCAAAAATCAGTTTGCATGCTGTCAATTTCGTATAAAATAAGATATAATTGTCTGTTGTTTTCATATAGAAAAGGAGCAATTTAAATGAATATCATTTGTACTACTTTGAATGCAAAGTATATCCATACAAATCTTGCAATCCGCTGTTTAAAAGCATATGCTGCCCCGGAATTTGATATCAAAATTAAAGAATATACTATCAAAGATCCGGCAATGAACATTGTCTCTGACCTGTTTCAACAAAAGGCAGATGTTATCGGATTTAGCTGTTATATATGGAATATTGAGGAAACGCTTAAGGTTGTTAATATGTTGAAAAAAATTGACCCATCACTTTTGATTGTATTGGGTGGTCCTGAAGTTTCATACGATACGCTGGAGTGGATGGAAAAATATCCAGAGATTGATTTTATTGTGATGGGAGAAGGGGAACAAACATTTAAACAATTACTTTTTGAACTGAATGAAGAGCGGAATTTCGAGAATGTCCATGGAATCGCATATCGAGAAAATAATAAGATTTTCATTACCCCTCAAAGGAATAAGCTCAATCTTCGAGAACTACCATCGCCGTTTCGTTTTGAAGAAGATATTCCGCATTTATCCAAAAGGGTAACCTATATTGAAACAAGCCGCGGCTGCCCGTTTAGCTGTCAATTTTGCTTATCTTCCATCGAAGTCGGGGTTCGTTATTTTGACCGGGAACGAATTAAAGAGGATATTCGTTACTTGATGGCAAATGGAGCAAAAACCATTAAGTTTGTGGACCGCACCTTTAATATCAGTAGAAGCTATGCGATGGAAATGTTCCGCTTTTTAATTGATGAACATTTACCTGGTACTGTCTTTCAATTTGAAATTACTGCGGATATTATGCGCCCAGAGGTGATTGAGTTCTTAAATCGAGAGGCACCTAAAGGATTATTTCGCTTCGAGATTGGAGTTCAATCGACAAACGATTATACTAATGAACTTGTAAAAAGGAAACAAAACTTCGAAAAGCTGAAAAGAACTGTTACCATGGTAAAAGAGGGGAAAAAAATTGACCAACACCTTGATTTAATCGCTGGTCTGCCTGAAGAGGACTATTTCTCCTTTCGAAAAACATTTAATGATGTTTTTGAAATGCGACCTGAAGAGTTGCAATTAGGATTTTTAAAAATGCTCCGCGGAACCGGTTTACGGCTTCGTGCTTCTGAACATAATTATGTTTATATGGACCACTCGCCATACGAGATCTTAAGCAACAATGTGCTTTCTTTTGATGATATTGTTCGTATTAAACAAGTGGAAGATGTTCTAGAAAAGTATTGGAATGACCATCGAATGGACAATACTATTGAGTTTCTGGTAACTCGTATTTTCGAAACACCGTTTGATTTCTTCCAGCAATTTGGTTCTTATTGGGATGAGCAAGGTTGGTCAAGAATAGGTCATCAGCTTGAAGATCTATTCACTCGCCTTTATTCATTCCTAGAACAGAAATCTGTTCAAGATTTGGATTGTATACTTAGCCTAATGAAATACGATTACTTAAGGCATCATAAATATAAACCAAGAAAACCTTGGTGGAATGTAAGTTTTACGAAAGAAGAACGCTCAAAACTTTACAAAAGCATTGCCGATACATCATCTATCTTAGGAAAAGAATTCGAAGATCTCCAACTTGATGAGAAAGATCTTTTTAAACACACCTTGGTCGAAAAACTTTCCTTCGATATTCATAAATATTTGAATACCGGCATCATTGAAAAAGGCTCTTATGGTTTATTAGCCTATTTCGATAGTGTAAATCAAACTAATCATTTATTTCCTTTTAAGTTAGAAAAATAAGCCGTGTTTAATCGGCTTATTTTTCTTTTTCTTTTCTATTGTTGAAAAGCTGTTTAATTTTTCTAAATAAAGGTTTGCCATTTACATCTCCAATTTCTACACTAAATTCCTCAACCGGTATCCTTGGCGGTGTTTTACGGCGCCCCTTCATATTACTTTTTCCCCTGTTTTCCTTGTTTGGAATTTCTGTTTTGAAATCTTATGGAATTGTCAGAATCGGTAAATTCCGCTGAAAATTCACTATCTTGAACATTTTTGTGAGGTGTTTTCGTATACTTTTCCAATGCATCGACTTCTGCCTTGCGCTTTGTCATTTCAATTACCTCCTGGAAAAATAAGCTTACAATCGTAGTTTGAAACAAATTTTAAACAATCATTCGTTCCTATTTTTTTCTAAAATAAAAAATCTTTATCCAGAAGAAAATAATCTTAAACAGGAGGGATTCAAATTGACAAAAAAGCAAAAAAAGCCAATCGAAAAAAAAATTACAATTAATGAAACGATGCCTCATCAAATCAATGCTCCCAGCTTTGAAGGAACAGGTATTAAGATGCAACCTCCTTTTATAAATAAACATGGAGTGGTCATTGGTGACAGTCATTACTCTTCCGAAAACTCACCATTAGAAAATTGGTCTGAAGATACAGATCCGGCAATAATGGCTGGTGATGAGTGGGTACATCCAACCAATGATATCGGATGGAACACAACAGAAAATCGGGAGCTTTTAGAAAGTAAAAAAAGACCAAAAGCTTCACCGTTCATGCATCCAACCATTGATGTCAGCAAAGGAACAGACTAAACCCAACAGAAAAACATGATTTGGAGAAACTAACAATTTCGAAAAACATTTCCACTTATGAAAAAAATATATCGTAACCATAATAAATATACAGAGAATAAATTCTCTGTAGAAAAAGGGGTGAAAGAAATGGCAAATAGCAGAAATAAATTATTAGTTCCTGGTATAGAACAATACTTGGATCAAGTTAAATATGAAATTGCTCAAGAATTTGGTGTCCAATTAGGTTCGGATACGGTTTCAAGAGCAAATGGTTCAGTTGGTGGAGAAATAACCAAAAGACTGGTAAAACAAGCCCAAGCACAACTTTCTGGACAAGCAGGGCAACAATAATTTCATATGAAATGGAAAAAGTCCGGTAGTATCCGGACTTCAATTTTTTCCTTTATGTGCTGGCCTGTTGTTTTTCCAAGAGGAATTCCCTTTGTTTGAATGATTTTGCCATCTCTTATTGGAGTTACTATTTGAATTCTTCCAATTATGATTAGAGGAATTATTCCGATTAGGATTATGATAGGATTTCGTCCTCATTTGAGATTCTTTCCTCATTTGAATAATGGATTCTCTCCTTGTTTGAATGGATTCCCTTTTATTTTGAATAGACTCTTTTTTCGTTTGAATAGATTCTCTTCTATTTTGAATGGATTCTTTTTTCTTTTGAATTGGTTCTCTTTTATTTTGAATGGACTCTTTTCTTGTTTGTATAGATTCCTCTTTCTTTTGAATGGATTCTTTTTTTATTAGAATAGATTCCTTTTTTGCTTGAAAAGTGTTTTGTATATTAGTTGTATAATTATTTTTCTTCTCTTTTTCTGATGGATTCCGTTTACCACTTCGATTATCCCCAATATTAGAAATGATACGGTCCTCAGCTGCTTTTTTAGGGATATTATTCATTTCAGTCGATTGCTTTTTTGACTTCCCGTTAGGATTACTTTCATTACGATGTTCATAACTTTTGTTACTTTTCTGTTTATTTACTTCTGTATTCTTTTTCTTTCTTTCTTTTGATTCTTTAACAGCCTCAGTCTGATATTTTCCCGTCGTAATCCCCATTTTATGTGCTTTTTCTAGGTCTTTTTTAGTTCCTGATACCACAATGGTATCTAAATTATGTTTAGTAATTTCCGATTTTATTTCATCCATATTCTTTTTTAGTTTCCGTTCTACTTCTTCTTTTAGTTCGTTCGTTCGGACAGCAGAAATAATTACCTCTGAACTATTAGCTAAGTACCCTTGTTTTTTCATTGCCTTTAGGATATCTTTTATTAATTCTGATACATCTTTTTTGACCCAATGATCTAATTGTGAAATAATCTCTTTCCCATCCTGGTTATAACCTGTAAGTTCGACTACCTGCATTCTTTCATTTACGCCAATTTCAATACTTGGATTGACATCAATGGACATATAGGCATATGCTTGTTTACTTTGAAAATCAGAAAATAATGCAACAAATATGACAATCAGTCCAGCGGCCACTGCTATCCAACTAGCGCTTTTATTAGTCATTTTTTTGAATGGAAAAAATAACGACATTCGTTTTTTCGTTTGAATGGGAGTAAAATATATTTCCTCCCCAATTTCATAAGTCTGTTCCTGTCTTCTAGCCCGATAAAACTCACCTTCAGGGGTTAAAAGTGTGAGAAAAGATTCATCCATCTCCATAACAATCCCTTTTTTCATGTGTCAAGCACCCCTTTTATATATTCCTTCATGTAAACATAATCACTGGATAAAATTAGTGCGATAGCAATAATATATTTCCGATTACGTTCGATGGTTTTTCTACTAACATTCACCTGTTTTACTAACTTGTTTATAGGTAGCCGTTTTTTTTCAAATAACGCCTTTTTCAATTCTTGGTTTTCAACAAGCACTTTTGCTGCTAGTATGGCATTTTTTCTAGCATCTGCATGTTTAGGTGAATTTTCTACCAAATCACTAAATGTTAGATCAAAGCTAGATAATAATGATTGAAATTGAAGAATTTCTTCTTTTCTAAGCTGTTCATCATGTTTTTTTTGATATTCATCTAAAGAAAGTTCGTTTACAATTACACTTCCTGTTGATTCCTCTTCTAGTGTAGAATTCGTAATATCAATACTAATGTGTTGATTTTTCGATTGTTTTCGAATATAGTCTATAACTCTTCTTTTTATAATTATTTCAGCAAAACTCAAAACAGAGCTCCCCCGCTCTGGAGAGTATTTTTCAATGGCTTCATTGAATGCGATAAGGCCTATGCTAAATTCATCATCGTTTTCATAGATGTAACGTCGACAAACAGAGGAAACTGTTTTAGCAATAAATGGTTTATATGATTCAATTATTTCATTTAACAGGGACTTATCACCTTGCTGAATCAAAGTGACTGTTTCTTCTAATGTTCGTTTTTTCTTTTTAGCCATAAATAACAAACTTAGCATGAGCTCACCTCTATTCGACCAATTATAACATATTCCAGTAACTATGGTCTTTATGGTGAGCATGCGTTTTGATTAATGACTAAATGCCAATAATGGCTTTCTTTTCCTTTCATTAATTTTATTACAAAAAGACTTCATTTTTTTCAAATATGTTTATAATGCATCCTCTTTGTTATTAAATAATTACGAAAAAGTAAAAAAGATTTTGGGGGCTTTTATTAAAATTATCAGAAAAGAGGAAGCCCGCTGCTCAGCGGCGTAAAGCTTCCTTCCAAAAGCTTTCACTTTCGGCCCTACGATGTTGATGCTGTAGAAGCCTTACTTGTGGTGACTTTCTAGCTAAGATTAAGGAAACACGAGGAACGCGTGACGAATCAATGTTGACTTATAGGAAGAACCGAAGGCGACTCACCCGCTAGGGAGTAATCAAAGTCGTAAATATTTCTTTACACTTAAAATAAAAAAGACAGGAAATCATCCTGCCTTCTTAAACGAAAATTAATCATGCTGATCCATTGGGTTATAAAGCTTAATCGTTGGATTTTTTTCCTGGAACCATCGTAATGCAAAGTCATTTTCAAATAAAAATACATAATGATCATAACGATCTTTTACTAAAAGACTTCTTGAACTAGATAAATTTTCATCTACCTCATCATTTTCAATCCAACGTGCGATTTTGGAACCTAGACGTTCCATAAGTACCTCAGCATTATATTCATTTTTCATTCGATGCTCAAAAACTTCAAATTGCAATTGACCGACTGCACCTAATAAGTATTCATCCGTTTTTACAGTTTTATAAAGCTGGATTGCACCTTCTTGAACAAGCTGGTGAAGACCTTTATAAAATGATTTTTGCCTCATTACATTTTTCGCTGAAACCCTTACGAATAATTCTGGTGTAAATTGAGGTAGTCTTTCAAATTGAAAATTATTTTTACCAACTGTCAATGTATCACCAATTTGATAGGTTCCCGTATCATAAAGACCAATGATATCACCACTGACAGCTTCTTCCACGGTATTACGTTCTTCTGCCATAAAGGAAGTGGATTGGGTAAGTTTTAATTGTTTTCCCAATCTCGGTAGATTTACCGCCATTCCGCGCTCAAATTTACCAGAACAAATTCGCACAAAAGCAATTCGGTCACGGTGAGCCGGATTCATATTCGCTTGAATTTTAAATACAAAACCAGAAAATTCTTCTGATAACGGGTCAATCTCACCAATGGATGAATTGCGTGCTTTTGGTGGTGGAGCAAATTGTAAATAAGTTTCAAGGAAGGTTTGCACACCAAAATTCGTTAATGCACTTCCAAAGAAAACCGGAGTCAGTTGTCCTGCTGCAACTCTTTCAGCAGAAAATTCATTTCCAGCTTCATTTAGAAGCATAATTTCCTCAAGTGTCTGCTCATAAAGACCGGAAGATACAAGTTTATGGTTACCTTCTATTTCTCCATCTTCATTTAGTGGGATAAACCGTTCTTCCTCATTTACACGGAATTGTTCAATGCGATTATAATAACGATCATAAATTCCAAGGAATTCTTTGCCCATTCCAATTGGCCAGTTCATCGGATAAGATTCAATACCAAGAACCTCCTCCAATTCAGCTAGAAGTTCAAGTGGTTGCTTCCCTTGACGATCCAATTTATTAATGAAAGTAAAAATAGGTATTCCCCTCATCCGGCAAACTTTAAACAATTTTATCGTTTGATCTTCAATTCCTTTTGCCGAATCAATAATCATCACGGCACTATCGACTGCCATTAAGGTTCTATAGGTGTCTTCACTAAAATCTTGGTGTCCAGGGGTATCCAAAATGTTTACCCGGTAACCATTATAATCAAACTGCATAACACTAGATGTAACCGAAATTCCACGTTGCTTTTCAATTTCCATCCAGTCACTAGTTGCATATTTCCCCGTTTTCTTTGCTTTGACCGTACCGGCGTCACGAATGGCTCCACCGAATAACAATAATTTTTCGGTCAATGTCGTTTTACCTGCATCGGGGTGTGAAATAATAGCAAATGTCCGACGCGATAATACTTCTTTTTTGAAATCATTACCCATTTTGTTTTCCTCTCTTTAAGCATCTCAGATTTTTGTCCATAACTTCAATCTTATCTCTCAAACTGTCACTTTGCAATATTTCAATGAATGAACACAGAGAATTTCTTTTATTCAATAGTACAAAAAGATTATAATGGATATATCATGAAAAAGTTCAGGAGGCAAAATGGATATTACTAAAATTGATAAACCAACCTTAGATTTAATTCAAAAAGCATTTGAAATTGTACTCAAACAAAATAATATCCCTTATAAAAAAATTGGTATTGCCGAGGAATCGGATCATCTCGTATTTTTGTATGAAGGTAAAGATGAAAAAGTTCATGTTTTTAAATGGAAAAAATCAGCCAGTATTGGGGTGAGCATTGGCGTCCTAGCTCAAAGTGTGTTGACTCCGATCATCCCTCATCTTCGATTATTATCTTAATTTTGAATGAAAAGATGCTGACCCTTTAGATGACTTTTTAGGGCTCAGCTTTTTTCATTTAGATATTATTGGTTGTATTTACTCGAAGAAGTACATTCTCCTTGTTTAACAACCCCACTTTTTCAAATTTTAGGAAACATAATACAAAACTTCCTCTGTTATTTTCCTCACGAATTCATCTTTTTTGAAGTTGTTACTTATTTTTCATATAAATAATTATGCTTTTCGTGTATTTTCTTTTGTCAAAAGTAGATGACCAGACAAGATACAAAGTTAACTACTAATCACTCTCAAATTTCATTCCCATTCATTCCCACCCCCATTTTTCTGGAAATCACTTTATAATGGATATAGTACGAATCGAATGGAGGAGGATGGCATTGAAAGATAGTAAAAAGAAGACCATTTCGGTATTTATTCCGCTGTTGGCAGCGTTTATTGTGGTCGTTGCAGGTATCATTTGGTTCGTCCAATATAATCATAAAGAGATTTCTATCCCCTATTCATCAGTCGAAAAAATCGTTCAAAAACAAAATGGGAAAACGGTGACATTAACTGAACAAGCAGATGGTACCCTCTACTTAGAGGCCGGAAATTATAAATATATCTCTCATGTACCGCCTAACAGCCAAATGGTTGATAAACTAGTAGAGAAATATAATATCCATTACTCCTATTCCTCAAGTAGCCGCTATGGCAAATGGTTGCTAGGGGGAATCATTCTTTTATTGGCAGGAATTGCATTTACATTGCAAAAAACAAAAGGCGGTATTGGTCTTACTAATTCTATGAAAAATAGTGTAGCCAAGCCACGTCCTTTACCATCTATTAGTTTAAAAAATGTTGGTGGTCTTAGTGACGAAATGAAAGAAGAAATTCAACAAACACTTACAATCTTAAAAGATACAAAACGTGCTCAAAAACTAGGAATTAAACCACCGAAAGGAATCTTATTATATGGACCTCCTGGAACTGGAAAAACACTACTTGCTCAAGCCATTGCTAATGAGTTAAACGCTTCCTTCTTTTCAACGAGCGGAGCTGCTTTTAATGAATTATTCGTTGGTGTCGGTGCAAGCAGAGTTCGATCATTATTCCAAGCAGCAAGAAAGCATAATCCAGCAGTTATTTTTATTGATGAAGTGGATGCTCTTGCCGGAAAACGTAAACTACACGGTGGAGAGGAAAGTGAAAAAACATTAACCGAACTTCTCGTTCAATTGGATGGAGGACATTCTAATGACGGAATTTTGTTTATTGCTGCAACCAACCGAAAGGATATGCTTGATGAAGCCTTTCTCCGCCCAGGAAGAATCGATTTCACTTTCCACGTTCCTCTTCCTGATACGAAAGGAAGAAGGGAAATTATCGACATTCATACGAAAGGAAAATCCCTTTCCACTGAAGTACTCTCTTCGTTAGACGATTTAGCTGAAAGTACCTCTGGATTTTCGGGTGCCGAACTTCATTCGCTTTTTGAAACGGCAAGTAGACGGGCTATTCACAATGGTCATGATCAAATTGAAAAACAAGATCTGGACTATGCACTTGATCGAACCATCTTAGGAAGTACTTCCCGGTCACTCAATGACCCAAGAATAAAGCATCGTGTAGCGATTCATGAGGCAGGACATGCCCTTGTCGCTTCACTCACAAAGCCTGGATCTGTTAGAAAAGCAACCATCATTCCTCGAGGTGATGCACTTGGATATGTAGCACCTATTCCAAAAGAGCTTCATTTATCGACAACAAGCGATTTGTTAGATCGAATTGCGATGGTATTAGCTGGTGGTACAGCAGAAAGAATGTTCCTAGGAGAACATAGTATTGGTGTAAGCGGGGATGTTCAACAGGCAAAACAAATAATTGAACAAATGGTTGATATCGGAATGTTAGAAAATGGATTCACCTTAACATTCAGCAAACAAGAAAAAGAGGCAAAAATGCAGGAATTATTTGCAAAAGGTTTGGAAAAAGCAGAATATCTTATAAAAACCCATCAGAATCAATACCAAAAATTAGTAGATAGCTTATTAAGAAAAGAAACATTAGAAGGTCATGAAGTTGAAGAAATTGTTTGGGGATCGGTAAATAAAAAGGCATCTTGTATTTAATTTTTAAACCCGCTTGGAAATCCAAGCGGGTTACTACAATTACATTTTATTAATAGTAACAAGCTGCTCCAACAATAATTAATAGGATAAACAATACTACGATTAATGTGAAACCATAGCCATATCCATAGCCAAAACCACCATAACCGTAACCACCAAAGCATCCGTAGCCAAATGCCATATTTATTACCTCCTTAGATAAATATTAATAAAATCCTCCCCAAGAAGCTCCAACAATAATTAACAAAATAAACAGTACAACGATTAGCGCAAAGCCTGCTCCGTATCCACCTTGTGCACCTGACATTTAACATTACCTCCTTTTTTAAATTCTATATATCCTATTCACCTAGATAAAAATGTGCAATAGACGTATATCCCTATTACCCAGATATGAAAAAAGGAGATAAGCCCATCTTTTATATTTGAAAGCGCAAGTCGTACCATGCTTTTGCTGATGTAGCCTTTTTTTAGTGCACTCCAATAGAGAGGAAGAAATACAAGGAGCCGGAAGAAAATTTCTGTTGACTAATCATAGGGCGAAGTGTAAAGCGTTTTGTAGCTAGAATATTTCCACTATACATTCTCAAAGTCAGCAAAATTTCTTATTTTATTTATAAAAAAGAACCCAAATAGCTTACACAAGCTATCTGAGTTCTTAGCATTACTATTTATTAAAGAAATACAAAATAAATGATGACTGCAAGTACAATTCGATATATAGCAAAAGGTACAAGCTTTACCTTATTAATCAATTTTAAGAAAAAGCGGATGGAAAGCAATGCAAAAACAAATGCACTGATAAATCCGGCGATAAACACAGGTAATGCATCCAAGGATATGTATTCCCAATTACTTAATAGTGAGAGGAAGCTTGCACCAGCCATAATCGGCACCGCCATAATAAATGTAAAATCAGCTGCCACACGGTGACTCATTCCCACTAGAACCCCGCCAGAGATCGTGGAACCCGAACGTGAAAACCCTGGCCATAAGGAGAAACATTGAATTAAACCAACTAAAAATGCTTGTTTATATGAAATTTCATCAACAGTCTTGGTTTTAGGATTCTTCGGTCCGAAAAAATCAGCAACGATCATAAAGATAGCACCGATAACTAGTCCAACTAATACGGTTTTTGTTGAAAATAGATATTCGTCAATATAATCTTCAAATAGCACGCCTAAAACCCCTGCTGGAATTAGCCCAACGATAATCTGAGAAAGCTTTAACCTTCCCTTCCCCTGATTTGTTTCAGGGCTAAAACGACCAAAACTTAATAAGTTAATAAAGCGATCCTTAAAAGTAACAACCACGGCTAAAATCGAGCCCAATTGGATTACTACTTTGAATGTATTTGCCCCATGTTTAGTTAGAAAATTTTCTGATTGAAGCCACATGTCATCTACGATAATCATATGACCAGTTGATGATACAGGAGCAAATTCTGTTAATCCTTCTACAAGACCTAAAATAATAGCTTTTAAAATCATAAGAAAATCCATATCAAAAAAACTCCTAACTTTTTTCCAATAATTCAACTTTTTTATTTTCTCATTTACAAGTATCATTGGCAAGAATAATTATACATAACTTTTAGGATTTACTGCCCCATGTTGGATCTGAAGAAATATGAATAGCCATACTCTGTTCCTGTTACTTTTCATTAAAGTGCCTTTGTTTATTAAAAGTAGTTTTATTACATACCCTATAAATTTGTTAAACATATTACATTAAAAGAGTCATTCTTTGCAAAAAAAAAACCTGCTGCTGCAGGTTAGATATTACCTAGATTTCATTTCAAGAAGCTTTGAAGATATTGATGTTGCCATTTCTTTGATCATTTCAGGCAGAACGGCTTCCAACTTAGAATTTAAAGAAGAGCCTATCATTCCGTTTACGTTCATTTCAAGAAAACCAGTTAGCCTTGTTTTATTTACATTTATAGCATTTGCCTCAAAATACCCCTGGCCAGAATACTTTTCACTTTTTCCTGTTAATACAAATCTTACCCTAGTCGGCTCTTTCCATTCCACAATATCAATATACAAACTTATCTTCTTTTTCAATAGACCAATATCGCTTTTAAATTCCCATATGGACTTTCGCTCAGTTATTTTTTCATGGTGCAAATAGTTAGGAACAAGTGGAGCCCAATTATCCATATCCTTCACAAACTCCCAAATTACATCAATCGGCAGTTCAAGATCCAGCTGGTGTATTCCAATTGGCATAGCTTCCCTCATTTCTTTTCAAAATAAAAGACCTCCTAATTTTTGAAGGCCTTAAATAATATATGTTTTATTTGTTATGAATAGAACAATTCGCTAAAAAGGCTTGAATCCGTTCCGCAGCTTCTTGAAGAGTTTTAGTAGGCTGTACTAATGCAATACGCACATAGCCTTCCCCTTGCTTTCCAAAAGCATCACCTGGAATGACTGCTACTCCTGCACGGTCAATTAATTCAAAGGCAAATTGCCGAGAAGTCCAACCTTGAGGGATTTTAGCCCAAACAAACATGGTTGCCGGCGATTTTTCCACTTCCCAGCCACTTTTTCTTAGTCCCTCCACAAGTACATCTCTTCGTCTTTCATATTCTTTTACTTGACCTTTCAAGTAATCGAAATCCGATGTTAATGCTTTAGATGCCGCTTTTTGGATTGGATAAAAGACTCCATAATCGATATGTGACTTAAAAGAAGCGAGGATTGAAATGACATGTTCATTCCCAACGGCATAACCAATTCGACAACCTGCCATATTAAAAGTCTTGGAAAGGGAATTAAATTCAATTCCAACCTCTTTTGCTCCTGGTACAGATAAAAAGCTAATTTGTGGATGACCGTCATATATTAATTCCGAATAGGCAAAATCATGGACAACAAGTATTTGATGGCGTTTAGCAAAAGCCACAACTTCTTCAAAGAAGCATTCATCAGCGATTGCTGTAACTGGGTTTCCAGGATAACTTAAGATCATCATCTTTGTTTTTTGAATGATCTCCTCAGGGATTTCCTCCAATTTTGGCAAAAACCTATTCTCTGACCGAAGTGGCATAGGATAAATGCTCCCACCTGCAATGGTTACACTACCTTCATAGATTGGATAACCTGGATCTGGAACCAGTACATAATCTCCTGGATTAATCATTGCCGTTGCTAAGTGTGCTAAACCATCCTGAGATCCCATCAATTGAAGAACTTCCTTCTTTGCATCCAAATGAACCGAATACCGCTGTTTGTAAAAATATGTAACCGCTTCATGAAATTCTGGAATACCTTTAAGTGTATAACCATAATTCTTTGGATCCATTGTATACGTTAATAGCGTGTCAATAACAAACGGTGGTGGTGGAAAATCAGGGCTTCCTACACTTAAATCGATTACATCTTTACCCTTATTCATTGCTTCTTGTTTACGGTTTGCCACCTCTTGAAAAATACTCGAAGACAATTTTTGTAATTTTTCTGAAGCTGTAAATATCATGGTATATCCTCCAACTAATATTTTAATCCAATATTCTATTGAAATAATATTTATGTAATTCAGATTATATCAGTCCATTGAGGGAGATTCTAGCCTTCTATCTAATTATTGATTATAAACATTCTTTCAATTAAGATAGATGGTAATATTCTAATAGTTGTTTGCGATTTGGGGGTAATACCATTGAAAGGGTTTCGGTACTTTATATTTTTTACAGGATTAACCCTATTCGGTCTTGGAAATGCAATTGCCGTTAAAGTAAAATTTCTTGGCCTTCATCCATGGGAAGTGTTAAATGTTGCTCTTTATCAACATTTTGGTTTAACCATTGGGACTTGGGGAGTAATTTGCGGATTAGTGCTTATAGTTTTTTCTTATTTTACTGCTCGAAAATATATTAATATTGGAACTTTTATAAACGCCATAAGTATTGGGCCTATTATGGACTTCTTTCTATTTCTTGATATTTTGCCAAAAGCCACGAACACATGGATCGATTATATCATTCTTCTCTCTGGCATTGTGATAACAGGAATTGGTGGGGGAATGTATGTTGCAGCAGGGATTGGAGCTGGTCCCCGAGACGGGTTTATGCTTTCCATTTCTGAAAAAACACGGTTATCGGTTAGCCAAGCACGCATCGTTGTCGAGAGCATCGTATTACTAATCGGCTTTCTATTAGGCGGACCTGTCTTTATTGCCACTTTTATATATACATTTATCCAAAGTCCTGTTTTTCAGTTTTCGTTAAAGATTTTTCATCTTGTTGTCGAAATGAGGAATAAGAAACGATGCAAAGACAAAGAAGGGATCGCTTTAATTAAATGATGTAAGCCCCCGTTCAATCAATGAACAGGGGCTTTGAATAAGGTCCCGGCTTCTCTATTCTCTTATTTATTAGCTTAGATACAGTCTTGACCAGAGATATTTACTATACCTGCGATAGTCATAATGGAGCTGCTGTACGAATGCACCAGATTTGCCGGGAAATACTTGTCTATCAAATTTAGTTATCGGAACAATTTCCTGAATGGAGTTTGTTACAAACATTTCTTCTGCCTGAAGTACATCCTCTATAGAATAATGTCCTTCCTGAACGTTATAACCTTTTTGTCTTGCTAATTCCATTAGAAATTGCCGAGTGATGCCATTAAGTATGCCTGTACTAAGAGCAGGTGTATATAAACCATTTCCTTTTTTCCAAAAAACGTTAGAAACAATTCCCTCAGCAATCTTACCTTCTTCAGTTAAAAATATTCCTTCAATGTCACCCGAATTTCCAATTTCTCTTTTAGCCAAAATATTATTCATAAAATGATGCGATTTAAGCCTTTCTTTTCCTTCTGGTGTATTTCGCTTAAGCTTTAATGTAATGGCTTTTTTCTCTGTCATTTCACCAGCAGGGGGGAGCGATTTTGGAAAAATAATAATATTAGGTTCCGTGTAAGGTTCCATCTGTAATCCGATATCTCCAATTCCCGCAGATACATTTAAACGGATATAAGCATTTTTAAGACCGTTTATATTAAGTAGCTCTTGGAGTATTTGAAAGATACTCTCCCTTTCAAAACGATAATGGATATTCCATTCGGCCAATCCATGATTCAGGCGGGCCAAATGGTCATCCAGCAGAAAAGGATGTCCATCATAGACCCGAAACGTTTCAAATAGCCCTATTCCATATAAAAATCCATGATCATACGGTGATATAAAGGCCTCTTCTTTCTTGATAAAAGATCCATTCAAATACAGATACATAGCCGTTTACCCTAAAGTAATTTGTGCCATCCCATAATGATGGACGAAGTTTTGCAGTAATTTTTTTCCTGAAGTTGTCATAATAGATTCAGGATGAAACTGTACACCTTCAATGGGAAGTTCTTTATGGCGAATGGCCATTATTTCCCCTTCCTTTGTCCATGCGGATATTTCGAAACAATCGGGCAATGTCTCTCTTTTTACAATTAACGAGTGATATCTTGTTGCAGGAAAAGGATTTGGCAAACCTTGAAAAATCGTCTTTCCGTCATGATACATATCAGATGTTTTTCCGTGCATAAGTCTTTCTGCTTGGACCACTTCCCCGTTAAAGGCTTGAGCAATGGACTGGTGTCCAAGACAGACACCAAATATTGGGATTTTTCCAGCAAAAGTCTTTATCGCCTGCAAACTGATCCCTGCTTCATTTGGGCTGCAAGGTCCAGGTGAGATCATAAGGTATTGTGGATTTAATTCAGCAATTTCTTCAATAGTCATTTGGTCGTTACGTTTAACGACCAACTCTTCCCCCAGCTCTCCTAAATATTGCACTAAATTAAAAGTAAAGGAATCGTAGTTATCAATCATAAATATCATGCTGTTCACCCTTCTGCCATTTCTTTTGCTTTCCATAATGCTGTTGCTTTCTTTAACGATTCTTTATATTCATGTTTTGGATTGGAGTCAATAACAATTCCAGCGCCAGCCTGAACATGAGCCATACCATCCTTTACTAGCATGGTGCGGATGATGATGTTTAATTCCAAGTCGCCATTAAAGCCAATCCAACCAAGTGAGCCAGTATAAATTCCCCTTCTTACTTGTTCAAGTTCTTCAATGATTTCCATTGTTCTCACTTTTGGTGCACCAGTGATGGTACCACCAGGAAAAACAGCATCAATAAGATCCATACTTGTTTTTTCCGGTGACATTTCTCCACGAACATTTGATACAATGTGCATCACATGTGAGTATTTTTCAAGCACCATGAATTCATTAACCTCAACAGTTCCATATTTACATACCCTACCAAGGTCATTCCGTTCAAGATCCACAAGCATAATATGTTCGGCACGTTCTTTTTCATTTTCAATTAGTTCATTAGCCAATTTTATATCTTCTTCGTTATCTTTTCCACGGGAACGAGTACCGGCTATTGGACGCGTACTTACTTGTGCCCCCGATTTTTTTACTAAAAGTTCAGGTGAACCACTAACAATTTGAAAATCTGGAGTATGAAGATAACCCATATATGGAGAAGGATTTAATTTTCGTAATTGGTCATACACATCAATTGCCTTTACTCCTATAGGTTGGGACTGTCGAACTGCCAAATTGACCTGAAAAACATCTCCTTGGGCAATATATTGCTGGACTTTTGTTACTGCGTCCATAAATTCTTTTTCGGTCAATGATACCTCTAAATGTTTGGTGTCGATCGTTTCCTTTATTGTATTCGGTTCGAAAGGCAGTTCCTCGAGCCAACGTTTCTCCAATCTAGATAGTCTCTCTTCGATATCCAGTTCGTTTTCAGCCAAACATAGTAACCATAAATTATTTGTTTCATGATCGAAAACAAACCAATCCTTTACGATGAAAAAGTAAAGATCAGGCATTTGTAAATCATCTTTCGCTATTTCAGGAAGGTCTTCAATATAACGGGCATAATCATAGCTTATAAAGCCAATTGCCCCACCCAAAAAGTCTGGTAGTCCCTCCTGCCTTTCTATATAATTCTGACTCATCCATTCATTCAATAGATGAAGTGGATTACCAGCTAAAATTTGAGTCCCTTTTGAATCTTGTATTTCAAGTTTATTATTTTTACCTATTATTATTTTCTCCGGCTGAAATGCAGCAATACTGTATCTCCCTCCACGCCCACTTTCTAAGAGAACATGATGACTGCAATCTTTGGTTAATGTTCGATATTGCTGATAAAACCTGGTAAATGTATAGGGTATTTTTTTGCTAAAGACTCGTAACTGCTGCAATGATTTCACTCCTCTTAAACAATTCTCTTTACTCATCATACTTGATAAAAGTATCTAACAACAATGCAAATTTTGAATTTATTAGAAAGATAGATAAATGATAAGAAGCCCTATCCAAATAATGGATAGGGCTTCTAATACGTAGATAAAAATAACTTAGGATCTTCTTAACTAATCTTCTTTAATTCTTCCGTTAATTGAAGGAAGAGCTCCTTGTTTCCATCTAATAACGTTTGGTCGATTTCCTTAAGGATTTTCTCCCTTTTAAACTCTAACAGGGCATGATTTAGGAACATTTCTGCAAGAACAGAATCAGTATGTTCATCCGAATGTAATGGTGAATTAAGCAATTTCTTTTCCATGGAAATCAACTCCTTACGCTTTTTTTTATTATACATCAAGTTTTCTAAAAATTCAAATATTTTATAATAGTAATTTATGGATGAAGATGTCAGTCATCACCAATCAAAAAAGAGCTGATTCAAATTAATGAATCAACCCTTGTTACTAGCAAAAACACACTAAATATCATGCGCTATTCATATCGTAAAGATTCAATTGGATTCATCTTTGACGCTTTATTAGCAGGTAAAATCCCAAACACGATGCCTATGGCCATTGAAAACAGGACTCCGCCCAAAACCACTTGCCAGGAAACCAAAGATGGCCATCCAGCGAAAAAGCTTATCAATGAAGCTGTTCCCCATCCTAAAAATATGCCAATGATTCCACCAATTAATGTTAATGTCATTGACTCAATTAAGAATTGAATTAGTACTTGCCCTCTTGTTGCCCCAAGTGCCATCCGAATCCCAATTTCTCTTGTCCGCTCTGTCACAGATACTAGCATAATATTCATTACACCAATTCCACCAACAAACAAAGAAATTCCTGCAATACTTCCAATAATTAAAGTCATAATTCTTGTAACCTGGCCAATTCCTTGAGCAATTTCTTCCATATTGATTACTTGATAGGATTTTTCCGTATTATGCATTTTGTTCAAAAGGCTAGCCGCTTTTTTCCCTGCTGTCTGTAATTGTTCTGCTGAATAGGCTTGAAGAGTTACCTGTGTAAAATCACTGCTTCCAAAAATAATTTTCCATGTTTGAAATGGCAAGTAAATCTCCATTGATCCGAAAGCAAGAAGACCGGTTGGTTTTTCAAGAACACCAATGACTTCTACAGGCTGATTGGCAACCATGATAATACTTCCAATTGGATTTTTTTCTTTAAATAACTCATTTTTTAATTTATCGCTTATTAACCCAACCCGTCTAGCTCCTAAAAAGTCAGCCGTAGAGAAATTCCTTCCATTTGCTGTATTCAATTCATTCAATTGTAGAAATGCTTGATTAATACCCGTTACTGAAACATCCGCCAATTTTTTTTGAATCCTTGCTGTTGAGGCTTTCGTACCTGAAGCTACCACTCTTTTAACTTCGGGGATCTGTTCAAGTGCACGGATATCCTCCTGAGTAAATGGTGCCTGAAGCAATATATTCGGATTGGCTCGTAATTCTTCATCCGAAGGCTGATAGAAAATTTCTACCGTATTTCCCGGGCCTGTTATCTGAGATTTCAGCATGGCTTCCCCACCTTGCCCAATCGCCACAACGATAATAACCGCACCGACTCCGATAATAATTCCAAGCATCGTTAATATACTTCGCATTTTATGAGCTTTTAACGAGCTTAATGCCATTATAAGATTTTCCATAAAACTCATGATTACAGTCCCCTTTCAAATCTCGAAGACTGAATCATACCATCTCGGACCATAATGGTCCTGTCTGCATATTCAGCGATTTCAGGCTCGTGCGTAACTACAACGATCGTTACACCTTCCTCATTAAGTTCCCTAAATTGCTCCATTATGGATTTACTTGTTTTTGTGTCAAGTGCCCCTGTCGGTTCATCTGCCAAAACCAGTTTTGGTTTGTTTACTATAGCTCTTGCTATAGCAACACGCTGCTTTTGTCCACCAGAAAGAGCATTAGGTAAATGATCCATTCGATCAGAGAGTCCGACTTTCTCCAGTGCTTCCACCGCTCTCTCTCGCCTTTCCTGTTTTGATACTCCTGCATAAATCATCGGTAATTCCACATTTTTCAAAGCCGTTAGACGTGGGAGAAGATGAAATTGCTGGAAAACAAAACCAATTGATTCATTTCGTACTTTTGCTAGTTCTTTATCGTTATAATTAGAAACATCATCTCCCTCAAGGAAGTAATTACCAGAGCTTGGTTTATCCAAACATCCGATTATGTTCATTAAAGTAGACTTTCCTGATCCGGATGGACCCATTATCGCAACGAATTCTCCGTCCTCTATAGTTAAATTAATATCGTTTAAGACATTAATTTTTTCCTTGCCGATCAAAAAGGACTTTTTGATGGATTGCAATTGAATCATTTGACTGTCACTTCCATCCCGTCCTTCATCTTATCAGGACCGTTCACTACTACACGGTCTTTAGCTGTAACCCCTTCGAGGATTTCTATCTTTTGTCCGGAGGCAACACCTGTCTTCACCTTTTGCTTTCGAATTATTCCATCTTTTACAAGAAAAACATACGAACCATTTCCATCGTCATGAATGGCATCTATTGGAAGAACCGCTGCCATTTTCTTTTCCGTTTCAATTTCCATGATGACCTGAAAACCAGGCTTCAAATCTTTTAATTCTCCATTAATCTTTACAGTTATTGGATATTGAACTGCCTGAGTTTCGTTTGGCATCCCCGTTTGAGATGTTTTTTCTGGTAAGATGCCAATGTTAGAAATCTCACCTTGCCACTTTTGATCTGTCAGGGCATCGGATCTTAAATGAACCTTTTGCCCCACTTGAACCTTTAATGTGTCATATTCGGAAAGAAGCCCCGTTACGTTCATACCATCCATTTTTCCAATATGTATTAATGGCTCACTGTTCGCTAATTGTCCCGATGCTACAACTTGTTTATTTATCGTTAAAACGAATCCATCGATTGTGCTTTTTATCTCTAATTCACTTTGGCGCTTTGCTAACAAGTCCTTTTGCAGATTCGCTTGTTTGAGGTCAAGATTCGCCAATTCCTTTTCCATTTCTAAACGATCAAATTCGGGATCAAGCTGTTTTTTCGCTTCTTTCTTTCCTACCTGTTCAATTAATGTTCTTTCCTTATCCTTTAATTGTTTGATTTGCTTATCCATTTGACTGATTTTCAATTTCGCTGTTTCAATGGCTAATTTATTTTGTTCGATTTCTAAATCAAGCTGAGGATTTTCAAGTTTCGCAAGAACAGTTCCTGATTTTACTGACTGCCCTTCTTGGACAAAGAATTCCTTTACCTCTCCCTTTTCTGGCGAGGTGTAGATAACTTGTTCCTCCTGTAGTTTGACAGTACCCGGTACCATCAACTTCTCAGAAATTTCTTCATGAATCATTTTGGTGATTTTTACAGAAGGACCTTTTGCAAATACCTGCCGATAAACGCTAACCGAAACTGTGAGGATAATTAAACTAATAACTCCAACAGCAATCCATGTTTTCTTATTCATTTTATTAAGGTAAGGCACTCCCTGCATTGATTAGAAGTGCCCTCCTCCCTTTTCTCCTTTCCATTCACGCAATTTTTGCTTCAATTAAATGGACGGTTTCAGATAATTACTGGGCTATTCCATTAAACATTGATCCAATTAACCCAAAACCCAAGCTGATAAGAAAGAAAATAATTGCAATTGTCCATGCGAGTCCTTTTGAAAAATTAGCTGTTTTATGAAGGCCAATGGCTGTTAAAATAGTTGACCATATTCCAAATATTTCAAGGGAGCTTAATAATCCTGTTTTTTCTTGATTAAATACACCTGCTAAACTAGTAATAAAAATGTCAGGATTCCCGTTAATTAAATAAATAATTGCCATATTTAAGACCAGCCCAATTCCGCTGATAACCATAATGAATGTATTCATTGAAAATAATTGTTTAAAAGTTACAGATGCACCCGCAATCTTCGCCACCAGTAAATAAATAGCACTGCTAATTAACACACCAATAATTGGTGTGAAGAAACCAGTGATGGAAGTGGTTATCTTAGTAAAACCAAGTAGAAACTCTGCCTGATCCTCTGGAACACCTTGATCAATTAATGTTCCAACATCCATTGATAATGCCATTAAAGTGGAACCGATTCCGTAAAGAATGGATACGATCAATAATGGCATCCATATTTTCGGATTGACTTTAATTCTTTCGAACTGTTCACCTGGGCTTGTAAACATCCCTAACAAACTAGGATTCTCTTTCTTTAATTCTGTCTGTACTTCCATAAGTTACCCCCCTATATTCCAAAATGAATCATACAGTTCTATATACGATTCCTATTGGAAAAAGTTTCATATTTTTTTACATTAGCAATCAATCTAAAATATTGGAAAAAGAAATGTGTGAGAAAAATACTTCATTACAAAAATGAACAAAAAATGCCCCAAAATGAGACATAGTATTATTGCCTCATTTTAGGGCTTTTTTAAGATAGGAAAATGTACAAACGAAAGCACCCGAGTGGCGAGACGCCACAACTGCACTCCCAATGAATCGGTCAACTTCGAATTTCCTTTGAAATACCACATTTCATTTTACTCTATTAGAGAAAAAAGCTTCGACAACTTACGCATTACTCGATTCAAAAAGAATCACTTTTGAATTACCTTTATTTCACTGTAGTTTTTTGATGCAACATTGTAATGCTGACTTGTTAATTAGAAAAAATATAAAAAATCTCTTTATTAAATTAAGACTTTATTAACCTAAAATTTAAACATTTGAAGCATTATTGGTACTCCTATAATAGGAATATCTTCTGATTTCAATCTAATTTCACCTTTTTCCACTTCATACATCTCTTTAGGTTGTAATACACCATTAATAAAAAGATTATTATATGATACTTTCATAGGATCAGGGATCTGCTGTTTCCCAATTTCATTGACACCATCATTTTCTTTATATATTCTGCTACATCCATCTGATATGGCATAAAATTCGAAAACTTCTATTTTCCTTGGCGGGCGATTACACACCTTTTTAGCCAAAGATATGAAGCCATTTTTTAGTTTAACTTATTAAATCCATACTTTTCTAATATGTTTATCGATGTTTCGCACTGAAGATACTCATAGAATTGTTGAGCTTCTTTTGCATGCAAACTATTCTTTATTACCCCTAATGGATAAATAATTGGCGAGTGAGATTTCTCATCTGCCGTTGTAACAATCTTTACCTTATCTGAAATGAAAGCATCCGTTTTATAGACGATCCCTGCATCAACATTGTTTGTTTCAACATAGGTTAGAACTTGACGTACATCCTTTGCATAAACGATTTTTCCTTCCACAGCTGGCCATATATCCATTTTTTCTAATGTTTCCTTTGCATATTTTCCTGCTGGTACAGACTCAGGGGTACCAATAGATATTTTCTCTGCTTTAGTCAAATCTTTAAAGGTTTTAATGCTAGTTGCTTCTTTTGGTACCACTAGTACAATTTCATTTCCAACAAGATCCATACTCTTTTTCTTATCAATCAACCCTTGTTCTATTAGAAGTTCAAATTTGTCCTCTGCAGCAGAAAGAAAAATATCCACAGGCGCACCTTGTGAAATTTGTTGTTGAAGGGCTCCTGATGCCCCAAAATTATAATTTATTTTGACATTTGGATGTTCGTTTGTGTACTTCTCTTTTATTTCATTTAAAGCGTTTTGTAAACTTGCCGCTGCAGATACTGTTAACTCTACTTTCTCCTCAACACCTTGTAGTTTTTGCTCTTCTTGTTCACTCACATTATCACTGGAGGAACAACCAGACATAATTATTAAAAGTAGTATAAACAAATAGAATAAATAATTCGAGTACTTCCTTTTCATCATTCTTATCCATCTCCAATTTATTTATAACTAATTTTAACTAAATATAACTAATCATAATAATAGTGGATGTGAATATAGTCACTTTTTTATTAAACTGTAATATGTCAAGGGAAATGGAATGACTGATCAATACGGAAATATAAATTTTATCTTTCGATTATTTTCAGTCTAGTGAAATCTTTAGAAGATAATGTTCCCCTGACAGACATCATTATTTACGAAACCTATTAAAAAATGCTACTGAAATTTCAGTAGCTTTTTTTAATTCACCATTCTTAAACCTGCCCCATTAATACAATAAGCACTGCTAGAGATTTGTATTAAGTCGCTTCCAATTCTAAACGGACACGAAACCGGGTAGATATCATTCACATAGAGACCCATATCCATTACATAAACCAGCTTCGCAAGCTGTTCCATGTTGTAACACTAACCTCATTAATTTTGAGAAGGTTGCCGGTGTGGAAATGAAATAAGCCCTCTCTTCCTCTTGATCAAAATGCTACAAGCTTCTACTCTTCTAAAATAAACATATTTTGGTAAAATCGAGGTGTTAGTTGAAGAATAAAAAAATCTGGAAGTGACCAGCAGGATGCTTAATTTTTTTGGTAAGTTTATTTTGCTCTTTCTGCTCTGTTCAGTTGCATTCTCTTTATTTAAGGTTTTGTATTACAATATCGGAAAAAAATTTGTTACAAAGACGGTGGATGAGACAAAATTGAATTGGGCATTGATTATTTTTGTTAAAAACGGTACGAAAATGGATTGCAGCGATTACTTTATTATGGCCGTGTTAGCGACTTTATTTATTTTATAAAAACTCCTGGGATAACCAGAAAAAATTTTACACTCAAAACCGAATATACGTTTCAACGAAGTGGAATGACAGATGCTTGGAGAGCCTACAAATCCTATGCAAGAGAAAAATGATTGGAGCATAATCGAATAAAATCAAATGACAGAAAGCACATAATCAAAGACTTATATCTCATTCAAAATGTCAACAGCTTTCATTTTCGGAAGTAAAAAGTGGATTGACCGTTTTAAAGGTATTGCTACAAAATATTTCGTTAATTTCCTTGCTTGGTTCTTATTTATAAATAGTCGTAGTAACAAAAACACAAAATAGCATATTAAAGAATAACTACCAACATCATTTGTATTTGAAATGACAGATGCATATGAAAGTTTAAGATTGTCAAAATTTAATGCGTAATCCTTATTAAACTAACATTAAATGTAAAAAGTTTTTATGATGCTAGTATAGTTTCATGGACACAACTAAGTTAAGTTTTTTGTAAATCTGACCATACTAGGTATAGAAAGGTTGTGTCCAAATGGTAAACAAAAATACAGGTAAAAAATATAATGCGGATTTTA
>NZ_JAAIUV010000021.1 GCF_010975035.1 Neobacillus thermocopriae | reverse complement strand
ATTTACGTTTATTTGCACTTGCTTTAACATGCGTAGAATCAATAAATACATGTTCAGCACTAATCAACTTTTTATCAGAAGCTTCTTTTAGAATGCGGTAGAAGATTTTTTGAAATAGATCTGTATCCTTGAAACGTCTTTCATAGTTTTTTCCGAAGGTTGAGAAGTGGGGGACTTTATCATGAAACCCAAAACCTAAGAACCAACGATAAGCAAGGTTTGTTTCAATTTCTTCAATAGTTTTGCGCATAGAGCGAATACCGAAGGTATATTGAATAAAAGCCATCTTAATTAATACAACAGGGTCAATACTTGGACGACCACGTTCAGATGAATACATATTCTCAACTAATTTATATATAAATGAAAAATCAATAGCAGCTTCTATCTTACGAACCAAGTGATTTTCAGGAACCAGCTGGTCTAAAGTAATCATTTCTAATTGATCTCGATTTACTTGTGTATTTTTAGTAAGCATTTCAATATCACCTCGATATTCTATGACATAATTATACAAAAAATGTCGACAAAATCCTTTAAAAAAGGATTTTGTCGACAGTCTGAAACGATTCCTAGCAGGAATCGTTTTTTATTATAGTGCATTAATTTTCTTCATTAGGCGAGCTTTTTTACGAGCAGCAGCATTTTTGTGGATAAGACCCTTTGCAGCAGCCTTGTCTAATTTGCTTGCAGCAACAACTAAAGCTTCCTTCGCAGCAGCAGCATCGTTAAGAGTAACAGCAGCTTCTACTTTTTTAACTGCAGTACGCATAGCTGATTTTGCCATTGTATTTTGAGCATTACGAGATTCGCTAGTTTTTACACGCTTAATTGCAGATTTAATGTTAGGCATTACTTTCACCTCCTGTAAAGAATCGAGACTATGTGAACTCGACTTAACATTCATAAACATTTATTCGCAACAAATGATATTTTATCAAACAGGTATCTAGATTGCAATACACAATTCTAAGAAAAGGGGAAGGTTATTGGGAATTTGACCTCATTTACTTCGTTGAATTATTCATTGAATGATTTATCGGAACAGGGGAAAAAATAGGAAATAGTTTCTATCATGGGAGTGATTGTTAATGAATGAATCGATTGATTTAAGTAAATATGCTGTTCGCACTGATTTGGCTATTGAAGCTCGGGAGATGGTTTTAGCCCAGCAATCAGTAGAACAAGAAGAAAATTTATCCCAAATAGAAGGTGTTATAATAAAGGAAAAAGAAGTAGATGATATAAAAATTTCATTAGTAGAAGTGACCGACCAAGGAGCTAAGCAAATTGGTAAAAAAGCAGGGCGGTATTTGACATTAGAGGTACAAGGAATACGTCAACAAAATAGTGAGGTCCAGCAGAAAGTGGAAGAAATATTTGCTAGAGAATTTGCTCACTTTCTAGAAGGGTCAGGAATCAAAAAGACAGATTCTTGTTTAGTAGTCGGCCTTGGAAATTGGAATGTTACCCCAGATGCAATTGGGCCATTGGTGTGTGAAAACCTACTTGTTACCCGTCACCTGTTTCAACTTCAGCCAGAAAGTGTGGAAGAAGGTTATCGCTCTGTCAGTGCACTAGCACCAGGTGTTATGGGACTCACAGGCATTGAAACAAGTGACATAATCTTTGGAGTCGTTGAAAAAACAAAACCAGATTTCGTTATTGCTATTGATGCATTGGCATCACGTTCTATAGAAAGAGTAAATTCAACTATTCAAATTTCCGATACAGGAATACATCCCGGTTCTGGAGTGGGTAACAAGAGAAAGGAATTAAGTAAAGAAACATTGGGAGTGCCGGTGATTGCCTTAGGTGTTCCTACAGTGGTAGATGCCGTTTCCATTACAAGCGATACGATTGATTTTATTTTAAAACATTTCGGAAAGGAAATGAGAGAAGGTGATCGTCCGTCCAGAGCATTGGCACCAGCAGGTATGACATTTGGAGAACGTAGAAAACTGACGGAGGAGGACCTGCCGGAAGAGAAACATCGGAAGACTTTTCTTGGAATCGTTGGGACGCTTCCGGAGGATGAAAAACGAAAATTAATTCATGAGGTCTTATCTCCGCTTGGCCATAATTTAATGGTAACGCCAAAGGAAGTCGATGTTTTTATTGAAGATATGGCAAACTTAATTGCAAATGGATTAAATGCTTCTCTCCATCATAGTGTCAATCAAGAGAATGTCGGATTTATTACAAGGTAATAACGATGAAGATGGGACACAAGTTTTTTAGCTGAGAGAAACCCGAACTATTTTAAAACTCTATGTTAGTTTTAATTAGTTCGGGTTTTTAATTGAATTTCATCATTGTATTGTATATTAATCTTAATTTTTATGTTTGCTTTATCTCTTATAAAGGTTCTACCATTTCTAGTAATGTCATAAGATTTACTAGAATTGTATTTGCGAGGTGGAACTATGAAATCTAAAACATCAGGAACATTTATCCTGATACAAGGGACAAGTTTATTAAAATTAGTGGCAACTATTTTATTGTTTTTACTTTTTATATTTTCAATTAGTGGAATTTTGACGTCGTTAAAGCCCCAATACAGACTGTCATCCGCCTCCGTTAATCATGTGTCAATGAATGTAAACGGGGATCTTCTATACCAATTAATGGGCTGGGAAAACCATCATTTTTTAACAGTAAAACGTGATGTTAAAGTTCCAACCTTGACAAATTTGGTTTTTAAACTGTCTAGCAATATTAATTTAGATGACCCACGTAGTCTTCTAGGGAGAGAACTTCCTGGATTTTATCAATTTGACGGAAAAATTCTAGTTGCGGGTGAAGGAACCAACTATACAAACATGCCTATTGAATCTTCTCCTCCGAATGAAATAATGAAAGCAGAACAGGAAGCTGCATTACAAAATCTTGAAGGAATTGATAAATCGCCAGATGAAAACCCCTCTAGTACACCTGGACAGACAACTGGTGACAGGAAAGTGGTGTATGTATATTTCTCACATAATCGGGAATCCTTCTTACCATATCTGAAGGGTGTGACTGACCCTAATTTAGCAAATCATTCCCAAATTAACGTCACAAAAATTGGTGACCAATTAAAAAGTAGTTTGGAAGACCGTGGCATTGGGACATTTGTTGATAAAACAGATATTCAGGGCAATTTAAACAAAAAGGGCTTAAAATATACAAAATCGTATCAGGAGTCCCGTGCAGTAGTTCAGGCGGCAATGGCATCAAATCGTGATTTAACCTATTTTTTTGATATTCATAGAGATTCAAGGAGGAAGAAGGATACTACCATATCAATTAATGGTCAATCTTATGCAAGACTTGCTTTTGTCATAGGGGGTAAAAATCCGAATTATGAAAAAAATGCTAAATTTGCATCCCAACTACATGACCTATTACAGAAAAAATATAAAGGCTTAAGCCGAGGAGTTATAGTAAAAAGTAATAATGGAAATGCTGTATATAATCAGAACCTTTCTGAAAATGCGATCTTAATTGAGTTCGGCGGTGTGGATAATACTTTTGATGAGTTGAATCGGTCGGCAGACGCTCTTGCAGATGTGTTTAGTGAATACTACTGGCAGGCAGAGAACGTCAATCAAAATGTTGAACAATCAACAGATAAGCAATAGGAATAAGGGTGAGCTTTATGAAAATGTTCATGCTAAAAAGTTTCATCATAACAGCACTTATGTTTATTGCCGTATTTACGGGAATGGAACTAGCAAATAACGGAATTCATAAAATGAAGGGTTATGATGATCCAAATTTCCAAAATGTCGTTTCTATAAATGAAAGAGACGCTACAATTTTAGGAAATAAGATCGCTAGCCATGATTTGGAAGCAAAAAAGAAAAAACTTGAGGAAATAAGTGCGTATAATTTCTTTTCTAATATGGGAAAGAGATTATCAGATAGTTTGACTGATGCTTCGGAAAAACTAATTAAGAAGATTGTTGATTAATAGGGGGCGGTGCCTAAAAGGTACCGCTCTTTTAGCTAGTATTGTTTGGTACGCAACATTTAACGCTATTTTAGCGATTGGAATAGCAAAGACTCATTTTCCTCGTTGAAGTATTTTTATTCGTTAGATGAAGCAAGGCGCTTTCACTTTTATAATTGAATATTGAAAGTGGGGCTGATATAATCGTAAAATAGTGAACGTGTGCGAGTTAATGTAGGAGTGAAAGACATGAACAGAGAAGAGAGATTGAAAAGACAATCGAAGATTAGAAACTTTTCGATTATTGCCCATATTGACCACGGAAAATCAACATTGGCAGATCGAATTTTAGAAAAAACAAATGCATTATCATCCCGTGAAATGAAGGATCAGCTGTTAGATTCCATGGACCTTGAGCGTGAACGCGGGATTACCATTAAATTAAATGCTGTTCAATTAAAATATAAAGCGAAAGATGGAGAAGAATATATTTTTCATTTAATCGATACACCGGGACACGTCGATTTTACATATGAAGTTTCCCGAAGCCTTGCTGCTTGTGAAGGCGCCATTTTAGTCGTAGATGCTGCACAAGGAATTGAAGCACAGACATTGGCAAATGTTTATTTGGCTCTTGATAATGATCTTGAGATTTTGCCAGTAATTAATAAAATCGATTTGCCAAGTGCTGACCCTGAACGGGTTCGCAATGAAATTGAGGAGGTAATCGGTTTAGATGCATCTGAAGCTGTTTTAGCTTCGGCAAAAGCCGGGATTGGGATTGAAGAGATTCTTGAACAGATTGTAGAAAAAGTTCCGGCTCCAACTGGTGATCCCGATGCACCATTAAAAGCATTGATTTTCGATTCTCTGTATGATGCTTATCGAGGAGTAGTAGCCTATATTCGTGTTGTAGAAGGTACTGTAAAGGTTGGCGATAAAATTAAAATGATGGCAACCGGTGCCGAGTTTGAGGTTACAGAAGTTGGAGTATTTACACCGAAAGCGGAAATGCGTGAAGAATTATCAGTTGGTGATGTTGGATTCCTGACCGCGTCAATCAAAAATGTTAGTGATACCCGGGTCGGTGATACGATTACAAATGCCAAAAATGGGGCAGCTGAGCCACTCCCAGGATATCGAAAATTAAATCCAATGGTATATTGTGGCTTATATCCAATTGATACGGCCAAATTTAATGATCTCCGCGAAGCACTTGAAAAATTGCAATTAAATGATTCTGCCTTGCAATTTGAGCCGGAAACCTCACAGGCACTTGGATTTGGTTTCCGTTGCGGATTCTTGGGACTACTTCACATGGAAATCATTCAAGAACGGATTGAGCGTGAATTTAAAATTGATTTGATAACAACGGCACCAAGCGTTATTTACCATGTTCACTTGACAGATGGAACACTTGTCAATGTAGATAACCCTTCAAATATGCCTGATCCGCAAAAAATTGACCATGTTGAAGAACCTTATGTTAAGGCAACAATGATGTCACCAAATGACTATGTTGGTGCTATCATGGAACTTTGCCAGCAAAAACGCGGAAATTTTGTTGACATGCAATATTTGGATGAAAATCGCGTAAGCATTGTTTATGAAATTCCTTTAGCGGAAATTGTATATGATTTTTTTGACCAATTGAAGTCAAATACTAGAGGTTATGCCTCATTTGATTATGAATTAATTGGTTATAAGCCATCGAAACTAGTGAAAATGGATATATTATTAAATGGAGAAAAGGTTGATGCATTAAGCTTTATCGTTCATAAAGATTTCGCTTATGAACGTGGAAAAGTCATCGTTGAGAAGCTAAAAGAACTAATCCCTAGACAACAATTTGAAGTTCCAGTTCAGGCAGCAATTGGACAAAAGATTGTAGCACGTTCAACTATTAAAGCGATGCGGAAAAACGTATTAGCTAAATGTTATGGTGGAGATATTTCCCGGAAACGAAAACTATTGGAGAAGCAAAAAGAAGGTAAAAAACGGATGAAACAGGTTGGATCTGTTGAAGTTCCGCAAGAAGCCTTCATGGCAGTATTAAAAATGGATGATTCCAATAGTAAACAATAACAAACAAGGAGGGTAGGACAAGCCTTTTGTCAGGCGATTCCTGCCTCTTTTTGTTTCGTAGAATTGAGGTTGAAAAATTGATAAAAGCGGCATATATCCATATCCCTTTTTGCGAACATATTTGTCATTATTGTGACTTTAATAAAGTATTTTTAAAAGGTCAGCCTGTAGATAATTATCTAAATGCCTTAGATCTTGAGATAAAGATGACTCTTCAAGAATTTCCAACAAATGAGCTAGATACGATTTTTGTCGGTGGAGGAACCCCTACTTCCTTAAATGAGAAGCAGTTATACGTACTTTGTGAAAGTATAAATAATAACCTTCCAAAAAGCTCAAATATAGAGTTTACATTTGAAGCAAATCCGGGTGATTTATCAAAAGATAAATTACAAATATTAAAGAATGCAGGTGTTAACCGTTTAAGTCTTGGCGTCCAAACTTTTAATGATGAATTGCTAGAAAGGATCGGCCGTGTACATCGGGCAAAGGATGTTTATCGAACGATTGATTTAGCAAAATCATTGGGTTTCTCCAATATAAGTATTGATCTTATTTATAGCTTGCCTAATCAAACAATAAAAGATTTTAAAGCATCATTAGAGAAGGCATTTTCATTAGATATTCCTCATTATTCTGCTTATTCGTTGATTATCGAGCCAAAAACTGTGTTTTATAATTTAATGAAAAAGGGCAAACTCCCTACACCAGGGGAAGATATTGAAGCACAAATGTATGAGATGTTAATGGATGAAATGGATAAACACGGTGTTCGGCAATATGAAATCAGCAATTTTTCCATTCCTGGATATGAAAGCCGGCACAATTTAACCTATTGGAATAATAACCATTATTACGGTTTTGGAGCCGGTGCCCATAGTTACATCAATGGAATTCGACGTTCTAATATTGGTCCAATAAAAAAGTATATCGACAGAATCAGCAATAATGAATTTCCTATTTATGAAGACCATTTTGTTACATCAACTGAACAAATGGAGGAGGAAATGTTTTTAGGGCTGCGCAAAACAGAAGGAGTTTCTATCTCACAGTTTTATCAAAAATATAATCAAAATCCATTAACACTATTTAATAAGGAAATTAATGAACTAGTCGATAAAAAATGGATTGAAGTGAAAAATGATTATATTTATTTAACAAGAACCGGAAAACTGTTGGGAAATGAAGTATTTCAAGCTTTCTTAGGAACGATTTAACTTAGCGCTTAATCATTGACACCATTCCCCCTTTTTGATAATTTATTAATATAATTAGCACTCGTTGATTAGGAGTGCTAACAGAGGTGATGAATGTTGTTAACAGATCGTCAATTGTTGATTCTCCAGATAATTGTTGATGATTTTATTCGATCTGCGCAACCTGTCGGCTCTAGAACCTTGTCGAAAAAAGAGGGAATCTCATTAAGTTCGGCAACTATCAGGAATGAAATGGCAGACCTAGAAGAAATGGGATATATAGAAAAAACTCACACATCTTCCGGTCGAGTTCCATCTGAAAAAGGTTATCGATACTACGTCGATCATTTACTATCGCCTCAAGCTTTGAATCAACAAGATATTTCCGTTATCCAGTCGATTTTCGCTGAGAAAATTTTTGAATTTGAAAAGGTTATTCAAAAATCTGCGAAGATATTATCAGAGTTAACGAATTATACTTCGATTGTATTAGGACCGGCGGTAAGTGTGAATAAATTAAAAAGGCTCCAAATCATTCCGTTAAATAAAGAAACAGCCGTTGCTATATTGGTTACAGACACCGGGCATGTTGAAAATCGAACATTTCCTCTTCCGGTATCCGTAGACCCAAGTGATATTGAAAAAATGGTAAATATTTTAAATGAAAGATTAACTGGAGTTCCATTAGAGGACTTGCATAATAAGATTTATAAAGAAGTGGCGACGCTGTTAAAACAGCATATAAATAACTATGATTTAATGCTGCATCAAATTGCAGAAACACTAAAAATGCCGATCCATGAAAAACTTTTCTTTGCCGGAAAGGCGAACATGCTGAGTCAGCCGGAATTCAATGACATTACAAAAATCCGAAATCTTTTAACGATGATTGATCAAGAAGAATGGATTACGAATTTGATTCGTAGTAATACAGCTGGAATCAGTGTGAAAATTGGAAGTGAAAATCAGGATCGGGTTATGGATAATTGCAGTTTAATTACAGCTACGTATTCGGCGGGGTCTGAAAAATTGGGCTCTATAGCCATCCTCGGACCGACCAGAATGGAGTACTCCCGTGTCATCAGCTTACTAAAAATAATAAGCAGAGATTTGACAGAGGTGTTTACAAAGCTGTATCAAGAGTAATAATGATGGTAATATTGAGAAGGGTGAAAGTAAAACATTTCACCCCTCTTATTGTGAAGATAAATGGGTGTAATATGTGTTTGATTCTTTAAGGGAGGTGAGTAAGTTGACGAACGAAAATAAGACAGTTGAACAAGAAGCTGAAAACTTAGAAAATACTAATTCAGAACTTACCAATGAAGAAACAAAACCCGCTGTTGAGGATGAAGTGAATGAGCAGTCAATAGAAACGGAAAAGGAAACAACTGAACAGTCTGCTACTGATAACAGTGAAGAGCTTTTAAAAGAAATTGAAGAGTTAAAAGAAAAGCTTGAAGCAGCGGACAACCGTTACCTACGACTTCAGGCGGATTTTGAAAACTTTAAACGCCGCACGAGATTAGATCAAGAGGCGAGCGAAAAATATAGAGCTCAAAAGTTAGCGACAGATTTACTTCCTGTATTAGACAACTTTGAAAGAGCACTGCAAATTGAAGCAGATAATGATCAAACAAAATCATTGCTCCAGGGAATGGAAATGGTTTATCGCACTCTATTAGATGCATTGAAAAAAGAAGGTGTAGAGCCTATTGAGGCGGTTGGTCAAGAATTTGACCCTAATTATCACCATGCAGTAATGCAAGGTAATGATGAAAACTATGGCTCTAATATTGTGATTGAAGAATTACAAAAAGGATATCTTTTAAAGGATCGAGTAATCCGACCATCAATGGTAAAAGTAAATCAATAGTCTACATAACAAATTTGAAGGAGGAAAATGGTATATGAGCAAAATCATTGGTATTGACCTTGGTACAACAAACTCCTGTGTTGCTGTACTTGAAGGCGGCGAACCTAAAGTAATTCCAAACCCTGAAGGCAATCGTACCACTCCATCTGTAGTTGCTTTTAAAAATGGTGAACGTCAAGTAGGTGAAGTGGCGAAACGCCAGGCAATTACAAACCCAAATACAATTATTTCTATTAAACGTCATATGGGTACATCCCATAAAGTGGAAATTGAAGGGAAGCAATACACACCTCAAGAAATTTCAGCTATTATTCTTCAATATTTAAAATCTTATGCAGAAGATTATCTTGGTGAGCCTGTGACAAAAGCGGTTATTACCGTGCCAGCATATTTTAATGATGCGGAACGTCAGGCTACAAAAGATGCTGGTAAAATTGCTGGTTTAGAAGTGGAACGTATTATAAATGAGCCAACAGCAGCTGCTTTAGCATATGGTTTGGATAAAACAGATCAAGATCAGACGATTCTTGTTTATGACCTTGGTGGCGGTACTTTTGACGTATCGATCCTTGAACTAGGTGACGGTGTATTTGAAGTTAAAGCAACTGCTGGTGATAATCGTCTTGGTGGTGACGATTTTGACCAAGCGATTATTGATTATTTAGTTGACCAATTCAAAAAAGAACATGGTATTGACCTTTCACAAGATAAAATGGCTTTACAACGTTTAAAAGACGCTGCAGAAAAAGCCAAGAAAGACCTTTCTGGTGTAACTTCAACACAAGTGTCACTACCATTTATTACGGCAGGTCCTGCAGGCCCACTTCATTTGGAAGTGACATTAACAAGAGCTAAATTTGACGAATTAACTGCACACCTTGTTGAACGTACAATGGGACCAGTTCGTCAGGCTTTAAGTGATGCAGATATGACTCCTGCAGATATTGACAAAGTAATTCTTGTTGGTGGTTCTACTCGTATTCCTGCCGTACAAGAAGCAATCAAAAAAGAGATTGGAAAAGAACCGCATCGTGGTGTAAACCCTGATGAAGTAGTAGCAATGGGTGCTGCTATTCAAGGTGGTGTTATCACTGGTGATGTAAAAGATGTTGTATTACTTGATGTTACTCCTCTATCACTTGGAATTGAAACAATGGGTGGAGTATTTACAAAGTTAATCGAACGTAATACAACTATTCCAACATCTAAATCACAAATATTCTCTACTGCTGCAGATAACCAAACAGCCGTAGATATTCATGTACTGCAAGGGGAGCGTCCAATGGCAGCGGATAATAAAACATTGGGACGTTTCCAATTAACTGATATCCCACCTGCTCCACGTGGAGTTCCGCAAATTGAAGTAACATTTGACATTGATAAAAACGGTATTGTTAATGTTCGTGCTAAAGACCTTGGTACGAATAAAGAACAGCAAATTACTATTAAATCTTCTACTGGCTTATCAGATGAGGAAATCCAAAAAATGGTAAGAGAAGCAGAAGAAAATGCTGAGGCAGATAAAAAACGTAAGGAAGAAGCTGAGCTTCGTAATGAAGCCGATCAGCTTGTATTTACAACTGAAAAGACTTTAAAAGAACTAGAAGGCAAGGTAGATGCTTCCGAAGTTTCCAAAGCAAATGAAGCGAAGGATGCATTAAAACAGGCGATTGAGAAAAATGATATCAATGAAATTCGGGCCAAAAAAGATGCTTTACAAGAAATTGTTCAAGCATTAACCGTTAAGTTGTATGAGCAAGCTCAACAACAAGCTCAGGCTCAACAAGGAGCTCAAGATGCAGGTACCACTGCGAAAAAAGATGACAATGTTGTTGATGCAGAGTTTGAAGAAGTAAAAGACGATAAGTAATGATGTAAATGTAAAAAAGTCAAAGTCTATATGAGCGGCTTTGGCTTTTTTATTGATATCCTTTTCTAGGGGTGTTAGAATAATTTTTATGTGACAGATTCGGGAGTGGTGGTAATCATGAGTAAAAGGGATTACTATGAGGTACTGGGTATAGGCAAAAATGCCACAAAGGACGAGATCAAAAAAGCTTATCGGAAATTGTCCAAAAAATATCACCCAGATATTAATAAAGAGCCGGATGCAGCGGATAAATTTAAAGAAATTAAAGAAGCTTATGAAGTATTGAGTGATGACCAAAAAAGAGCACATTATGATCAATTTGGCCATACCGATCCAAACCAAGGCTTCGGTGGTTTTGGTGGTAGTGATTTTGGCGGTTTTGGCGGTTTTGAAGATATTTTTAATACTTTTTTTGGCGGAGGCGGCTCACGTAGACGAGATCCGAATGCGCCAAGACAAGGTGCGGATCTTCAATATACAATGACGATTTCTTTTGAGGAAGCAGCGTTTGGAAAAGAAACCGATATTGAAATTCCTCGTGAAGAAGAATGTGGAACGTGTCATGGCTCAGGAGCTAAGCCTGGAACGAAGCCAGAAACTTGTAGGCATTGTCATGGTTCAGGTCAAATAAGTATTGAACAAAATACACCATTTGGACGTATTGTTAATCGCAGAACTTGTCATTATTGTAATGGTACTGGGAAAGAAATTAAACAAAAATGTTCAACTTGCGGTGGATCTGGAAAGGTGAAAAAACGGAAAAAAATCCATGTGAAAATCCCTGCAGGTATTGATGATGGACAACAATTAAGAATGGCTGGACAAGGTGAAGCAGGTATTAATGGAGGCCCTCCTGGAGATTTGTATGTGGTTTTCCATGTTCGTCCACATGAATTCTTTGAAAGAGATGGCGATGATATTTATTGTGAAATGCCAATTACTTTCGTTCAAGCTGCATTAGGGGCAGAAATTGAAGTGCCAACATTACACGGTAAAGTAAAACTAAAAGTCCCTGCGGGAACTCAAACGGGAACGAAATTCCGTTTAAAAGGAAAAGGGATTCCAAACGTTCGAGGATATGGTGTTGGGGACCAACATATTCTTGTTCGTATCATAACCCCAACAAAATTAAGTGAAAAACAAAAACAACTTCTTCGTGAATTTGATGAAGCGAGTGGAAATGCTCCATTTGGTGGACATGAAGAAAGCTTTTTTTCAAAAGTAAAACGGGCCTTTAAAGGCGAGTAAGTATTGGAGTTGGTAATATGAAGTGGTCTGAAATTAGTATCCACACAACCAATGAGGCGATCGAACCTATATCACATATTTTGCATGAGGCCGGGGCGAGCGGCGTAGTTATAGAGGATCCATTTGAATTGACAAAAGAAAGGGAAGATCAATTCGGGGAAATTTACCAACTCAATCCGGACGATTACCCTGAGGAAGGGGTCATTGTTAAAGCGTATTTGCCAGTTAATAGTTTTCTTGGAGAAACTGTAGAGGCTATTAAAGAGTCGATCAATAATCTGATTATTTATGATATAGATGTTGGAAAAAATAAAATTACGATTAGTGAAGTAAATGAAGAGGAATGGGCAACAGCCTGGAAGAAATATTATAATCCAGTGAAGATTTCTGAAAAATTCACCATTGTTCCTACATGGGAGATTTATCACCCGGTTAGCAGTGATGAATTAATTATTGAATTAGATCCCGGGATGGCTTTTGGCACTGGTACCCATCCTACAACGGTCATGTGTATTCAAGCAATTGAAAGAACGGTCCGCCCTGGAGATAGAGTGATTGATGTTGGAACCGGGTCTGGTGTTTTAAGTATTGCCGCTGCCATGTTGGGGGCAGAAGACGTGAGAGCATACGACCTAGATGATGTGGCTGTAACACAAGCTAAATTAAATATTAAGCTTAATAAAGTAAACAATATTGTGACAGTTTCTCAAAACAATCTTCTAGATGGGGTAGAAGAGAACTCGGCAGATGTTATTGTGGCAAATATTTTAGCCGAAGTAATTCTAAGGTTTACTGATGATGCTGCGCGTGTAGTAAAGCCTGGAGGATATTTTATTACTTCCGGTATTATTCAACAGAAAAAAGATTCAGTAAAAGAAGCTTTAATGAATTCTGGATTTGAAATTGTAGAAACCATTTTAATGGAAGATTGGGTTGCAATCATTTCAAAAAGGCTATAATGCTGATGGTAGGGGGATGCTATGTCCCCTTTTATTTTTTCTTTATATTTTTGATAAATTTTAGTAAAATATATCGTATTATGTGTTAGAGAGGGTGCTTCGGATTGCAACGCTACTTTGTTAAACATCGAGCAAAAGAAGATCGCTTTTTCATAGACGAAAATGACCGTCATCATATCGTTAAAGTGATGCGGATGGAAATAGGCGATCAAATTATTTGTGTTGATCCAGATGGACGACAAGCTTTATGCAAGCTTGCAGAAATTACCGATGAAAGAGTCGTTGCAGACGTTGTACAATGGAAAGAAGAGGATTCCGAACTTCCTATCTCAGTTGCCATTGCAAGCGGTCTTCCAAAAGGAGACAAGCTGGAATGGATTATTCAAAAAGGGACTGAGTTAGGGGCTCATCAATTTATCCCATTTACTGCAGCGAGATCTGTTGTTAAATGGGATGATAAAAAGGCAGCCAAAAAAGTAGAGAGATGGCAAAAAATTGCTAAAGAAGCTGCAGAACAATCTCACCGTGTGAGGGTGCCAAAGATATCAACGCCTGTGAGATTAAAAGATTTGCTGGAAAAAAGCAAGGAATTTGACTATAAATTGGTTGCATTTGAAGATGAAAGTCGGAACGGGGAAACCTCCGTTTTTTCTGCTGTTTTAAAACAGATGCAGCCTGGAAAATCACTTCTTATTGTGTTTGGACCAGAAGGTGGTCTGGCAGCTGAAGAAGTTGAACAATTAAAAAATAATGGTTTTGGTCTTTGTGGACTTGGTCCACGAATTTTACGTGCGGAAACAGCCCCATTATATTCACTAGCGGCTATTTCCTATCATTTTGAATTATTGAGGTGAGAATTATGCCAACAGTTGCATTTCATACACTAGGTTGCAAGGTAAACCACTATGAAACAGAAGCCATTTGGCAGCTTTTTAAACAAGAAGGCTATGAGAGAGTTGAATTTGAATCCATAGCAGATGTTTATGTAATTAATACATGTACGGTAACAAATACGGGTGATAAAAAAAGCCGTCAGGTGATACGAAGAGCAGTTAGGAAAAATCCAGATGCAGTTATTTGTGTTACAGGATGTTATGCTCAAACTTCTCCAGCAGAAATTATGGCGATTCCTGGCGTTGATATTGTTATTGGTACTCAGGACCGTGTGAAAATGCTTGATTATATTGAACAGTATAAGAAGGAACGCCAGCCTATTAACGGTGTGAGCAATATCATGAAGAATCGTGTGTATGAAGAACTTGACGTTCCATCCTTTACCGACAGAACACGCGCTTCTTTAAAAATTCAGGAAGGTTGTAACAATTTCTGTACATTCTGTATTATTCCGTGGGCTCGCGGCCTTATGAGATCTCGTGATCCGAAAGAAGTTATTCGCCAAGCTCAGCAGTTAGTTGATGCAGGTTATAAAGAAATTGTTTTAACAGGAATCCATACTGGCGGTTATGGAGAAGACATGAAAGATTACAACCTCGCTATGCTACTTCGTGATTTAGAAGCAGAAGTTAAAGGTTTAGAGCGTTTGCGTATTTCTTCAATTGAAGCTAGCCAAATTACGGATGAAGTGATAGAGGTAATTAAGCATTCAAAAATTGTTGTTCGTCATTTGCATATTCCATTACAATCAGGTTCTAATACAGTATTAAAAAGAATGCGTCGTAAATATACAATGGAATTCTTTGCTGAACGATTAAATCGGTTGAAAGAGGTTCTTCCGGGACTTGCCGTTACTTCTGACGTTATTGTTGGATTCCCAGGTGAAACGGAAGAGGAATTTATGGAAACGTATAATTTTATTAAAAAACATAAATTCTCTGAGCTTCATGTTTTTCCTTATTCCAAACGTACAGGGACACCTGCGGCTAGAATGGAAGATCAAATTGATGAAGAAATTAAAAACGAACGTGTTCATCGCTTGATAACTTTATCTGATCAACTTGCAAAAGAATATGCATCCCAATTTGAAGGTGAAGTTCTTGAAGTGATTCCAGAAGAGGAGTTTAAAGAGCAAGCGAATTCCGGTCTTTATGTTGGCTACACTGATAACTACTTAAAGGTTGTATTCCCTGCTACAGAAGATATGATCGGGAAAATCGTTAAGGTAAAAATTACAAAAGCCGGTTATCCATACAATGAAGGTCAATTTGTCCGTGTTGTTGAAGATCGGGCTGAGGTAAAGGAAGAAATATTTACAAGAAAAGAAGCAGCTATTTAATAAGGACCGTGTGCGGTCCTTTTACTTTATAACTGGAGAATTTGGTTTTCTATCATGTAAAAACAATATCATTTCTCCGAATTTAGTAGCAAATGGCAATACGAGCAAAGATGAGATAACATTAAATAAAACGCTAATATGAGCCAATTGTACCATCTTATTACTTGCTAAATAAGGTGCATATTCAGTAAGCAATGGGATAAAAGGGGTAAATAATAAGACACCAAAAACATTGAGCCATATATGAGCATACGCAGCTAATTTTGATTCTTTTCCTCCGCCAATGGAGGCGATTAAGGCGGTAATACATGTTCCGATGTTGGCTCCGAAAACAATGGCGATTCCTGCATCAAGCTGTAGTAGCCCAGCTGTTAAAAATCCCATTGTAATTCCGGTCATAGCAGTACTGGATTGAATAATCGCAGTAATCACGGCTCCTGTTAAGAGACTAAGTATAATATTATCATTAATCGAAATAATAAATTCTTTGATCATTGAAAGTTCTGTTAATGGATGGGCTAATAATTCGAATCCTTTCATAGCAGTGAAAACAGAGGCAATACCAAAGAAGAGCATACCGATACTTCTTATTTTAATATGATTAAATAGGATAAGGATCGCCCCTATAATCGCTAAAGGAACAAGTATACGGTCTAGATTAAAGGTGATCAGTTCCGTTTTAAAAGTAGTTCCGATATTCGTTCCTAAAATAATTCCAATTGATTGTGGGAATGTCATAATTCTAGCGGAAATGAGCCCGATGGTAATAACCATAACTGCTGAACTGCTTTGTAGTAGAGCGGTGATAAAAGTTCCGGTGATCAAACCTTTTAATGGGGTTCCAGTTAATTTGATCAACCAACCCTTTAATTTATTTGCTGATAAATTAAACAATCCAAACCTAATAATGGTCATCCCGAAAATAAATAATAAAATAAATATGATAAATAATACAATATATAGCATGTCTTCACCTCTCCTTTCATTGTATGGCTACTTAGGAGGGGACATGCCACTTTTTTAGGAAAATAAAAACGAAGTGAAAAAATAAGTATAAAAATTGTGCATACTTGTTTTAAACTGGCGAATTTCAGTTGACCTTGTTTAAAGGTTATATTATAATTGCAAAGTAAATGGATTGATGTAAGTGTGTTGTGTTTCGGAGGGAGGGAAAGAGAATGTCTAAAACTATCGTTCGTAAAAACGAATCGCTTGAAGATGCTCTTCGTCGCTTCAAACGTTCTGTATCAAAAACTGGTACTTTGCAAGAGGCAAGAAAGCGCGAATTCTACGAAAAACCTAGTGTAAGACGTAAGAAAAAGTCTGAAGCAGCAAGAAAACGTAAGTATTAAGAGGGTGTAATACATGAGTCTTCTCGAGCGTTTAAATAATGACATGAAACAAGCGATGAAAAACAAAGAAAAAGACAAACTCTCTGTAATTCGGATGATAAAAGCTTCCTTGCAAAATGAGGCAATTAAGCTTGGTGTGAAAGAACTTTCCGAAGAGCAAGAGTTAACAGTCCTTTCTCGCGAATTAAAGCAACGCAAAGACTCCCTCCATGAGTTTGATAAAGCCGGACGTCAAGATCTGGTTGAAAAACTTCGTACAGAAATCGCAATTGTCGAGCTGTATTTGCCTAAACAGCTTTCTGAAGAAGAGCTGACCGAGATCGTCAAACAAACGATTCTTGAAGTTGGCGCTACATCAAAAGCTGATATGGGAAAAGTAATGTCAGCAATTATGCCTAAAGTAAAAGGTAAAGCCGATGGAGCGCTTGTAAATAAATTTGTACAACAACACCTTTCATAGTATTCTGACTCAAAAAGACCACAGGGAAACCTGTGGTCTTTTTACTTAAATAAAATAAGTAAGTATATCTTTGACTTAGTGAATCTCTTTTATAGTTCAGTGTAATTCCTGGATCTCAGTTAGAAGCCTACAGCATGGTAAAAAAAGGGATTACATTGAGATGTCTACATCACTCTTGATTTCTTAAGCTCAAGTTTCTTAGAATACCATTGTGAGTAAGGATATTTCCATGATGCTCAATTGGAAAAAGGTGTGCTAGAACCTCTTTTCATTTCATAAACATGAGATGAAAGGGGGTTCTTTTTTTATGGCAAAAAAATGGGGCCAGCGGGTTCGAAATTGGATGGCTAAAAAAATGGATCTTCCTCAAGATGTCATGATGGATTTACCACGAATCACCATGATCGGACAAATTCATATTTACATTGAAAATCATCGAGGGCTTCTAGCGTTTACAGATAAAGAACTCCGACTGTTATTAAAACAAGGACAGTTATTAGTGAAGGGGAAATCTTTTGTCATAAAGACGATTCTACCCGAAGAAATTTTACTTGAAGGAAAAATTGATCAAGTCTTGTATATAAATGAAAATTCGGGAGGAACAAAATGAAGAACCAATGGATTGATTTTTTATTTGGTATGGTTACGGTTAAAATTACCGGGAAAGGAATCGAGCGATTTATTAATGTCCTCACAAGGAATGAAATAATTATTTGGAATGTAAAACGGCATGGTACAGAAACGATTACTTTTCAAATGAAGCTTGAGGATGCCAAAAACATCAGATATTTTGCTAGACATACTGATTGTCAAATCACATTTTTAAAAAGAAAAGGAGTCCCGTTTTTATTTAGGAGACTCTTAAAAAACAGCGGTTTTCTTACTGGTGCGGTTATCTTTCTTTTAATCATATTTCTTCTTTCAAACGTCATTTGGGGTATAGAAATCAAAGGTGCAAAACCGGATACTGAGTATCAAATCCGCAAAGAACTGGATAGGATGGGCGTAAAAATTGGAAAACTACAATTTTTTGTGAAAAATGTAGAGGGAATACAAAGAGAGTTAACTAACAATGTCGGAAATCTTACATGGGTTGGTGTGGAATTAAAGGGGACAACCTATCATTTACAAGTAGTCGAAAAAAACGAACCAGAAAAACAAAAGGAACTATCCCCACAAAACCTTGTGGCGAAAAAGAAGGCAATCATTGTAAAAACATTTGTGGAAGAAGGCAAAAAGGTCGTTGATATTCATGACTATGTACAAAAAGGACAATTACTTGTATCCGGTGAAATCGGACAAGATGGGGAAAACGTGAAACTCGTCCCTGCCAAGGGAAAAGTGTGGGGGGAAACTTGGTATAAAAGTCATGTGGAGCAGCCGCTTGATACGAAGTTTAAAGTATTAAACGGAAATGAAAAACAAAGACATGCACTTGCGTTTGGAAAGTTTGAGTTACCTATTTGGGGATTTAAAGACCCAGAATACAAGCAATTTGAAATGGAAAAGACCATTTATAAACTTCATTTTTTAAAATGGGTGCTTCCAGTTTCCTATATTCAAACCACTATTCGTGAAAGTGAAGATATTATCCGATCTTATACGAAAGAACAGGCGGAACAAATTGCTTTAGAAAGGGCTAAAAAAGAAATAAAAAGTCGATTGGATGAAGATGCTATGTTTAAAGATGAAAAGATTTTACACAAGGAAGTAAAAAATGGTAAAGTTATACTGGATATACATTTTAAAATGATTGAAAACATCGCAGTAGAACAACCGATTTCCAAGGAGACTCGTGAATGACAGAGAAGTTAACAGTTATTGATGTACAGCTTGAAAATCCGGCAGAGGCCATTGCTTTACTTGGTAACTCAGATCAAAATTTAAAAATCATTGAAGAAGAGCTTGGCGTCAAAATGATTACAAGAGGCGAATCGGTCAGCTTGTCAGGTGATGAAACACAAGTTGCTGTCGCTAGACAGATTATAGACAAATTAATGCTAGTGATTCGTAAAGGTATTCATGTAGGCCCAAGAGATGTGCTTTATGCCATTCAGATGGCAGAAAAAGGAACACTCGATTATTTTGTGAATTTATACGATGAAGTTATTGGCAAAAATATTAAAGGAAAAACGATCCGGGTTAAAACACTTGGTCAAAGGCAATATATTATGGCCATTAACAAAAGTGACTTAGTATTCGGCATAGGTCCAGCCGGTACTGGTAAAACTTATTTAGCTGTTGTAATGGCAGTAAATGCTTTGAAAAACGGTCAAGTAAATCGTATTATTCTGACTAGACCTGCTGTGGAAGCAGGGGAGAGTCTAGGGTTCCTTCCTGGAGATTTAAAGGAGAAGGTTGACCCATATTTAAGGCCATTGTATGATGCCTTGCACGATATTTTGGGGGTAGAGCATACAGGCCGATTAATTGAACGCGGAACGATTGAAATTGCTCCACTTGCCTATATGAGAGGGCGAACGCTTGACGATGCCTTTGTTATATTAGATGAAGCACAAAATACGACCCATGCTCAAATGAAGATGTTTCTGACAAGACTGGGATTTGGATCGAAAATGGTGATTACCGGTGATCACACTCAAATTGATTTGCCTAAAGGGGTAAAGTCTGGATTAGTTGAGGCAGAAGAAATATTGAAAAATGTGAATGGCATTTCATTTGTCTATTTGGAGCAAAGTGATGTAGTACGTCATCCTCTAGTAGGCAGAATTATTGAAGCCTATGATAAAAAAGGAAAATAAATAAAGAATTCGAGAAGCTGACCCAAATGTCCTTATTAATGACTTTTTGGGATCAGCTTTTTTATTTAAATTTTTGAATAATGATATTTCTAAATCTCGCAAATTGTGTGTAAAACAAATAACATCCCTGTTTACGGTTTAAATTACAAAAAGAAGGGTATAAAGACTTTTGTGGAACCTACTTATTTGATTTAATAATATAACTTTTCTGTGAATCAATATGGAATATAGTGAAATATATCCAAAAAACTGTTATCATTTTACATAAAGTTCGTTTTTATCTAAAATACTTTTGACAAAACATGTTTCATTTAATTTTTTAAGCCGTAGTTGGAGGGATATTGTTGGAAAAACTGCAGCAGCATTTCATTCGAATTAGAAAACTTTTGGATATTTCTTTTTTTCGAATCCTTTTTTTCATTGTGTTAGGTCTTGTTTTGTATACAGCAATGTATACGAATGTAAAACCTGAAAAGTTGGATGTTGATCTTTTTTCTGTGGCAGAAAAGACGATACGCTCTCCCGGGACTGTTGAAGATAAAAAAAGTACAGAAAGAAAACGGGCCGAGGCTCGCAATCAAGTTCAACCTGTCTATACATTAAAAAATGAATATGCCCAAAATCGAGTAGACCTCATTTCCTCTATATTTAATGCGGCCTCTGAAGTTAATGATGAGATAAGTGAAAACATGAAGGAATCGGAGGAGGAAACTGCTGAAGATCATTTACCAACCTCTGAACCAAGTACGGCAGAAAAAATTACGATGTTAACTGGAAAGTTGACACCTACAGTGACTAAGGATTTATCGAACCAAGTATTTACGGCCTTAGTACAAGCTAGTAATGATGAATTATCGATTGCTAAAGATTTAACGGTGACTGCTATCAATAATGTAATGACGAAAAGAATCCCTGCGGATGAAGTTGAGAATGCCAAAAAAAGTCTGGAAGAAGAATTAAAGTATACAGCCTTGAATGATCATTTGAGAATGGCTGCTATTGAACTGGGAAGATATGCAGTCATACAAAATGAATTTTATGACCCTACCGCTACAGAAGAACTTCGTCAAAAGGCTGCTGAAAGCGTAGAGCCGGTTAAAATTCTTCAAGGACAAGTCATTGTAGAAGAAGGGGAATTAATTGATCAAGAAATATATCGTCAATTAAAGCTTGTTGGCCTTCTTCAGAATGAAAAAACTTATAAACCGTTTATTGGCTTAATCATACTTATTGTAATTATGCTTTCAGCTATATATTATAATTTTTATCTAATGAAATCTTCTTTGCCAGAAAAAAAACAAACTTATCTTTTGTTGTTTGGTTTAATTTTTATTTTGTCAATTTTTCTCATGAAGATTATTAGTCTATTGCAATTTTATAATTATCCTTGGATAGGATATTTGTTTCCTGCTGCATTAGCTGGTATGCTGTTAAAAATTTTAATTGATGAGAAACTGGCTATTTTGACATCCGTAATCCTTTCACTATGCGGTAGTATTTTATTTAATGAAGGAGTGTCTGGAACACTAAATTTCTCAGTAGGATTTTATATACTATTTAGTTCCTTGGCAGGTATCCTTTATTTAAGTAATCAAAATCGAAGGTCAAGAATCCTACAAGCAGGATTATTTGCTGCAATGGTAAATCTTATGACCTTATTGGCAGTGATGTTTTTACCCAATGGACATTTTTCCGGGATTGAATATGGATATTACTTTATTGCTGCTCTTGTTTCCGGGCTCATATCTGCCGTATTAACGATAGGATTATTACCATTTTTTGAAGCGAGCTTTGGAATACTGTCTACCATGAGGCTGATTGAATTGTCCAATCCAAATCATCCTTTATTGAGGAAGATTTTAATGGAAGCTCCAGGAACATATCATCATAGTGTCATGGTGGCAAATTTAGCGGAATCGGCTTGTGAAGCAATAGGGGCAAATGGTCTTCTTGCTAGAGTAGGTAGCTATTACCACGATATTGGAAAAACAAAGCGGCCACACTTTTTTATAGAAAATCAAATGAATCAGGATAATCCTCATGATCGATTGACACCGGATAAAAGTGCGAGTATTATAATTGCTCATGCCGTTGATGGGGCCAATATTTTACGCAAATACCAAATGCCTAAAGAAATCGTTGATATTGCCGAGCAGCATCATGGAACAAGCTTATTGCAATTTTTTTACCATAAAGAACTTCAAATGAATCCTCATTCTAAAATTAAAGAAGAGGATTTTCGTTACCCAGGTCCTAAAGCCCAGTCTAAGGAGTGTGCCGTAATAGGAATTGCGGATAGTGTTGAGGCAGCAGTGCGTTCCATTCCTAATCCAACACCTGAGTTGATTGAGTCTCTTGTAAAGAAAATCATTGCTGACCGTATACAGGATGGGCAATTGAATGAATGCGACCTCACTATGAAGGAAATTGAAACAGTATCTTATACTTTATGTGAAACATTAAAGGGAATCTTCCATTCAAGGATTGAATACCCTGAACTAACAAAGAAGGTGAAGCAAGCATGACATTACTGATTGATAGCACAGATGAAACAAAGGAATTAACAGAACAGCAAATACTTGAAATAGAAAGATTGTTAAATTTTGCTGCAAATAAACTAAAGGTTGAGAAACATAGTGAAGTTTCCGTTACTTATGTAACTAATGAAAAAATTCGTGAAATAAACCGCGATTATCGGGGAAAGGATGCACCAACTGACGTAATTTCTTTTGCAATGGAAGAGCTTGGGGAAGGTGAAATGGAATTAGTTGGTGTAGATATGCCTCGTATTTTAGGAGACCTCATTATCTCTGTACCGAAAGCAAGGGAGCAGGCAGAAGAATATGGTCACTCCTTTTTACGCGAGCTGGGTTTTTTAGCAATTCACGGTTTTTTGCATCTTTTAGGTTATGATCATATGACTGACGAAGAAGAAAAGGAAATGTTCACTCTACAAAAGGAAATCTTAGAGGCGTATGGGCTTACAAGAGAAGCATAGGGATAAACCATTTTGGTATTCCTTCATATATGCAATTGAAGGAATTGTAACCGTCGTTAAGCAAGAAAGAAATATGAGATTTCATTTGCTAAGTTCATGTATTGTATTATTGATGTCATTTTATTTTTCTATTGATAAAATGGAATGGCTTATCGTTCTGATACTTATTAGTGGGATGTTTTGTCTTGAAATGGTAAACACCGCGATCGAGAGAGTGGTTGATCTCGTTACATTGGAGTATAAACCATTAGCAAAGCAGGCGAAAGATGTGGCGGCAGGTGCGGTATTGGTTTATGCGGTTGTTTCAATCATAATTGGTGCATTCATTTTTATACCTTATGTGTTTAAGCTATTAAGAACAATTGAAATTAGTTAAGAAATTCGATAAAATGACTAAACCAATGAATCATCAATTCTATTTTAGAGAATATTTCAACAATTTAAAATTTTTGATATTTTTTCTTTACAATTAATGATTTTGGTTTCAAATTGATGTAAAATAAAGAAACAGCAGTAAATTGCTGGAAAGGAAGATTGACTAGTGAACATAAATCAACTAATTGAAGAAGCAAAAGCAGCAAGAGAAAATGCCTATGTTCCTTACTCAAAATTTGCCGTGGGAGCAGCTCTCTTAACCAAAGATGGAAAAATATATGGTGGCTGTAATATTGAAAATGCAGCTTATAGTATGTGTAATTGTGCAGAACGGACTGCGCTTTTTAAAGCGTTTTCAGAAGGGGATCGAGAGTTCAAAGCAATGGCCGTTGTGGCTGATACCGAACGCCCTTGCTCTCCATGCGGTGCTTGCCGGCAAGTAATTTCAGAATTATGTCCACGTGACATGAAGGTTGTATTAACGAATCTAAAAGGGGATATTCAAGAACTTACTGTTGAAGAATTATTACCAGGAGCTTTTTCACCGGAGGATTTACATGCTAAGTAATATACATGAAAAAAATAGCTTTAAGTCAGGATTTATATCTATAATAGGTAGACCAAATGTCGGTAAATCAACATTTTTAAATCGGGTCATTGGACAGAAAATTGCTATAATGAGTGACAAGCCGCAAACAACCCGAAACAAAATTCAAGGAGTATTAACCCTTCCTGATGTACAAATGGTATTTATCGATACGCCAGGTATTCACAAACCAAAACATAAATTAGGCGACTTTATGATGAAGGTCGCTCAAAATACTCTAAAAGAAGTAGATTTAATTTTATTTATGGTCAATGCGGAAGAAGGGTTTGGCCGTGGAGAAGAATATATTCTTGAAAAATTCCAATCCATTAACACACCAGTATTCCTTGTTATAAACAAAATTGATCAAATTCACCCTGATGAATTGTTGCCGATTATTGAAACATATAAAGAAAAGTATCCTTTTAAGGAAATTGTTCCTATATCTGCTCTAGAGGGGAATAATGTAGAGCGATTACTTTCTCAAATTAAAGATATATTACCTGAGGGACCGCAATACTATCCTGCAGATCAAGTAACTGACCATCCTGAAAGGTTTATTATTACGGAATTGATAAGAGAAAAGGCTCTGCATTTAACAAGGGAAGAAGTTCCTCACTCACTGGCTGTTGTAATGGATAAAATGGAGCGCAAAGAAGGTAAAAACATTATTCATGTTATGGCCACTATTATTGTTGAGCGTGATTCCCAAAAAGGGATTATTATTGGCAAACAAGGGAGCATGCTGAAAGAAATCGGAAAACGCGCAAGAGTAGATATCGAAAATCTCCTAGGTTCAAAAGTTTTCCTTGAGCTTTGGGTTAAAGTCCAAAAGGATTGGCGAAATAAAATGTCGCAGCTCAGGGAATATGGTTTTAATGAAGACGAATATTAGGGATTCGCTTTAACTAAGTTATTATAACCATCTGAAATATATGCCTAAAAAGAATTTACAATATTTACGTATTATGATTAGTGCGTAGGCTGGCTAAGATAAATGTAAGGTTTGATTGTATTATTGCTAGTCAAATATTGAAAGGTGGGGTTTTCGTGTTGGATTTTACGTGGAAAATATTTAGCCAAACAGGTAATATTGACACATATCTCCTCTTTAAAGAATTGGAGAAAGAAAAACAAGAAATCGAAACACCCAATAAACTAGATGAAGAGCTAGCACAAATCGATTATCCAATCTAGCAAGTCGTACGCCCTTGGATGGTGAAAGTCTTGTTTCAAAGATGTGAAGGCATCATAATTAGAACTACGGATTATGGAGAAACGAATAAAATTATAACAATATATACTAGGGAATGGGGAAAGATTGGCGTAATGGCGAAAGGGGCTAAAAAGCCCAATAGCCGTCTTTCTTCCATTACCCAACTTTTTACTTATGGTTATTTCTTAATTCAAAAAGGAAAGGGATTAGGAAATTTACAGCAGGGAGAAATCATTAGCTCCATGCGAGCAATCGGAGAAGATATTTTTTTAACTGCATATGCTAGTTATATTGTTGAATTAACTGACAAATGTACCGAGGAAAAAAAGCCAAATCCTTTTCATTTTGAGTTATTATTTCAAACGCTTCACTATTTGAATGAAGGCAATGACCCAGATATTTTAATGAACATTTATGAGATGAAAATGCTAAATGTTTTAGGATTATATCCAATTTTAAATCAATGTTCCGTTTGTGCCAGTACTGACGGACATTTTTCTTTTTCAATTCGTGAAGGTGGATTTTTATGCCATCGCTGTTTAGACAAAGACCCATATCATCTCAAAATTTCACCAGCTACTGTTAAATTATTAAGGTTGTTTTACTATTTTGATTTATCAAGATTAGGTACTATATCAGTTAGGAATGAAACAAAAGAGGAACTAAAAAAAGTGATTTCAGCCTACTATGAAGAATACTCAGGTCTACATTTTAAAACGAAAAAATTTCTTAATTCAATGGAAGAGTTTCGAAATCTTTTATAGCACTTATTGACATTCCATATTATTTTGGTTATTATTAACATTAAAATTAATAATTGCGTTGAAGGAAAGGAGTACTTAACATCCTCTATAAAAGCGAACCTAGGATGGTGGAAGCTAGGGTATAGAGTGTTAAGGAAGGGCGTTCCTGAGCAATGATGTATACATTTTTTAAAGTGGCTGCTTTTTATTAGCGGCAAATAGGGTGGAACCGCGGGTATACTCTCGTCCCTATGCTTTATTTAAGCATAGGGTCGAGAGTTTTTTATTTATTATTTGAAAAAAGGAGTTAAAGCAATGAGTGTATCAATGGAACAAATTGTTTCACATGCTAAACACAGAGGTTTTATCTTTCCTGGTTCAGAAATTTATGGGGGTCTAGCTAATACATGGGATTACGGCCCATTAGGAGTTGAACTTAAAAATAATATTAAAGCCGCTTGGTGGAAAAAATTTGTTCAAGAATCTCCATATAATGTAGGCTTAGATGCAAGTATTTTGATGAATCCACGGACTTGGGAAGCATCTGGACATATTGGTAACTTTAATGATCCTATGATTGATTGTAAAAATTGTAAGGCACGCCACCGTGCAGATAAATTAATCGAAAAGGCGCTTGAAGAAAAAGGGATTGAAATGGTTGTAGATGGCCTTCCGTTTGATAAAATGGAAGAGTTAATAAACGAACATCATATTGCTTGCCCAGATTGCGGCAGTCATGATTTTACAGGTATTCGTCAATTTAATTTAATGTTTAAAACGTTCCAAGGTGTTACAGAGTCAAGTGCCAATGAAATTTTTCTCCGTCCAGAAACAGCTCAAGGTATTTTTGTTAACTTTAAAAATGTTCAGCGTACTATGCGTAAAAAACTTCCTTTTGGAATTGCGCAAATAGGAAAAAGCTTCCGTAATGAAATTACTCCAGGTAACTTTACCTTCCGTACAAGAGAGTTTGAGCAAATGGAGCTTGAGTTTTTCTGTCGACCTGGAGAGGAGTTGAAATGGTTTGATTATTGGAAGCAGTTTGCAGAAGAATGGCTGTTGTCATTAGGTTTAAATAAAGAAAATTTAAGACTTCGCGATCATTCTGAGGATGAATTGTCTCATTACAGTAATGCGACTACTGACTTTGAATATAAGTTTCCGTTCGGATGGGGTGAACTATGGGGGATTGCTTCAAGAACAGATTATGATTTAAAACAACATATGCAATTCTCAGGTGAAGATTTCAATTACATTGATCCAGAAACGAATGAACGATACATTCCTTATTGTATCGAGCCTTCTCTTGGAGCAGACCGGGTAGCCCTTGCGTTTTTAATTGATGCGTATGATGAGGAACAGCTGGAGGACGGAACATCTCGGACTGTCATGCATTTTCACCCTGCCATTGCACCATTTAAGGCAGCTGTATTACCATTGTCGAAAAAATTATCAGATGGGGCAAGAGAGGTATTTTCAACATTATCTAAGCATTTCAATGTGGATTATGATGAGGCTGGCTCAATCGGTAAGAGGTATCGTCGTCATGATGAAATTGGTACACCTTTCTGTATCACCTATGATTTTGATTCACAGGAAGATCATATGGTGACAGTAAGGGATCGGGATACGATGGAACAGACAAGAATACCAATTGACCAACTTGTAAGTTTTTTACAAGAAAAAATTTCATTCTGATAAAAGGTGCGGCTTAAAACCGCACCTTTTATTTGATTGATCACAATTTATTTCAATAGAAGGGCAATTAGTATATAATATTTCTATTAATGTATAACCTGAAAATTATAGCTGTAGGTGGTGAGAACGATCGAATTAACTAAACGCCAGGAACAAATATTAGAGATAGTTAAGGAAAATGGTCCAATTACTGGAGAGCAAATTGCTGACCAATTGAATCTAACAAGAGCTACCCTTAGACCGGATTTGGCAATATTGACCATGGCAGGTTATTTAGATGCAAGACCGCGTGTAGGTTACTTTTATACTGGTAAATCCGGTACACAGCTATTAACGGAAAATCTCCAGAAAATATATGTGAAAGATTATCAATCGATTCCTGTAGTAGTAAATGAGAATGTATCTGTCTATGATGCCATTTGTACGATGTTCCTTGAGGACGTTGGAACATTATTTGTAGTAGACCAAAATTCATTATTAGTTGGTGTTTTATCGAGAAAAGATTTGTTGCGTGCTAGTATTGGTAAACAAGAACTGACTACAATTCCTGTTCATATTATTATGACAAGAATGCCGAATATTACGATGTGTGAACGGGATGATCTTTTAATAGAGATTGCTAAAAAGTTGATTGAAAAACAAATAGATGCTTTGCCGGTAGTCAGAAAATCTGAAAAGGGCTATGAGGTTATTGGCAGGGTCACTAAAACGAATATTACTAAAGCCTTTGTTGCCCTAGGGGAAGAAGGTTTAAAATAGTTAAAATAAGGGAGATGATCTGGGAGGATGAATTCGCCCATAATATATGTCGTATCAGATTCAGTAGGAGAAACAGCTGAACTGGTTACGAAAGCAGCAATTAGTCAATTTAATGGATCAGGTATGACATTAAAAAGATTCCCGTATGTGGAAGATAAAGAACATATTGAAGAGGTTATATCACTCGTTTCCTTGGATAATGGGATGATTGCATATACTCTTGTTAAACCTGAAATGCGTACATTCATGAAAGAACGAGCAGAAAAAGAAGGGATACCTGCTGTCGATTTGATGGGTCCAATTATGGATAAGATTCAAGAATTTACTGGAAAAATTCCATTATGTGAACCAGGACTAGTTCGAAAATTGGATGAGGATTATTTCAAAAAAGTTGAGGCGATTGAATTTGCCGTGAAATATGATGATGGGCGTGATCCTCGGGGAATATTAAAAGCAGATATAGTATTAATTGGGGTTTCCAGAACCTCTAAAACACCATTATCCCAGTATCTTGCACATAAGCGGTTAAAGGTTGCCAATGTCCCGCTTGTTCCTGAAGTAGATCCACCAGAGGAACTGTTTAAGGTACCGAAGGAAAAATGCTTCGGATTGAAAATTAGTCCAGAAAAATTAAATCATATAAGACGTGAACGTCTCATATCATTAGGCTTAAATGATCAGGCAAGTTATGCAAATATTAATCGTATAAAAGAAGAATTAGATTTTTTTGAAAAGGTCGTAAATAAAATAGGTTGTCCGGTTATTGATGTCACAAACAAAGCCGTAGAAGAAACAGCAAATGTGATTATTAATTATTTTCAAAAGAGCAGGTCTTAGCACATAATCGTTCGGTTATGTGCTATTTCTTTCGAAAGAAAGGAAAAAAATAATCAGAAAAAATTATGGCAAAATGATAATATTTATACTATAATAAAAAATTGTGATAAAAATATCTCTTTTTAGGTTTAGACTTGCAGTTGAACGAATAAACTATTTATTGTGAGATGTCAAGGTTAACCTGCGAAAAAATTCGACATAATTCCTTTTTTACCTTAATATTAATATTTTTTCTTGCTATCTTACTTTATTAAGTTAACTTGCTAAATTGTTTGATTCTGCCTATTCCTAGCGAGTTTTCTGAACAAAATTATAGGTTAAAGAAGGAATATGTGGAGTGATGTAGAATTAATAAAAATGAAAAAGTCTTTCCGACAATTTTTGTCGATGCAGATTCATGTCCGGTGAAATCGGAGATTGTCGAAATTGCTTCTTTGTTTTCAGCGGCTGTTATCTTAGTAGCTTCGTACGATCATTACTTGAAAGAAGAGTATACATATGCTCGCTGGAAATATGTTGATGCAGGGAAAGAAGCAGTCGACTTGTTTATAATGAATCATGCAGGTCAAGGAGATATTGTAGTTACGCAAGATATTGGTCTTGCCTCTACGCTGCTTCCTACGGGTGTTCAAGTGTTATCTCCTAAAGGTTTTATGTTTCGAGAAGAGGAGATTCAAACTGCCTTGGATATTCGATTCTTACATGCGAAGGCAAGAAGAAGAGGAGTATTCGGTAAAGGCCCTAAACCTTTCCAAGAAAAGGATCGACAAAGATTCAAGACAGAATTAACAAGAATTTTGTCAAATTTTACAGAGATATTGTAGGTCCTTGGAGAATACCTGTATTTTTATTGGAGTTGTTTTCATGGCAGACCGTATTCCCGAAGAGAAAATTGACCAAATACGTCAGGCACTCGATATTGTCGAAGTCGTAAGCGATTATGTCGGGCTGAAAAAGCAGGGGAGAAATTACTTCGGATTATGTCCTTTCCATGGAGAGAACACCCCATCATTTTCAGTATCATCTGATAAACAAATTTTTCACTGCTTTGGCTGTGGAGCTGGTGGTAATGTCTTTTCGTTTATCATGGATATAGAGGGAATTTCATTTCAAGAAGCTGTTGTTAAACTAGCTGAACGAGCGAATATCGAACTTGAAATAAATGTCACCTCTAATCTTGGTGAGAAAAAGGCATCTAAGGAAATCCAAGCAGCTAAAGACGCTCATGAACTATTAAGGAAATTTTACCATCATTTATTGGTAAATACAAAAGAAGGCCAGCATGCATTGGAATATCTTTTGGAAAGAGGTTTTACAAAAGAATCTATTGATAAATTTCAAATTGGCTACTCTTTAAATTCATGGGATTTTGTTGTTAAATTTCTTGCCAAGAGGGATTTCTCACCAGAGTGGATGGAAAAGGCCGGACTCATCATAAAGCGAGAAAAAGATGGAACATTTTTTGACCGGTTTAGGGATCGAATTATGTTTCCTATATTTGACCGTCATGGCCAAACGATTGCTTTTTCTGGGAGATCATTAGGGGCTGATGAGCCAAAGTATTTAAATAGTCCCGAAACAGCAATCTTTAATAAAAGTAAAATTTTATATAATTTTCATCTTGCCAAACCTATTATAAAAAAATTACAACATGCAGTTTTATTTGAAGGATTTGCTGATTGCATTGCGGCCGATCGTGCTGGTGTAGAAAATGGCATTGCGACTATGGGAACCTCTTTAACAGATGAGCATATTGCCATATTGCGCCAAAACGTTCATTCCATCACCATTTGCTATGATTCTGATAATGCTGGAATTGAGGCTGCATTTCGTGCAGGAAACCTTCTAGATGATGCAGGCTTTCAAGTAAAAGTAGCGATTATGCCAGATGGGTTTGATCCAGACGAATATATTAAGACTTTTGGTCCAGAGAAATTTAGAAAAGATGTAATTGATGCAAGTTACACCTGGATGGGTTTTAAATTTCTTTACTTTCGAAGAGGAAAAAATCTTCAAAATGAAGGAGATAGACTTTCCTATATCGAACAAATTATTAAAGAAATTAGTAAGTTAACCAAAGCGGTAGAAAAGGATCATTATTTACGCCAATTGGCAACAGAGTTTTCACTGTCACTTGATTCATTAAAACAGCAGGAAAAACAAATATACTTTACCGAAAAAAGGAAAGAAAAGAGTAAAGCTACAAAAAATAGAAAACCTCTGTATATTCAAAACCAAGTCAGTGAATTAAAACCCGCCTACTACACTGCTGAAAGGCGTTTAATTGCCCACATGTTAAAAAATCGTGATACAGCCTATAAAATTCAAGAATTATTGCAAGGTAACACGTTTAATATTGATGAACATCAAGCAATAATAACTTACCTGTTAGGATATTATGAGGATCATTTAGAACCTAATGTGAGTGCATTTTTATCCTATTTACAAGATGATAATCTTAGGAAAATGGTCGCGACTATTGAAATGATGCCTATAAATGATGAGTTAAATGAGCAAGAGCTACATGATTATATCAAACAGGTGTTGAATCATAAAAAATTGTTAAAAATAAAGGAAAAAGAGTTGGAACTGAAGGAAGCCGAAAGAACGGATTTTAAAAAAGCAATTTCCATTTTAGAGGAAATAAAACAATTGCGTAATTCTTTATAGTCTTATAAATTGTGTCTTTGATTTTTGGAAGGAGGAGACCCCCATATGGCTGCTGAAAAATCAGCCCGTTCAAATGAGGTTGAGAATGAATTAACCCTTGAACAAGTAAAAGATCAGTTAACCGAAATGGGTAAAAAAGTCGGCGTCCTTGCCTATGATGATATTGCCGAAAAAATGTCTAATTTTGATTTAGAATCTGACCAAATGGATGAATTTTACGAATTCCTTGGAGATCAAGGAATTGAATTAGTTGGCGAAAGTGATGATGAGGAAGATCCAAGCCTCAAGGAATTATCAAAAGAGGACGACGATGAGTTTGATTTAAATGATCTAAGCGTTCCTCCTGGCGTGAAGATCAATGATCCGGTTCGAATGTATTTGAAGGAAATTGGCCGAGTGGACTTATTATCTGCAGAAGAAGAGATCGAATTAGCTCACCGCATTGAACAAGGCGATGAAGAAGCAAAACGTCGACTTGCAGAAGCAAACTTACGTCTTGTTGTAAGTATTGCTAAACGTTATGTTGGCCGTGGAATGCTGTTTCTTGATCTCATTCAGGAAGGTAATATGGGGCTAATTAAAGCAGTAGAAAAATTTGATTACCGTAAAGGTTTTAAATTTAGTACTTATGCCACTTGGTGGATTCGCCAAGCAATTACACGTGCGATTGCCGACCAAGCAAGAACGATTCGAATTCCGGTTCATATGGTTGAAACCATTAATAAATTGATTCGTGTACAGCGTCAATTACTTCAAGATCTCGGCCGCGAACCAACACCAGAAGAAATCGCAGAAGATATGGATTTGACTCCTGACAAAGTTAGGGAAATTTTAAAAATTGCTCAAGAACCTGTTTCACTTGAAACTCCAATTGGTGAAGAAGATGATTCACATTTAGGAGATTTTATTGAAGACCAAGATGCCACTTCACCATCAGAACATGCTGCTTACGAATTATTAAAAGAGCAGCTAGAAGATGTTCTCGATACTCTGACTGACAGAGAAGAAAATGTTCTTCGTTTACGTTTTGGCTTAGATGATGGACGGACTCGTACACTAGAAGAGGTAGGCAAGGTTTTTGGTGTTACTCGTGAGCGTATCCGTCAAATCGAAGCAAAGGCACTAAGAAAGTTAAGACATCCGAGCCGTAGCAAGCGTTTAAAGGATTTCTTAGAATAATTCAATCAAATGGTTTACTCCTTTCGGGGAGTAAACTTTTTTTTACCAAAATTACTTTACGCTTTTGAGAATTTTCTAGTGTTAGCTTCAAGACGTCTTCAATTTTACACCCTATGTTTAGTCAAAAATGACTCACCTTAGATTGTCCATACGCCCCTAACTTGGATCCTTGGCTTTAAGTTTAGAAAAAAAATGTAAGCACTTCCTTGCTAATCATTTTACTGAATTGTCTCTCATTTTGCAAATGGACTTATGGCTATCTTTTTAAAATTTTTCAAAATTTATTTTGCTGGCAAAGCAAAAAGAAAAGGAATTTGATCCTAGCATCAAAGTAAACATTTAAAAATTAAACGCTGTTAATTCTTACCATATTATTATATACAGATAATATTTTATTTTTAGAAATTTTTAAATCTTGAGAATTACAATCATTTCCTTTTATAATAGAAAAAGAAAGCGTATACAAATGTCGGTTAGGGGAGATGGAGATGAATTTTGATTTAACTACTGAACAAGAAATGATAAAGAAAACGATTCGTCAGTTTGCTGAGGAAGTGGTAGCTCCAAGTGCCATAGAAAGAGATCGTACAAAACAGTTTCCTCTTGAAATTTTTCAGAAATTAGCTGAATTAGGGATGATGGGGCTACCATTCCCGGAGAAATATGGGGGCGGTGGAGCTGATACCGTCAGTTTTGCCATAGTTGTGGAGGAGCTTAGCAGGGTTTGTGGTTCAACAGGAATCACATATTCTGCCCATATATCTTTGGGAGGGGCTCCCATTTATTTATTTGGGACAGAAGAGCAAAAACAAAAATATTTAACTCCAATATGTACAGGTGAAACATTCGGGGCCTTTGGGTTAACTGAACCAAATGCTGGTTCAGATGCTGGCGGTACTATGACGACTGCCAAAGAAGAAAATGGGGAATTTATTATCAATGGAAATAAATGCTTTATTACTAATGCCAGCTATGCCAAACATTTAGCACTTACAGCTGTCACGAATGAAAAAGGTGGAAAGAAGGAAATTAGTGCTATTATTGTTCCTACAGATGCACCTGGGTTTACGATTATCGACAATTATGAAAAAATGGGATTAAATTCTTCTAATACTACCGAACTTGTGTTAGAAGATGTAAGAGTTCCAGTGGAAAATCTTTTAGGTAAGCGAGGGGAAGGGTTTAAACAATTTTTAATTACTTTAGACGGAGGACGTATAGGGATTGGAGCTATGGCAGTAGGGATCGCTCAAGGAGCATTTGAGAAAGCACTCGCCTATGCAAAAGAAAGAAAGCAATTTGGCAAGTCTATTTCTTCTTTCCAAGCGATTCAATTTAAGCTTGCTGATATGGCGATGAAAATTGAGTTAGCTAGAAATATGGTCTATAAGGCTGCTTGGTTGAAGGATCAAGGAAGGCCATTCACTAAGGAGGCTGCGATGTGTAAATTATATGCATCGGAAATATGTATGGAGGTTACTAACCAAGCGGTACAAATTCATGGTGGTTATGGTTATATGAAGGAGTACCATGTCGAAAGAATGATGCGGGATGCAAAACTTCTTGAAATTGGTGAAGGTACGTCTGAGGTTCAAAGAATGGTGATTTCAAGATTAATTGGATGTAAATAATAATATTGGAAAATATAAAAGGAGGCTGAATAAGAGATTCGGCTTCCTTTCATTTATCGTCCAAGAGATCTTATTATTAGAAAATGGGTCATTATATAAAGATTATAGTGACAAAATAAGTTTAGGGCTTTTCCTTCTGTACATTTTAAAGTAAAATAATAGTTGTTTGTATTGGATTATTTTTATAACAGAGGGTTATACATAAGGGAGGTTGTATCATGAAACGTAATCCGGTTATTCCTTACATCTTGATCATGGTTTTTGGAATTGGACTCATGTTTTTGTTGTCATTCAAAGGCCTTGGTGATTCGGAAGAGCTAGCTAAAGAACAAGAGGGTGGAGGAGAAGAGAAAACAGAAGTGGCTGCATCCAAGCCAGAAGATATTTATAAGCAATCTTGTGTTGGATGCCATGGTGATCAATATCAAGGAGCAGTTGGTCCTCCATTAAAGGGTGTAGGTGACAAATATTCTAAAGAAGAAATTATGGAAATTGTCACAAAAGGTAAAGGCACAATGCCTGCAGGCCTCGTTCAGCAAGACCAGGCTGCAGCCATGGCTGATTGGTTAATGAAGCTTAAATAATAAATGGTTACATTAGGTCCTTTGCATATGTAAGGGACCTTTTTTATAAGAGAAGAAAAGATTTTTTTATTTTAATTATGGTCTAGTACAAGCGCCCTAGCGGTGAGGCGCCTTTACTCTCCTCCCTTTGATCCATCAACATCAAATCGCTTCGGGCTCTACGAAATTCCTTTCACTTAATTGGAGACTTCAGGGTATACTCTGCTGATAGGTGCTTGGGCATTTATTCATACTTGTTAGGAATACATAATGTTAATTAGAGAGTGGTGTGTTAATTGAATTCAAATAAATTATCAGTCCGTCTGAAAACTGTAGCTAAATATGTTCCTAATGGGGCAAGGATTGCAGATATCGGCTCGGATCATGCTTACTTACCTTGTTATTTAGCAAAACATCAACAGATTGAATTTGCTATTGCTGGAGAAGTGGTAGAAGGTCCATACCAGTCAGCAGTACGAAATGTAAAGGCCGAAGGATTAACAGAAATGATTAAAGTTAGAATGGGGGACGGCCTGGAAGTTATCCATGCGGGGGAAGTGGATTGCATAACGATTGCCGGTATGGGTGGTACTTTGATTGCAAACATTTTAGATAATGGAAAGGAAAAACTCAGCACTGTTAATCGCTTAATACTTCAACCAAATATTAGTGCGATTTCCATTCGGAAATGGTTATTGGAAAATGGATGGGAACTTATTAATGAAGAAATTCTTGAGGAAGACGGAAAAATTTATGAAATTTTGGTTGCTGAAAAAGGAGATCCAAAAAGACCTTACGATAATACAATTGATTTACAATTATTAATGGGGCCTTTTCTTCTTAAAAAACAAGACGAGGTATTTAAGAAAAAATGGTTGCTTGAACTGAAAAATTGGCAGCGCATTAACAAACAGCTTGAACATGCCGCACAAAAACGTGAAACCATTGAAAAAAGACGGGAATTGGAATACAAAATCAAACTGGTTAAGGAGGGATTGCACCTTGAAGAAACCGAACGGTCATGAAATCATTCAGCTTTTTGAAAAGTTTTCACCGAAAAACTTAGCGATGGAGGGCGATAAAATAGGTCTACAAATCGGCCGTTTAAACCAGAAAGTTAATCGTGTCATGATTGCACTTGATGTTCTGGAAAATGTGATTGATGAGGCAATAGAAAAAGACGTTCAGCTAATCATTGCTCACCATCCACCTATTTTTCGTCCATTAAAAAACATTATTACCGATACAGTACAGGGAAGAATGATTGAGAAATTGATTAAGCATGATATTGCCGTTTATGCTGCTCATACGAATCTTGATGTAGCAAAAGGTGGGGTCAATGACTTGCTGGCAGATGCCTTAGACTTAAAAGAAGTGGAAGTATTGGTTCCGACATTTGAGACAGGACTCAAGAAGTTGGTGGTATTTGTTCCTGAGAGTCATGCAGACGAGCTCCTCCGTGTTCTTGGGGATGCTGGTGCTGGTTATATTGGAAATTACAGTCATTGTTCATTTTCTACTGGTGGAACAGGCCGATTTATGCCAGGTGAAAATACAAATCCTTATATTGGAAGTGCTGGAAAAATAGAAGCAGTGGATGAAGTTCGAATTGAAACGATTGTCCCAGATAAGCTTCTAAAGAAAGTCATTTCAGCAATGATTAAAGCCCACCCTTATGAAGAAGTTGCTTATGATGTTTACCCTCTCGAAAACAAAGGTGAGGTATTGGGGCTTGGTAGAGTTGGAAAAATTGATGAAATGACTCTTGGTGAATTTGCTGAAAAGGTAAAAACAGCTCTTGATGTAAAACAGGTTCGCGTAGTAGGCGATTTGAATACGAAAGTAACGAAGGCAGCAGTATTAGGTGGAGACGGTAATAAATATTGGCAGCATGCGAAATTTAAAGGTGCAGATGTATATGTAACGGGGGATATATATTACCACACTGCTCATGATGCAATGATGGAAGGATTAAATATGATAGACCCAGGACATAATGTTGAAAAAATCATGAAAAAGGGACTAACAAACATACTACTTAAACTTTGTGACGAAGCCGGTTACGAAGTAGAGATTTTCCCTTCAGAAATTAATACTGATCCATTTCAATTTAAGTAAAAAACCGGTCAACTGACCGGTTTTTTGATACAAGAAATAATTTTGCATTTTCGGCCTATATCCCAGTGTGCTCCAACAAGGATATGATAAAACATAATAAGCCGAAGGCAAATCGATGTTAACTTATCGTAGTACTGCTAGGGTACTTGCCATTACTTAATTCGTTTTTACTTTTGGTAAAATTTTATTTAATGGGACTTTTTTTCTACGCTCCCAAGTAGCTTTATTATTCGGGTCGAATTGCTCAAGGAAGGTGATGACTTCCTTCGTTATTGGTGTTGGGGTGGAAGCACCAGCAGTGACAGCAACTGTTTCTGCATCTTTTATCCAATCAATTTCTAATTCAGTAATATCAGCAATTCGGTAAGCCTTTGTTCCTGCTATTTCCTCAGAAACTTGAGCAAGCCGATTTGAATTATTACTCTTCGGATCACCGACAACAATTGTCACATCTGCTTCCTTTGCCTGTGTTGCAACGGCTTCTTGTCGAATTTGTGTTGCATGACAAATTTCATTATGGACCTCAACATGAGGGTATTTTTCTTGTACTTTTTTCATTGTCTCAGCAACATCCCATTGGCTCATGGTAGTTTGGTTTGTGACAATCAGTTTATCATAGTTTAGTTCCAAGGTTTCTACATCTTCTGGTGTTTCCACAAGATGGACCATTCCAGGGGCAACACCAAGTGCACCTTCAGGTTCCGGATGTCCTTTTTTACCGATATAAATCGTATGAAAACCTTCCTTTGCCTTCTCATAAATAAGTTCATGTGTTCTTGTTACATCAGGACAAGTTGCATCAATGGTAACAAGCCCCTTCTTTTTTGCCAGCTCTCTTACTTCAGGTGATATTCCGTGGGCAGTAAAAATGACAGTACCTTTGTCTACTTTTTTTAAAATATCTAAGCGGTTCTTTCCATCTAATGTGATAATTCCTTCTTCGGCAAATGCGTCAGTTACATGTTTGTTATGCACGATCATTCCCAATATATAAATGGGACGAGGTAATGATTTATCTAAAGCCGCATTTCTAGCAATGACCATGGCATCAACGACACCATAACAATAGCCACGCGGTGAAATCTTGATAACTTTCATATAAAAAAATCCTCCTAGGAATGGCTGTTTACTAGATTATATGTTTATTATATATAATGAATAGGAATTATACAAAGAGTCCAATTTCCAAAGTCTATTCCATAAAAAAATGCCGTTTATTACGGCATTCTTGATCAAACATATAATTTTGGGACTGAAGTTCCTTTTGGAACTGTATTTTGGGGACGTGTGTTTGAGTCAGAGGCACTCTTCTTTTTTTTCTTTTTATCTGATAACTCAAAAGAAGTGGATTCATCCTTTATTGGTTCCGTTTTTTCAGTATTAGTCGTTTCATTTGTATCGGCATTTTTTAATCCTCGGTATAGCTTCCACAATGCCGGCAGATTTTTTACAAGCGGACCATATTGTTGTATCATTGGTCCAAGAGTTTGAGCAGTTTTTAATACTTGTTGTGTATTATTTAAGAAATTATTAAGACCACCTGGTGATGTCAATGATTGAAGTAGGCCACCAGTTCTTTGTGCTCCACCTGCACCAGGCATTCCCATAAATCCGCTACCCATGGAGTTTTTCCTGCCAAAAAGACTGGATAATAATCCGCCACCACCCATGTGCTGTCTTCCCATCATGCCGCCAAAGGGGGTAGCCCGTGGTCCCATCATCGGCCTTCTTACGCCAATAAATCCTGGCCCCATCATTGGTCTTCCGTTAGCAAATGAATTGGTGCCAAACCGCATCATTGGGTTTCTTCCTGTAAATGCACTTGGCCCCATCCCTCTTTGTATGGGAAACATAGTTCTTTGCTGCATACGTATCCTCCTCTCCGAATATTGCCTACGGGCAGAAATGTGAATTCCACTTATGATTAAGTAAGGAAGTCGCTTGAGAAGTCCAAAATTTCATTGATAACCTCTTGGTTTAAAATATGCAATATACCTAATTTGGTTTAGGTAATCGACATATGACTAGATAATTTTCTGTGTTTCAAAAGCGGATAGATTGTAGAAGATGATAATAACTGGAGATTTATTAAGAACTTTACTATAATAACTTGATGGAATAAATAGTAGATATCTGTATAAATGAAATCATCCTATCATTAATAAGAATTTTTTAAGGAGAATTGAAATGAAAGTCATGAATAAATTTGAACGGTTTCATTTTCAGCCATTCATTATGGAGGCGTTAAATAGTTTAGGTTTTTATGAACCAACAGAAATTCAAGAACGTATGATTCCATTGATCATTAAGGGAGAAAGTGCGATTGGTCAATCCCAAACGGGAACTGGTAAAACATTTGCTTATGTTCTGCCTATATTAGAAAAAATAAATCCGGATAAAAAAGAAGTTCAGGCTGTTATTACAGCTCCGACAAGGGAACTAGCCTCTCAAATTTATGACCAAATCTTAAGAGTTACAGATCATTGTCAACCGGAACAATCCATTATGACCAGATTGTTTGTCGGGGGAACGGACAAGCAGAGGACGATAGAAAAATTAAAGGTACAACCGCATATTGTTGTTGGGACTCCTGGTCGAATTAATGATCTAGTGAATGAACAGGCTTTGTTTGTACATACCTCTAATATTTTGGTTGTTGATGAAGCAGATATGATGCTTGATATGGGATTTATCGAAGATGTGGACAGGGTTGCAGCGAAAATGCCAGAAAACCTACAAATGTTCGTTTTTTCAGCAACGATTCCAGAAAAACTTAAACCATTTTTAAAAAAATATATGGAAAATCCGAAAACGATTCATATTGATCCGAAAAGAAAGTCCCAAGCGAATTTAGAGCATTATCTCCTGCCATCAAGACATCGTGATAAAAAGGAACTTGTCCATGATGCTCTCCTTGCCTACAACCCTTATTTGGCCATTGTATTTGTGAATACGAAAAAAATGGCAGAAGAAGTGGCCCAGTTCTTATATGAAAAGGGCTTAAAAGTAGGGCGTGTCCATGGTGATTTAACTCCAAGAGAAAGAAAAAAAATGATGAAGCAAATCCGAGATTTGGAGTACCAATATATCGTTGCAACCGACCTTGCTTCTAGGGGTATCGACATAGAAGGGATTAGTCATGTCATTAACTATGAGTTACCTTCCGATTTGGATTTTTATATTCACAGAGTTGGCAGAACGGCAAGGGCAGGTAATGCTGGGATTGCATTAACCATTTATGATTTATCAGATGAGGATGCATTAAACCGTTTGGAAAAGATGGGAATTCGGTTTAAAAATGTTGATTTGAAGAATGGAGAGTTTATTGAGATAGAGCATCGAAATCGCCGTAAAACTCGTGTAAAGCCAGAGGATGAGACAGATCAGTTGGTAAGAGCTGTGATAAAAAAACCGAAAAAAGTAAAACCGGGTTATAAAAAGAAAATGCAGTATGAAATAGAGAAAATGAAAAAAAGACAGCGAAGATTAAAAAAGAAGAAATAATCATATAGATGGGAGAGAATATGATGCTGAAAATTGGTTCACACGTATCTATGAGCGGGAAAGAAATGCTCTTAGCTGCGAGTAAAGAAGCTGTTTCATACGGGGCAAACACATTTATGATTTATACAGGTGCTCCCCAAAATACAAGAAGAAAAAAAATAGAAGATCTTAATATTGAAGCAGGAAGAAAACATATGGAGGAGCATGGAATCTCAGAAATTGTTGTACATGCTCCATATATTATCAATATTGGTAATACTTCAAATCCTGATACCTTTGAGTTAGGCGTTCGTTTCCTTCGTTCAGAAATTGAACGTACGGAAGCAATAGGGGCAAAACAAATTGTCCTTCATCCGGGAGCTCATGTTGGTGCTGGAGAAGAGGCAGGGATCAAGAAGATTATTGAGGGATTAAATGAAGTGTTAACCGGTCAAGAACAAGTACAAATTGCTCTAGAAACGATGGCGGGAAAAGGTTCAGAATGTGGCAAGTCTTTTGAAGAACTAGCGAAGATCATTGATGGTGTTAAATTTAATGATAAACTTTCCATATGTTTTGACACATGCCATACCCATGATGCTGGTTACAATATTGTTGAAGACTTTGATGGTGTATTAAATGAATTCGATAAAATTATTGGTATTGATCGTTTAAAGGTACTCCATATAAATGATAGTAAAAACGCAGTGGGGACACGAAAAGACCGTCATGAAAATATTGGCTTTGGTCATATTGGCTTTAAAGCTTTAAATTATATTGTCCATCATCCACAATTAACAGACATTCCAAAAATATTGGAAACCCCGTTTGTCGGTGATGATAAAAAAAATAAAAAGGCTCCTTATAAATATGAAATTGCTATGCTTCGGAGCCAGCAGTTTGATGAAGAATTACTTGATAAGATTATGAAATCATAAGAGCCGTAAAAAGCTGTGCAGAATTTGCACAGCTTTTATACGGTTATTTTTTTATTAATTCTAAGAATAGTTTATTTACTTCTCTTGCTGTTTCCGGTCCAGCAGTTTTAGCAATTTCTTTAATTAATTGGGTACGTTCCCTGTCATTAAAAATATTGATATTTTTTCCTTTTAAATAGGTAGCTATTTTTTTCGCCTGCTGTGGGGTCACTGAAATATGAAACTGTTCTGCGTATTTTAACAGTTCCTCAGCAGAGATATTGTTTATCTTATGATTAATGATACTTTCAAAAATTCTCACTCGAACCACTCCTCCTTGCTAATGTATGAAGATGAGGCTGGTTGGTGACAAATATGCCTAACGTAATTCAAAAATTCCTTCCTTTACATTCTTATATAGCTATTGTATACTACTAAAGTTAAATCGTAATGATTCTTAAAATTAAAAGGTGAAAGATTAAATGGAATCTATTATTGAAATAAAAAATGTATATTACCAATATGAAAAGGATTATGTTCTTGAAAACATCAGTTTATCTATTCCAAAGGGAGCATTTTTAGCGATCGTTGGTCCCAATGGCTCAGGGAAGTCCACTTTACTTAAATTAATTTTGGGCTTGCTAAAAGTGCAAACAGGAAAAATCTATTTGTTTGGTCAGGAACAAGGTAAATTTAAAGATTGGCAGAAAATCGGCTATGTATCCCAAAAAGCGAATTCGTTTAATACCGGCTTTCCAGCCACTGTGTTTGAAGTTGTGGCTAGTGGATTAACCAAGAAAATGGGGATATTCAAGGTTTTTAAAAAGGAACATTCTGCTCAGGTGGTTGAGGCCGTAGAGGCAGTTGGAATGAGAGATTTTATTCATCGAAATATAGGGGAGCTATCTGGGGGACAGCAGCAAAGAGTTTTTATCGCACGTGCGCTTGTAAGTGAACCAGAGCTATTGATCCTAGATGAACCGACTGTTGGTGTAGATGTGGAAAATGTAAATAATTTTTATCAAATGTTGGCGCATTTAAATAAAAATAAAGGCATCACATTGTTAATGGTGACACATGATATTGGAACTGTCTCCGATAAAGTTTCACATGTAGCTTGTCTTAATAAACATTTACATTTTCATGGAGATACGAATCAATTTGAGCAAATGAGAATGGAAGAAATGTCCAAGGTATATGGTCATGATGTACATTTACTTACCCATCATCATGAACACGGAGGCGCTAGACAATGATCCAGGGTATTTTCCAGTATGAATTTTTACAAAATGCTTTTTTGACAGGAATTATGATAGGTTTTTTAGCCCCATTATTAGGCGTTTTCATTGTGGTAAGAAGATTATCACTTATAGCAGATGCTTTAAGTCATGTGACATTAGCTGGTATAGCGGCTAGCCTCCTTATGGAAAAATATTTTTCAGCGATGACAGGCATAAATCCACTCTATTTAGGGATGGTTTTTTCTGTTGGTGGTTCGCTTTTTATAGAAAAGTTAAGAAGTGTATATAGCCATTATCAAGAATTAGCCATTCCAATTATTCTTTCCGGGGGAATTGGCCTTGGCGTCATTTTTATTTCGCTAGCCAATGGATTCAATACAGATTTGTTTAGCTATTTATTTGGGAGCGTCTCAGCTGTAAGCCGAACAGATTTAATGGTCATTTTAGCTATTAGCATTATAGTAGTTGCAGCGGTCCTTTTATTATATAAAGAATTGTTTTTATTGTCTTTTGATGAAGAATATGCAAAAGCCTCGGGGATAGCTGCTAAAAGTATACATTTTGTATTTATCATAATGGTTGCGCTTGTGATTGCAGCCTCGATGAGGGTTGTTGGCATCCTTTTGGTGTCTTCTCTTATGACTTTGCCGGTTGCAGCTAGTATTCGTATTGCAAAAGGCTTTAAACAAACCATTTTTTTCTCAATTTTATTTGGAGAGATATCTGTTTTAGGAGGATTATTTGCAGCCTATCATTTAGATTTAGCTCCGGGAGGAACAATCGTAATCCTTTCAATTTTTATCCTTTTAATGGTTATTTTTTATAAAAAAATAAATGTTAAAATATATAAGGCAGGGGGTGTGTGATGTGAATGTAAATGAGGCCATTCAATGCTTAAAGGAGAATGGTTTTAAGCTCACAGGAAAAAGAGAAGACATGCTTCAATTATTCGCAAATAGTGACAAATATTTAACGGCAAAGGATGTACTAGATCAATTAAAGGATCAGTATCCTGGTCTAAGCTTTGATACCATTTATCGAAATCTATCCTTATTTGCTAAGATGGGAATTTTAGAGATGACAGAATTATCTGGTGAAAAGCACTTTCGCTTTACGTGCTCACGCCACCATCACCACCACCATTTTATATGTTTAGACTGTGGGAAATCAAAAGAAATTGATACGTGCCCGATGGATGGATTAAGTGAAAACTTAAAAGGATATGATATTTCAGGTCATAAATTTGAAATTTATGGTCGCTGTCCAGATTGTATTCAATAAAAAACCAGCTTCTAGAGCTGGTTTTTTGTTTTATTACATTACTAATGGTTTCGTTTCATACACTTGTTCCTGTTGTCTAAGCCATTGATCTACCCAAATTTGCGCCTCATTCCAAGTATTTACACGGATAACCCCTTTTGGAATGGGGTCTTGGTTATAAGGAGTATTAAATAAAATAACAGGAATTTTGCATTCTTCATGAATAATAACGGCATTATCATGTTTATCCTCAAAAAATAGATCGATCCCATATTTATTAACTGCTTCCACTTTATCATGGGAACCAATTAATTCAATATGATGAAAAGTAAGTCCTTGGTCTATAAACCATTTTTTTGTAACTTCCAATAAATGCGGTCCACGGGCGCTGATGAAATATAATTCATGCTGCTGCTTTTCCCATTTATTCAACACTGATTTTACTCCTTTGGCAGGAGGAGAACCTTCGTAAATGATTGGTTCATTTTGAGCAAACCATTTTGCAAATTCTTCCTTAGGAACATTTACGAAAGGGGTTAGATCATATTCAATAATATCTTCGTAGGCAAGGTTTATGTTAAAAGCTTGATTAATAAAGGGTAATAACGATGTTGGACAAGTTACAGTTCCATCAATATCGATGCCAAATCTTTTTTTCATCCTTCTGTTCACCTTCAAATGCTTCTTTGTCTTATTTTATTTTACCAAACATTTTCCTCGATAAAGAAGAAAAATTTTTCGTGTTATGAAATAACTAACTATTTAAGTCAAACATTAGCATAGTAAAAGTGCGTGAACAGTTCACAATAATAAATGCTCCTATCATTGAAAGTGAGGGATTTGGATGGTAGATGAACAAGAAACGAAAGGGAAAGAAGCACGTCAAAGTTTAAATATAGGTTCAAATATCCCTAATTCTCCATCAGAATTTAGGGAGGAGACAGCTTCTGAAATTGCTTCACCTATAACGAACCAATCCTCCAACTTTAAGGAAGAAACCGCTTCGGAATTCGATTCCAATCGTCCAAAGGTGGTTTCTCTTGACAAAGAGGACCGAGAAACGAAGAAGAAAGCATCTGTTCCAAATCGTTCTAGAGAAAATGACAGAGAAGAAACTGCTGCTGAAATTGCAGCACCCGTACCATTTATTAGGGATCGAGAAAGAGTAGAAGCTGATGGTGAAACAAGGGCAATGGGAGGAACAGGTTTAGGAACAATCGCCTTAGCCCTTTCTATATTATCATTATTTGTTATGCCAATCCTATTTGGTGTAGCAGGGGTTATATTAGGTTTTGTTGCAAGACGTAGAGGTGCTGAAAGTCTTGGTGCTTGGGCTATTGGAATAGGAGCCGTATCGATTATTGTAGGTATCTTTATTCTTCCGTTTTTTTAACATAGGAGCATAAAAAGAAACCCGGTTATGTACCGGGTTTCTTTAACTGTTATTAAAATGCTTTTTCTTCTTCTGCTTTTTTCTGGAAATATTCTTCAGCTAACTTGTCGATTTCTTTTTTTAGTTCTTCAACCATTTCGGCTTCAGGGACTTTACGGACAATTTTCCCTTTTCTAAAAAGCAGTCCTTCCCCACGAGCGCCGGCAATCCCAATATCCGCTTCACGGGCTTCACCAGGTCCATTAACTGCACAGCCAAGGACCGAAACCTTTATTGGTGCTTTTATATTTTGTATATATTCTTCCACCTCATTTGCAATCTTAATGAGGTCAATTTCAATACGGCCACAAGTTGGACAGGATATTAAGGTAGCAGCATTGGAAGAAAGACCAAATACCTTTAACAGTTCTCGTGCAACTTTTACCTCTTCCACAGGGTCGGCACTTAATGAGATCCGAAGAGTGTTTCCTATTCCCTTACTAATGATTGCTCCAAGTCCTGCCGCACTTTTTACGGTTCCAGAAAATAATGTACCAGACTCTGTAATTCCTAAATGTAAAGGATAGTCAAAAGTGCGAGCGGCTTTTTCATATGCCTCAATGGCCAGATTCACATCTGAAGCTTTCATTGAAACAATAATATCGTGGAAATCTAAATCCTCAAGAATTTTGATATGATGGAGTGCACTTTCAACCATACCATCAGCGGTTGGATAACCATATTTATCAAGTATTTTCTTTTCTAAAGAACCAGCGTTAACTCCAATTCGAATTGGTATACCTTTTTCTTTCGCAGCTTTTACAACTGCTTCAACCTTTTCTCTTTTTCCGATATTACCCGGATTAATTCGGATTTTATCTGCTCCGCCTTCAATAGCTTTAAGAGCCAGTCTATAATCAAAGTGTATATCAACAACTAGAGGAATATTAATTCTTTTCTTAATTTCTGGGATGGCATTTGCTGCTCGCTCATCTGGACAAGCAACACGGACAATTTGGCAACCTGCTTCTTCTAGTCGTTTTATTTCTGAAACAGTTGCTTCTACATCATGAGTTTTTGTTGTTGTCATACTTTGTATAATTAATTCGTTGTTTCCGCCAATTGTTAAATTGCCCACTTTAACAGGACGGGTTTTTGTTCGATGTATTATTTCACTCACGTGGAATTCTCTCCTTTAATGGATTGAAAAATATGGGTTAAAAGCAATACGACTTAATTGTATCAGTCCAGTTGTGATTTTGACAAGAATAAGGGTTAGCCTCATTATTTTGAGTAATCGGGAAAATGATATGTAGAGCCAATTTGAATTTCTTCTGGTTTTATTCCGGGATTTAACTGCTGAAAGTCTTGAATTAAATCAGAAATAGGGATTGGAAGAGGTTGATTTAAATGATGTTCCACGATTGTAATCACCGTTTCACCTGGATTCACTTTTGCTTGAAAAGAAGGTATGTCCGATTTAGGTTCTTTAGTATCCTCTATAGTTGATTCCACTGTTGTTTTCGAGACGGATGGGATGGTTCCAACAGTCAAGTCAATAAAAATAACATATATAGTAAGGATTACTAAAATCAAACCTACTATTTTCTTCATCGGATAAGCCCCCTATTCTTAAAGATAGTTCATACGTATGCTTGTCCAACTATATGTAGAACAAAAAAAGCAACGAACATCTTGAAAAGATGATCAGTTGCTTTGATTTTGTTTCGGTATTTCATTAATAGCTAATAATAACACGATTAATACAACAATCCAATTAATAATGAAACCATTTGGTACGGTTGTTTTTAGTGCAGCCATGATCGTAAAAAATAATGTTGGCAAAGTTTCGCTGTATGTAGCCATTCTCCAAAGGTGAGAATAACTAAGTTTTCTCCCTAAAATGTTTGCTAATGCCAAGCCGATTAAAGCGACAATAGTTATCTCAATAAACATGGATACAATTGCCATTAAATACATGATTGCTCCCGTTAAGGGAATGATGATATTTTTTAGGCTTATGATATTGGTAATAAGATTGTTAACTTCATCTTTAGACAATTCAAGCCCTGGCATCATTGAATAAGAAGAGGTTTTTGTTTGCCCTCCTGCGGAAATAACAAATTCATTTTTTAAAAGTCCGATGGCATCTCCTTCATTGGCAATATCCGCATCGGAAATGGCTCCTGTTGGGTCCAGTATGAATGTTAATGAATTTTCTTTGATTATGACCGGTACTTTCGTGTCCGCAGTAAGTTCCCCATTGCTAATAGAAAAGTCAGGTGTTTTATTCATGTATGTTTTCGTCATTTCAAGTCCTGTAGTAAATGCTGAACTAAAATAAATTATGGAAGGAATAATGGAAATGAGAGTTAATAGGAAGACATACATAATGGTTTTTCCGATTCCTTGTAACCGAAATAAAGCAATATCCTTTGGAGAATAAATGCTTTTCATAAATTGCTTAAAAATATTCATATAAAACCACCTTTAAATAGTATTCATCACTCTATTGTATCTGTTGAAGCAATTCTGCACAAGAATCATCTATTGTTCTTAGAATGGTGGTAATTAAGAGATGAAGTCTTCATGCTTCCTTGGTATAATAAATAGGATTTTGAGGGATTTTAAATTTGTTTAATGGGAGCATTTTATTTGAAATCGATTACCGGTCTTTGGTAATCTTAAGAAGAAGCTTTAGAATTTTCTAAAACTCCAAAAGGGTTTTTTAGGCTACTAAAGCTGTGATTAAAATAATACATAGGAGGAATTTTTCATGGCTTTTGAATTACCAAAATTACCTTATGCAGAAGATGCTCTTGAACCACATTTTGACAAAGAAACAATGAATATTCACCACACAAGACACCATAACACATATGTTACTAATTTAAATAATGCACTTGCTGGTAATGAAGAATTGCTTTCCAAAACTGTGGAAGAACTAATTTCTAATTTGGATGCAGTGCCTGAAGCAATTCGTACTGCCGTTCGTAATAATGGTGGTGGCCATGCGAACCATTCATTGTTCTGGCAAATTCTTTCTCCTAACGGAGGCGGTGAACCAACAGGTGAATTAGCAGAAGCCATTAATAATAAATTTGGTAGCTTTGAAAAATTTAAAGAAGAGTTTACAAAAGCCGCTACTACTCGCTTCGGCTCTGGCTGGGCTTGGTTATCTGTAAACAATGGTGAGTTAGAGATTTCCAGCACACCAAATCAAGATTCTCCATTAATGGAAGGTAAAACTCCGATTCTTGGTTTGGATGTATGGGAGCATGCTTACTATTTAAAATATCAAAATAAACGTCCAGATTACATTGCTGCATTCTGGAATGTAGTTAATTGGGATGAAGTGGCTAAGCGTTACAGCGCTGCAAAATAATTATAAAATTTAAACAAAAAGAGGCTGCCCAAAAGGTCTATAAAGGACTTTTTGGGGATCAGCCTTTTTTTAGTTTTTTATTAAATATAGGTAGAAGACCATACTTTACTTTTTTATTTTTGAATAACACAAAATTAAACAACAAGGGTGTTCTAAAAGTTTTACTTTAGGGATACCCTCTTTTATTTCCTCTAAAATTGAATAAGAACTCTTCTCTTGTTGAAGACTACTTTTTAAGAAAAAGGGGAGTTCTGTATGGCGAAAAAATTTAAGTTTTTAGGGGACGTTGAAATTACAAAGGATTTAACATTATTGTTGATTATTGGCGGTTTATACTCTTTGAGTGTGGCCCTATCTAACACATTTGTTAACATTTATTTATGGAAACAAACGGGTGAATTTACTGATCTTGCGCTTTATAACCTATCGATTGTTGTTCTGCAACCGTTAACGTTTATTTTAGCAGGTCGCTGGGCTAAAAAAATCGATAGGGTAATTGTATTAAGGATTGGAGTCATATTTTTAGCTCTGTTTTACGCTGCTGTCCTCATAACTGGAACAAATGCCTCATCCTATTTACTCCTCCTAGGAAGTTTATTGGGAATAGGCTACGGTTTTTATTGGCTTGCCTATAATGTCCTAACTTTTGAAATAACTGAGCCAGAGACAAGAGATTTTTTTAATGGCTTTTTAGGGATTCTTTCTTCTTTTGGAGGAATGATTGGCCCAATTGCTGCTGGCATTATTATTACAAAATTTGAAAAGTTTACTGGTTATACAATTATCTTTGGTTTATCACTAGGATTATTTGCACTTGCCGTATTGTTAAGCTTTTCGTTAAAGCGAAGGCCAGCAAAAGGAAAGTATTGTTTTAAGCGGATTATTGAAGAAAGAAAACAAAATGAAAATTGGCGTCTAGTGACAAATGCTCATTTTTTTCAAGGGCTTAGAGAAGGAACGTTTTTGTTTGTTATTTCTGTATTTGTATATATTGCAACTGGTAGTGAAATGGCTTTAGGAACCTTTGGATTATTAAATTCAGGAATATCGTTCATCGCTTATTATTTTGCTTCAAGATATATTAAGAAATCTTTTCGAAAAAAAGCAATTCTTATTGGTGGAATTTTACTTTACGCTGCTGTTTTGTTAATTGTTTGGGATGTAAGTTATGTTAAACTGTTAATTTATGCTGGAACAATTGCTATCGCCTACCCGCTCCTACTCGTCCCATATAATTCAACTACATATGATGTAATTGGAATTGGTTGGAAAGCTGCTGAAATGAGAATAGAGTATATTGTTGTCCGGGAAATATTTTTAAATTCAGGAAGGATTGTTTCGATCCTCGCCTTTTTAGTGGCGGTTACATTATTTAATGAGGAAAAAAGTATACCAATCTTATTATTGCTACTTGGTGCCGGACATACATTGATATATTTATTTATAAAAAGAGTGCAGCTGCCAGTTACATAATGCGATGTGCATCTTTGCTCATCGCATTTTTCTATGTAGATTTAGGGAGTTCAAGTTTTGTGAAACTGGCAAGAGTTCCTCGTGGAAAAAAACATCTTATTCCTTTAAAATAGAAAAGGTTAAGTGTAGGGGAAGGTGGATTTTACCATGAATCGAAATAAAAAGAAGAAGCCACAGCTTCCGTTTCGGCTAAATATGTTATTTTTTGTAGTATTTTTATTATTTTCAATTCTCGTTTTACGTCTGGGAGAACTACAGATTGTATTTGGCGAGGATTTTAAACGTGAGATTGAAAGGACAGAGGATATTACGGTAAGTAACCCTGTACCGCGAGGAAAAATCATTGATAGAAACGGCAATGTTATCGTAGATAATACTCCATTAAACGCGATAATTTATACAAAATCAAAAGATACAACGAAAAAAGAAATGCTTGATACAGCCAAAAAATTAGCAAAATTGATTGATAAAGATATATCCAAAGTTCGTGAACGTGATAAAAAAGACCTTTGGATTACTCTCTATCCAGAAGAGGCGAAAGCAAAAATTAAGGACAAAGAGTGGGCTTTATTCAAAGAAAAAAAATTAGATGATAAAGATATATATAAGCTGCAACTCGAAAGAATTAATGATAAGGATTTAGCCAGATTAACCTATGACGATTTGGAAACATGGGCTATTTATATGACTTTTAATAGTGGTTATGCATTAACCCCGCAAATTGTAAAAAATAAAGATGTTACTCCAGAAGAGTTTGCAGCAGTAAGTGAAAATTTAGAGAATCTTCCAGGTGTTGATACAACAACGGATTGGGAACGGGAATACGTGTTTGGTAAAACGTTAAAGTCTATCCTCGGGGATGTATCTTCATCGGAATCAGGCTTACCAAAGGAACAGCTTGATAAATATCTGGCACGTGATTATAGTCGAAATGATCGGGTTGGAAAAAGTTATCTTGAATTAAAATATGAAGATGTCCTTCGTGGAGAAAAGGCGAAGGTAAAAAACATTACAGATAAATCAGGAAAAGTATTATCTACCGAAGTTATTTCAGAAGGTAAGAGAGGAAAAGATCTAGTTTTAACCATTGATATGGAGCTACAGTCCCAGGTTGAAAAAATTATTGAGGAAGAAATGTGGAATGCGAAAAAAAGCCCTAATACCGGTCTTTTAGACCGAGCATTTGTTGTTTTAATGGATCCTCGAACAGGTGAAATCCTGTCACTGGCTGGCAGACAATTGGTCAAGGATAAAGAAACAGGAAAACTTGAAATGAGAGACTATGCCCAAGGTACTTTTACCAGTTCCTATAACGTCGGTTCCGTTGTTAAAGGTGCAACCATTTTGGCAGGATACCATTCTGGTGCCATAACGCCAGGAACAGTTATATTGGATGAACCATTAAGAATAGCAGGTACACCAGTTAAATCTTCATGGAAAACCTTTGGCTCCATTAATGATTTAAGAGCTTTACAAGTATCATCTAACGTTTATATGTGGAAAACAGTGATTAAAATGGCTGGTGGACAATATATCCCTAATAAAGGGCTTCCTATTGATTATTCAGCATTTGACACACTAAGAAAATACTATAGTCAATTTGGACTTGGTATTCGAACTGGAATTGATCTTCCAAATGAAATGACCGGTTTCCCAGGTTCAGCAAAGACTCCTGGTTTGCTTTTGGACTTGGCTATCGGCCAGTATGACACCTATACGCCAATCCAGGTTGCTCAATATGTTTCAACAATTGCAAATGGCGGTTATCGGGTTCAGCCACATATTGTTAAGGAAATTCGAGAACCGTTAATGGAAAATAATGAATTAGGACCTATTATTGAAGAAATGCAACCAAAGGTTTTAAATCGTATTGATATGAAAGATGAATGGATTAAACGGGTACAAGAAGGATTCCGTATGGTAATGCAGGTTGGTGACGGTACTGGTGTGGGTCACTGGAAAAGCGCCTCTTATAATCCAGCAGGGAAAACGGGGACTGCTGAAGCTTTTTACGATGGTTCTGACAAATCAAAACGTGGAACCGAAGTGACGAACTTAAGTCTTGTTGCCTATGCACCATATGATAATCCGGAAATAGCAATGGCTGTAGTTGTTCCGTGGGCCTACCAGGGGCATAGTGGACCAAGTATCAATCACTTAATTGGCCGTCGTGTAATGGATGCTTATTTTGAATTAAAAAAGGGTGGCGAAAATACAACTGAAACTGCTACTGAGAATTAAAAGAGTTCAAATATAGAACAATATATACAATTCCATGGTTCATTTAAAAACTTGTCTCAATATGAGGCAAGTTTTTTTGTGCTAAAAATATTAGAATTTTATCTGTTCGATGAAAAATTTACAAATTTTCAACATCCATTTACAAATGTTTAACACTAGTTTCAAACAAGGTTAACAGTCATACTTTATTCTTAGTCTTGTAGGCCAAATATGCCAACAAATAAAACGGAGCTATTAGGGGGAATGAAGGAATGAAAAGCTTTAAGAAATTAGCACTAACAGCCATCATGGTCGGAGTGCTAGCATTCACCACAGCCTGCAATGCACAAGAAACCCAGAACAATAATAGTAAAAAAGTAGAAGAAGAAACAAAGCAGTTGCAAGGTGAAATTAAAATAGATGGTTCTTCCACAGTATTCCCAATTATGGAGGCAGTTGTTGAAGAGTATGGAATGGAGCAACCTGGCGTGAAGGTGTCTGTAGCATCTTCTGGGACAGGTGGAGGATTTGAAGCATTTATTGCTGGTGAAACAGACCTAAGCAACGCTTCAAGGCCAATTAAAGATGAAGAAAAGGCCAAACTTGAAGAAAAAGGCATTGATTATACTGAATTAAAATTAGCATTTGACGGGCTTACTGTTGTTGTAAATAAAGAAAATGATTGGGTAGATTACCTTACGATTGACGAATTAAAGAAAATTTGGGTTGAAGATGGAACTGTGAAGAAATGGTCTGACATTCGACCAGAATGGCCGGATGAGGAAATCAAGCTTTTCTCTCCTGGAACAGATTCAGGAACATACGACTATTTTGATGAAGTAGTTCTGGAAGGAAAACCATTAGCAGAAAAAGCAGCTCTTTCTGAAGATGATAATATTTTAGTTCAAGGCGTAAAAGGAGAAAAGAATGCGATTGGTTACTTTGGATATGCTTATTATTTAGAAAATAAAAATAATCTAAAGGTGGTCCCTATTGATGGAGGAAATGGTCCGGTTGAGCCAAATAATAAAACTATTGAATCTAGTGAATATGCACCACTTTCACGCCCATTATTCACCTATGTGAAAAATATAGCAGTTAAAGACAAAGAAGAAGTTTATCATTTTGTGAAATTTGTTTTAGAAAATTGCGCAGATTTATCTGAGGATGTGGGCTACGTGAAATTGCCTAAAGATGAATACAACAAACAGCTGAAAACATTAGAGGAGCTAAAATAATAAGTTGGAGTTCATACCCGATACAATATGAGAGGCCAATTCGTGCTTCTCATATTGTTATGTTTTCGAATGGGGGTTATTGAATTGGCTATTCAAAATGTGAATTCTCTTTCCATCCAGAAATTAATTGAAGAGAAGAAGAAAAATCATAATACTGCAGGCATTATTGAGAAATTTATACCAATGATTTTATTATTGGCAGCAGTGGTATCTGTATTAACAACAATTGGGACTGTTCTAACTTTGATTTTTGAAACAATCACATTCTTTCAAACGGTTTCCATTCTGGAATTCTTAACGACAAAAAAATGGTATCCATTTTCTGAGACTGAAGGGACTTTTGGCATCCTACCCTTGGTTTTAGGAACATTGAAGGTTACTTTTATTGCAATAATTGTATCCATTCCAATTGGATTGACATCCGCTATCTATTTAAGTGAGTATGCTACCGAACGCACTCGCAGGATAATTAAACCAATATTGGAAGTGTTAGCTGGAATTCCAACGATCGTTTATGGTTTTTTTGCTCTTACATTTGTAACTCCATTATTAAGGGAAATCATACCTGGACTTGAATTATTTAATGCGTTGAGCCCGGGAATTGTTATTGGAATTATGATTACACCAATGATTGCGTCACTTTCTGAAGATGCGTTAGTTTCCGTCCCAAATTCTATGCGTGAAGGAGCTTTTGCCCTTGGAGCCACAAAATTTGAAGTAGCTTTAAAAGTGGTTCTTCCGGCTGCGATCTCTGGCATTATTTCTTCAATTGTATTGGCCATTTCACGTGCAATTGGTGAAACAATGATTGTAGCGATAGCTGGAGGGTCTACACCAAACGTTGATTGGAATGTAACAAACTCGATCCAAACGATGACTGCTTATATTGTACAAGTTAGTCAAGGGGATGCTGGTTATGGGACGACTATTTATTACAGCATCTATGCTGTCGGGATGACATTATTTATCTTTACACTAATTATGAACTTGATTGCTCAATATATCTCTCGCCGGTTTAGGGAGGAATACGAATGAATTTTTTTGATCATAAGTCAATAAATGCACGAATGAAAATAAGAGTAATAGTTAACTTATTTGCCAAAATTATATTTTTTGCGGCAATGATGTTCGGACTATTCATTTTAGGAGTACTATTATATCGAATTGTTTCACAGGGGATAGGTTACTTAGATTTACAGTTTTTACAAAGTCTTCCCTCTAGAAAGCCAGAGCAAGCAGGTGTATATACGGCCTTGATAGGTTCAGTTTTGTTAATGGCAGTGGTAGCACCTGTTTCGTTATTGTTGGGGGTAGCAACAGCCATTTATCTTGAAGAATATGCAAAGGACAATCGTTTCACTGCATTTATTAAAGTAAATATATCAAATTTAGCAGGTGTGCCATCCATTGTTTTCGGTTTACTGGGGCTAACCGTTTTTGTTCGTGCTTTAGCACTAGGGACAAGTGTCCTTGCAGCGGGTCTTACAATGAGTTTGCTAGTTTTACCTATTATTATTGTTGCGGCTCAGGAAGCACTAAAAGCTGTACCTGCTTCATTAAGGGAAGCATCCTATGCTATGGGGGCTACTAAATGGCAAACGATTGTAAGAATTGTGCTTCCTGTAGCAATACCTGGAATCTTGACAGGAGGGATATTGGCCTTATCCCGTGCAATTGGTGAAACGGCACCACTGGTCGTACTTGGATTACCATTATTTCTTGCCTATTTACCAAAATCGATATTTGATTTGTTTACTGTTTTACCGATGCAAATTTATAACTGGACCGGTCGTCCGCAAGAAGAATTTCATTCACTTGCGGCAGCAGGAATTATTGTATTACTGATTCTATTATTGTTTATGAATTTCCTAGCGGTATTAATAAGAAATAAATTTCAAAAGCGATATTAATTGTTACTCAACAAGGAGGCCTTTATATGACGATCACTCTGGTTTCTCCACAGATAGAAGTGATGAAAATGGATTCTATACAAGAAAAAAATATTGTGTATCAAACAAGTCAATTAAATTTATGGTATGGTGAAAAACATGCTCTAAAAAATATCAATCTCGATATTCTGGAAAATGAAGTAACAGCCATAATTGGGCCATCCGGCTGTGGGAAATCGACATATTTAAAAATATTAAATCGAATGATTGAATTAGTTCAAGGTGTGAAAATCACTGGTGAAATTCTTTACCGTAACAGAAATATCCTTGATCGATCTTATCAAGTTGAAGAACTGCGTACAAAGGTTGGAATGGTATTTCAAAAACCTAATCCATTTCCAAAATCCATATATGAAAACGTGGCTTACGGACCTAAAATTCATGGTATTCGTGATAAAAAAGTATTGGAGCAAATCGTTGAAAAGAGCTTAAGAAGTGCGGCTCTTTGGGATGAAGTAAAAGATCGTTTAAATCAAAATGCGTATAGTTTATCTGGTGGACAGCAGCAACGTCTATGCATTGCCCGCTGTCTTGCGATTGAACCGGATGTGATTTTAATGGATGAACCAACTTCGGCACTAGATCCAATTTCAACCTTAAAAATAGAAGAGCTTGTCAAGGAATTAAAGAAGGAATATAGCATTATTATTGTAACTCATAACATGCAGCAAGCTGCCCGTATTTCAAATAAAACAGCTTTCTTTTTAAATGGCGAAGTCATTGAATTTGCCCCAACAAGTAAAATATTTTCTAATCCTAAGGATAAGAGAACAGAAGATTATATTACAGGGAGATTTGGATAATGGGGTGAGGGTATGTCTATACGATCTCATTTTGACAAAAATTTAGCCCAATTAAAACAAATGTTAGTAGATATGGCTTCCCAGTCCGAAAATGCGATTAAAGAGGCTATGTTCTCATTTTTTAATCAGGATATGAAAAAGGCAAAACAGGTCATTGCCCGTGATTATGAAATTGATGAAATGGAACAGGAAATTCATAATAAAGCACTTCAGCTCATAACCAGAGAATCTCCTGTGGCTAAAGATCTTCGCAAAATTAATGTTGCCATCAAAGTTTCTTCTGAAATCGAGCGTATTGGGGATATGGCGGTAAATATTGCAAAATCGGTCATTCAGATCGGGAAGGAAAAGCCTGTAAAAGAATTTGGGGATATTCTGAAGATGATGGAATTATCTTTAGATATGGTTAGGGATGCTTTAACAGCCTATTATACGGAAGATATTAGCATTGCCTATCAATGTGCTGAAAAGGATGATGAGGTTGATCAAACATTTGGGAAATTAGTTCAGAAGTTCCTTAGTTATACTCCACAAGACCCAAACGGGATGAATCAGATCATTCAATTAGCTTTTGTGTGCAGATTCATTGAAAGAATTGCTGACCATTCCACGAATATTGCTGAAAATGTTATTTTTCTTGAGACTGGTGAACGAAAAAATTTAAATGCTTAGACAATTTTTTTCAGAAAATGATCCACTTTGGATCATCTTTTTTTTCGTATCATGGCAATTGTCGATTTCTGTAATAAATAATTTGATATAAGTGACTTTAAAAAATTTATTTGTAGTTAAACAATGATGCTATCGTAATTAGCAAAATCCGACAATTTGCGTTTATTGTGAACATCATCATCTGATGGTACGATTAAATTAATAGTTAGTGGAATAATTTGTTCTTTATAGCATATACTGATTGTTTGCAGAATGGGAGGAAGTTATGATCCAAGAAATGCCAATAAAGGGTGAACTGAAGGCGAAACTGGTAACACCGCAAAAAATGTTTCTCTACTGGGATGCTTCGGACATTCCAAAAAAGATTATTCAATCATTTTTTCATTTAAATTTCGATAAGTTAGTTCCTATTGTAAGGATTTATGATGTAACCGAAATTATTTTTAACGGAAAAAATGCTCATCATTTTTATGAGGTTTCCATTTCTTATCAACAAGGATTTTGGTTTATTAAAGGATTGACGGCTAACAGAAGTTATGTCGCTGAACTGGGGGTATATGTTTCTGAAACATCATTTTTTCCAATATTTAGATCTACCTGTATTCACACGCCCTCAGCGGATATTCCCCTCTCTAATGAACTCTATCAAGATGTTTTGCAATTTAAGCGCTATGAAGAAGAACCACCTAAGTGGAGAGATTACGTAAGCACCTATAGTTATTATGTGGAAAAAAATAGGCCGGAGGAGAACAATGCCTAAATTAGTCGCTCATCAAGCTGATACTCAGTCAAAACTTATGGAGGGATGGCAATTAAAAATTCTAATGCTTAGCTGGGAATATCCTCCTAATATTGTTGGTGGTCTTTCTAAGCATGTTAGTAGTTTAGCCGTTCAATTGGCCAAGCTTGGTCATGAAATTCATGTTTTGACTGCGGGAAACCGACATTTGCCATCTTTTGAAGAGATAAATGGTGTTAAGGTTCATCGAGTGACTCCACTTAACTATCAAGATGATTGTTTTTTATCGTGGATTGGTGGATTAAACTTAGCAATGGCATTTAAAGCGGAAAGTCTCGTAAAGGAATTCACTTTTGACTTGATACATGCCCATGATTGGTTAGTAGGGGCAGCGGCTTTAGTATTGAAGGATGTTTTATCCATTCCTCTTTTGAGTACTATTCATGCCACTGAACATGGTAGAAATAACGGGATCTATACAGAAATGCAAAAATTTATTCATGAAAAAGAACGAGATTTAATTATCGGTTCAGATCAACTTATTGTTTGTAGTCAATATATGAAAGAACAACTTCTTACCGTTTTTCAGGCAACTGAAGAAAATATCATCATTATTCCAAATGGTGTGGAACCTCCGGAAACGTTTTTGAAAATAGAAGATTGGATTCCGAAACTCAAAAATAAGAAGTATATTTTTTCAATCGGGAGGATGGTAAAGGAAAAGGGATTCGAAACTATAATTGAAGCAGCAGCTTTGGCGAAAGAACAAGGGTTTGACTACACGTTCATCATCGCTGGTAAGGGACCAATGCTTGATACATTTCGTCGGGTGACAGTAGAAAGAGGGTTGGAAAATCATGTTTCATTTATTGGTTATATTACAGAAGAGCAAAAAAATGCACTGATTTCAGGATGTATGGCGGCTGTTTTTCCAAGTCTTTATGAACCATTTGGTATTGTGGCACTCGAAACATTGATTCAAGGAAAACCGACGATTGTTGCAAATACTGGAGGATTGAAAGGTATTATAAAGCATTTACAAACTGGCTTGTTGATGAATCCCGGCGATGAAAAAAGCTTATTGGAACAAATCCATTTTTTAAGTAAACATCTACATATCGCTAATCAAATAGGCGCTAAAGGAATGGAAATGGTTGAAAGTTTGTACAGATGGAATCGGATTGCAGCTGATACGAGTAGAGTGATGGAAGACACAGTTTTGAATAGCCGCATAAAAGAGCGTTAGTTCAAATCATTGAAAATAAGGTGGATGAAGATGAATTTAAAAGTACCACAAAATATATATCCTCTTAGTCGCCAGTCCGCAATTGATCAACTCGAGTTCGTTCCAGGTATTTGGGTGAATGGAAAATATTATTGGATGCATAATAGTTCGGAGAAAGTTATATTCGAAGAAGAGTTAATAATAAAAGTGAAACTCGAATTAATCCATTCAAAAATTCGTTTTTCAAGTATCTATGTTAGTAGTCATTCAGTGCACCCAAAAGAGATAAAGGTTTTGGGGATGTATTATTTTTCTAATGTAAATCAGGATCATTTAGCATTTATTTCACCTACTGGCAAAAAGATTTTTCATATTAGCAAAAATAATATATTTCTAGTGAATGCACAGTTTAAAGGGGAGCTGCTAAAAGAGTATACAACAGTTCCGGTATGGAGTGCGTATACGGATCAAATTTGGAGCTCTGTTCCAGCTGGAACTCTTAAATATCAGCCCATGGCAAAAGGGCCAGCCGCCAGTATACTAGCTGTAAAAATGACTATACATTCAAGAGAAACTTGCAAATTGAATAGTTGGGCCATCAGTGGTTCAAATAAAAATGAATTACTCTCCATGGAGCAAGCTCTTTTAAAAAACCCACTAGCATTTCCTTTTGAAAAATGATATTATAGAAAAGTCGTATGAACGAACTAGCTTAATCGTTTGGAGGGAAATAAACATGCGTGTAAATATTACTTTAGCTTGCACTGAATGTGGAGAGCGTAACTATATTTCAACTAAAAATAAGCGCAATAACCCAGATCGTCTTGAGCTTAAGAAATATTGCCCAAGAGAAAAGCGCACAACTTTACACCGTGAAACAAAATAAACAGCAGGGCTTTCCTGCTGTTTTTTTGTATATTAGGAGGTAAAAAACGATGTTTGATAAACACTCTATCAGAAACAAAATGAAGGAAACACTCTCCAAAATTTCTAAACCTCTTTATGAAGATTATTCTTATAAAATTGCCTCTAAATTGTATAAAGAGGAAGAATGGGTACAGGCACAAACTGTGGGTGTTACGGTTTCAAGAATGCCAGAGGTGGATACATATCAAATTATTCGTAAAGCATGGGAACAAGGGAAACAAGTCGTTGTTCCAAAATGCTATCCAAAAGAGAAAAAATTATCTTTTCGGATATTAACTGAATTTTCTCAGTTGGAATCAGTTTATTATGGCTTATTGGAGCCCATTGTGGAAAAGACAGAAGAGGTAGGTCCGAATGAGATTGATTTATTAATTGTTCCGGGTTTAGCCTTTACAAAAGCTGGTTATCGGATTGGGTTTGGTGGTGGATATTATGATCGATTTTTAACAAATTATCATGGGAAAACTATTTCTCTCGCATTTAATGAGCAGATCATTCCCGATTTCCCTGTCGAGCCATTCGATTATCCTGTAGGAAAAATCATTACGATTGATGAGGTTATAAAACCTTTATGATGGAACCTATTTTCATAATATTAATGATCTTCCTTACAGGCTTTGTAGGTTATTTATTTAAGTTATTAAATAGTTCTGGTTCACTAGCTGCGATAGCTGTAGGTTTAGCGGTATTTATAGGAGTAGGGATTAAGGGCTTACTTCTGTTAGGTATTTTCTTTATTACATCAAGCTTTTGGTCTGCATATAAAAGATCAGTCAAACAATCAGTAGAGAAGAAATTAGCAAAGGGTGCAACAAGGGATTGGCGCCAAGTACTAGCAAATGGTGGAGCGGCTGGTCTTTTTAGTTTGCTATTTTATTTTTACCAAGATAACGCCTGGTTAATTGGCTTTGCATGTTCTCTAGCAAGTGCCAATTCAGATACTTGGGCCTCCGAAATTGGAAGTCTAAGCAAAAAGAATCCAGTATTTATTCGAACATTTAAACGGGTTGAAAAAGGTACTTCAGGTGCGGTTAGTTTATTAGGGAATACAGCGGCTCTTATGGGATCACTGCTTATGGCAGCAATGAGCTTTTGGTTTTTTCGGCTAGACATAATCGTTGGTTTATTGATATTTCTTTTTGGTTATGTTGGTAATTTAATCGATACCATTATTGGTGCTTATTTTCAGCAGGTTTATCGTTGCAGTCAATGTGGGCTCGAAACTGAAAAAACGTGGCATTGCCAAAGGCCCACTAAGAGGATAAAAGGATTCTGCTTAATAGATAATGATATGGTTAATTTTCTATCGGGCTTACTAGTGTCTATCATTGCTATATTAGTTATCCCATCGTAAAATCCATTGTTTTTTGGATAAAAAATGACCATCATCACAAAATAAAGTTAGGAGGGATGATTATGTCACGAATCTTAACTACTATTATGATGATTGGTTCAATAGTATATTTGGTATTCCGTTACAGATATCGTTTACTGAATCTGTTGCTCGCATCTGTTTGGATGCGCCGTCTTGCAGTTAGTTCAGTAATGAAATTTCCTGTTATAAGGAGAAAAATGATGCAATCGGTTTTTGGAGGACCATCTGAATGGTAATACCACAGATGGTTTTTTTTTGACAAAAAAGATTACCTTGAGGACGTTTTTAGCATACGTTATACTTTTGATGTAATCAGTTACATTCTCCATTAATAGAATTAAGGGGATTAAAAAATGAAAACGATTTATGATATCCAACAATTATTAAAAAGATTCGGAACGGTTATTTATATTGGAGACCGAGTGGCTGACCTTGAATTGATGGAGGAAGAGTTAAAGGAATTATACAAATCACAGCTAATTGAAACAAAGGACTATCAAACGGCATTGCTAATTTTACGACAAGAAATACAAGCACTAAAAGAAATGAGAAAAATTTAAAGATTGGGTGAGGAGAATGTCAAATCAATGGATTGCTGGGGTAGATTTAGGCGGTACAACCACTAAAATCGCATTTATTTCAATGGATGGGGATATCCTTCATAAATGGGAAATACCGACTGATCATTCAAATGAAGGCCAGTATATTACATCTAATATTGCAACATCTATCATGGAGAAATTAGAGGAATTAGGTCAATCCAAGACTGTTTTAGCTGGCGTCGGAATGGGAGCTCCTGGTCCGATTGATTATGAAACAGGTGTCATCTTAAATGCTGTAAACTTAGGATGGAGTGATAATTTTCCACTAAGGGACAGCCTTGAGTCAGTACTGTCACTACCAGCAGCTGTTGAAAATGACGCTAATTGTGCAGCATTGGGCGAAATGTGGCAAGGAGCAGGAAATGGTGCAAAAAACCTTGTTTGTGTCACATTAGGCACTGGCGTTGGCGGGGGAGTGATCGCAAATGGAAACATTGTCACTGGAGTAAATGGTGCAGCTGGGGAAATTGGTCATATTACAACCCTTCCAGTTGGCGGGGCTCCTTGCAATTGTGGAAAAACAGGCTGTCTAGAAACGATTGCTTCTGCGACGGGGATCGTTCGTTTAGCGGTAGAAGAAATGAATAAACCTAATTCAAAAGGGGAATTGACAAATATTTTCAATCGAAACAAAAAAATAACGGCAAAGGATGTAATTGATTCAGCTAGAAAAGGGGATCCAATAGCGGTCAAAGTTTTAAATGAGGTGGCTTTCCATTTGGGATTGGCCTTAGCTAATATTGCAAATACACTGAATCCGGAAAAAATCGTTCTTGGAGGCGGCGTTTCAAAGGCTGGTAAAATTCTTTTGGATTCCGTTCAAGACTATTTCGATAAGTTCGCATTTCCTCCTGTAAAAAATTCTACTAAACTTGCTCTTGCAACATTGGGAAATGATGCAGGCGTTTTAGGTGCTGCCTGGTTGATAAAAAATAAATTCATTGGATAATGTTAAAACAAAAACCTGTTTCATTACAGGTTTCAGATTGTAGACAAAAGGCATTCCGAATAAACTTAATTCGAAATGCCTTTTCAAATTTTAAGCAATTTTTGGTCTATATTAACTTTAATTTGACCCCTACGGGGTCAATTATTATACCATTTTTG
>NZ_JAAIUV010000020.1 GCF_010975035.1 Neobacillus thermocopriae | reverse complement strand
TCAGGTCGGCTACGCATCGTCGCCTTGGTGAGCCATTACCTCACCAACTAGCTAATGCGCCGCGGGCCCATCTGTAAGTGTCAGCGTGAACCGACTTTCAACACCCCCTCATGCGAGGGAGTGAATTATCCGGTATTAGCTCCGGTTTCCCGAAGTTATCTCAGTCTTACAGGCAGGTTGCCCACGTGTTACTCACCCGTCCGCCGCTAACCAACAGAAGCAAGCTTCTATTGGTCCGCTCGACTTGCATGTATTAGGCACGCCGCCAGCGTTCGTCCTGAGCCAGGATCAAACTCTCCAAAAAAGTTGATTAGCTCATAAAATTAACGTTGGCTTCGTTTCAACCGAAACGAATATTGTAATTATTGACGTTTTTGGTTGTTTAGTTTTCAAAGAACAATCTTATTTTTTCGTCACTCAAAAGCGACTCTATTAATATATCATTTCAAGTTGTTTATGTCAACAACTTTTTTTATTTATTTTTTATCTTTTGTCGTCGTGCTGACGACTTTTTAAATATTACATGAGTTTTATAGATTGGTCAATACTTTTTTGCAAAAAATTTATAACAAGAAAAATACTAAGGCTACTGAAGATTTTCTTGTGATACATAGCAGTGTGAAAGAAAAAGAAACAGGAAGTCCATAAGATATATCATCCTGCTTCTTCCTTTTTCAAATGAATACTGTTTATTTATATCAAAAACCATTTCCAAAGACTACTCTAAATTGCTGTGACGCCCGAATGCCACGGTGTGATCTACTTCATTTAACTTACTAAATTGCAAGCATAAAGTATCAAAAATAATATGGGCACATTGATCAAATAAAGATCCAAGCGGCTGAATAGTTTTTATCTCATTCTCACGTCGGTATTTTGTTGCTGCCGGTACATGAAGAATCTCCGTGGAAACTTCCGCTAATGCTGATTCTGGATTGGTTGTCATAGCGATGACAGAGCAGCCAAGAGAACGTGATTTTTCCGCCGTCCAAACAACATTTTTTGTCGTACCAGATCCAGAAATGGCAACTAACAGGTCCCCTGAGGCAATCGACGGAGTGATGGTCTCACCTACAACATAAACCGTTGCTCCCAAATGCATTAAGCGCATAGCAAACGACTTGGCCATCAGCCCAGAACGTCCTTCTCCAATTACGAAAATCCGATTCGCCTTTTTTAATTGAAGAGCTATGTCCTGAAGCTGATTTTCTTCAACTTGACGAAGCACGGTGTCTATTTCTTTTAAAATGGTCTGAATGTACATGAAATTACACCACTTTCATTTGTAAGATACATTGTTTTATTTGATTCGCCGCTTCTGTTGGATTTTCCGCCTTTGTAATAGCCGAACCAATGATCACGATGGATGGATGAAGCGCTGCTGTTACCGTTTCAAGTGAAGCAAGTGAAATTCCACCTGCTGCAGCTATTTTCATAGATGGAGTATAAAAGTTTTTTAATCCCATCCCTGTGTTAAATGAACCAAGTTGCTCTTGTTGATCTTTGCTTACATGCACACAAAAGATAGCATCCTTATATTTTTGGAGGGCGAGTTTTTGTTGTTCCGTCGTGTTTAGTAAATCAATCATCACTTGTTTGTTATACTCTTTTGCCACCTCCATACAAACATCCATTGTAACTAGGGGTGATACTCCCATGACCGTGGTCACGTCTGCCCCCGCTTGATAACACATTTCAAACTCATAACGGGCATTATCGATAGTTTTGATATCAGCCACGACTGGTTTATTAGGAAAGGCTTGTTTTATTTCTTGAATACTTTTGACACCATATTCCTTAATTAAAGAGGTACCAACTTCAATCCAATCAACCGACTGCTCGACCTTTCTAGTAAGCTCAATCGCCTCATCTATTTCCATTCGATCTAAAGCTAATTGTATTTTCATGAGTATAACTCCTTTTTAATAAAAATAAAACGATTTACTAAACCGGTTTATAAAACCATTATACGGCATTTGTAAAGGCTCTTCAATGATAGGTATAAAAAAATGATAGCCAGTTCCACGACCGGCCATCTATATCATTTTACTCGGAAAAACAAACACTTCAGGAGTCCTGTCTTCTTGTTTAATTTGTCCATATAAAAGCTCCGCCGCTTTGAATCCCATTTCTCTTGCCGGCTGTATAATAAACGAAATAGGCGTATCAAGTAAATGAGCAAATGGGATATTGTCAAATACAATCAACTCGAGGTCCTCTCCAAGTTGGATTTTCTTTTCTTTTAAAAACTCAACCACCGCCATAAAGGCACGATCATTAGCCGCAAAAAGAGCCGTGGGCTTCAATTCCATGGAAAAGAGCCGTTCTAATTTGGCTTTCATATCCGGAATGTCGGCTTCTACAATATAGTCCGGATTGATCTCTATCCCAGCATCGTTCAAAGCTCTTTTATATCCCTCCAAACGATCCAAGCGCGTACTGACCCGTAATGGTTGTACAACAAAGGCAATATGTTTATGTCCCTTATCAATGAATCGTTGAACCGCTTTGTAGGTGGACTCGGTATTATCTGTTAAGATGGAAAATACATTAAGACTTTCCTCTACTTTTCGATCCATAAACACAACTGGATAGCCTTGCTCGACCATGTTTTTATATAAATCATGATTTTGTCCAGTTGGAAAAATAATGAGCCCGTCTACCTGCTTGGCTCTTAGCATTTCAATATATTTCTTTTCTTTTTCAGGATCATCATCAGCATTACAAACAATCGCTTGCAAATCATGTTGATGAAAGAAATCCTCGATTGCTCGGCTTACTTCAGTTGAAAAATAATGTGTGATATTGGCGACGATGATTCCAATAAAAGAAGTGCGCTTTTGTTTAAGACTTCTTGCTAAAAAATTTGGTTGATAGCCAAGGGTTTTAATCGCTTCTTCAATCTTTTGTCTTGTTTTTTCTCCCATATATTCGTAACGTTTATTTAAATATTGGGAAACCGTACTTTTCGAAACGCCGGCCGCACGTGCCACATCGGCCATTGTTACTTTTTCCATACCCATTCCTCATTCCTCTTATTTCATCGCTTTCATTTTAGCCCCTATCATTCCCCATTTCCAGTCCTCCCTCAAAAAACAAGGATGACAGCTAGCGAAGGGGTTCCGCTTTCTGTCATCCTCTATTTTAGACCTTTTGAGCAAACTGAACTTCCATCATTAATTGTTGGGCTTTCTCTGTGATGGAACGTAAATACAGTTCGGTTAACTCTTTTGTTGGATCCACGAGAGAACTTCCCACGCCAACAGCCACAGCACCAGCACGAATATAGTCTTTGGCATTCTCCGTGTTAATTCCCCCTGTTGGCATAAGAGGAATATGAGGAAGAGGGCCAGCTAAATTTTTAAAATAACCAGGTCCAACACTTCCCGCTGGAAATACTTTTACCACATCAGCCCCATATTCATAAGCGGTTAAAATTTCTGTTGCAGTAAAGGCACCTGGGACACTTATGATTCCATACCGTTTCGTCATTTCAATCGTTTCTTTTCGTACCGTTGGCGAAAAAACAAACTTTGCCCCAGATAAAATAGCCGCCCTTGCCGTTTCTGGATCTAAGACAGTCCCAGCCCCTACAAACATTTCATCCCCAAATACATCTGCTACTCTTTCAATGATGGACAGTGCTTTTGGTGTTTCCATCGTAATCTCAATGGCAGTAATTCCGCCATTCTTTAATGCTTGAGCCACCGGAATGATCGTTTCCATCGTGGCACCGCGGATGACTGCCACCACTCTCCGCTTTTGGATTTCTTCTACTCCCATCATTTAAAACTCCTTTTTGTCAAAATAGATTGATAGACTTTTAGGTCTTCGAAAGCGGTTTCGAATTAAGCAATTCTTTTAATAGTAGCTTTACCGCTTGGGCCTCCAGCTACTTTAACTGCCCAAATCGTTAAAATCGCAGAAAATAATAGGGAGCCAGCCATGAAAATATAGGAAGCGCCAAATCCGCCTGTAACCCCATTTAAATAGCCGACAATATAGGAACCAGCAAAGGAACCTAATGCCCCCATACTGTTAATGAGAGCCATGGCACCTCCCGCGACATTACGAGGAAGGATTTCCGGAATGATCGCAAAGAAAGGACCATATGGAGCATACATAGCCCCACCAGCAATAACCAACAATATAAATGACAGCCAAAAATGATTCGTTCCTAAAGCATAAGAAGTATAGAAGGCGATAGCTCCAATAAGCAAGAATGGCCAAACAAAAACGCTCCGTTTTAACGATTTATCTGAAAAATACGAGGCTGTGAACATAAGAATAATAGCTAAAATATAAGGAACAGACGACAACCATCCAGTTGTGACCATATCCATATTTGGTGCCGCCTTAATAATCGAAGGAAGCCACATCACAAATCCATACACACCAATGCTCCAAAGGAAATATTGAGCACTTAACAAAATGACAGGTTTGGATCGGAACGCCTCACGGTAATTCTTCACCGGCTTAATGCCCTGTTGTTCTTTGGCCAATTGCTCTTCAAGGTCCGCCTTTTCTTGATCCGTTAACCATTTTGCCTCTCTCGGTTTATCATCGACCACTTTCCACCAAATAAATGCCCAAAGGACCGCAGGAAGACCTTCAATAATAAACATCCATCTCCAACCGACCGATTCCACTAAATAACCGGAAACAATCGACATCCATAATACCGTTGCAGGATTTCCCAAAATTAAAAACGTATTCGCCCGAGAACGTTCTTGCTTCGTAAACCAGTTGCTTAAAAGGACAAGCATAGATGGCATGACCGCACTTTCAACCACTCCAAGGGCAAAGCGAATGACATATAACAACTTTATATCGGTTACCATCCCGGTAAAGGCAGCTAACAACCCCCAGGCAATTAGTGACCAGAAAATGAGGACTTTGGCACTCTTTCTCTCTGCATAAGCAGCCCCAGGTACTTGGAAAAAGAAATATCCTAAGAAAAATAAGGATCCTAGCAGGGAGGAAGTAGCCGCCGTAATATGGAGATCCTCGGCTAATCCGGCAGCTGCACCAAACCCATAGTTGGCACGATCCAAATAGGCAAGACTATATGTGATAAAAGCAATAGGAATCAGATACAACCAGCGTTTTCTAGCAATGGTTTGATTCATAAACTTTCACTCCCTGCAAATTATTTTCCATATATTTTTCAAGTGCCGTTCTCGTTGGATAACCATCATTGTCGCCAGGTGATTGAACAGCCAAAGAACCAATCGCATTTCCTCTTAAAACAGCATCGTGGATGGGGAGTCCTTCCAGAAGTCCACTAATTACCCCAACAGCAAACCCATCCCCGGCACCAACGGTATCCACTACTTTTTCTACTCGGAACCCAGGAACCATTCCTTCTTCAGAAGCGGTTTTATAAAAAGCTCCTTCTGGTCCTAGCTTAATCACAACCAGTTCCACTCCCATATCCAAGTAGAAAGAAGCAATATCACGAGGTTCTTTATAGCCTGTTAATGTTTCCCCCTCGGCGATTCCCGGTAAAACGTAATCTGCCTGAAACGCCACCTCATTGATTTCCTTCACCATTTGATCTTGGGAAGACCAAAGAGTGGGCCTTAAATTCGGATCAAAGGAGACTTTTCGGCCGTTCTTTTTCATATAGGTTAAAGCATGGTGAGCAAATCTTCTAGCAGCTTCGGAAATGGCTAATGGAATCCCTGTCATATGAAGGTGCCTCGCACTTTGAAAATACTCTTCTTGAAAATCAGCCGGACTTAGATGGCTGGCTGCCGATCCTTTTCGGAAATATTGGACTTCGGGATCACCTTCTGTGACGACTGATTTTAGTTGAAAGCCTGTCGGATAGTGGTTGTCGATCAATACATGGTTAATATCTACCTGTTCACGTTGGAGCCGCTCGATGATAAATTTTCCAAAAGCATCATTTCCCACTTTGCTAGCCCAGCCAGTTCTTAGACCAAGGCGTGCAAGACCGATGGCCACATTTGTTTCCGCACCAGCAAGCTCACGGGTAAACTGACTAATTTCATGTAACCTACCAGGCTCGTTAGCAATGAACATGGCCATTGCTTCTCCAAATGTCACCACATCTAGTGGTTGCATAATACCACCCTTTCTACCATCATTTGAATATACTCCTTAGTCTTTTCCGGAGGTTCAATAGGGAACTCAAGCGCTTTCATCATTTCGGGTGGAAACCTCTTCAGTAGGAATTCCCAGTAGTTATTTTTTTGGAGTGGTACAGTTACCCATTCCCCATCTTGGTTTTCCACTTGTTTTAAATGAAGGTAATGGACATAAGGAGCAAGTTCCCTTAATGCCTCATCCACATTCTGTTTGGAATAATGCCAATTCCCAATATCAAACGTCATTTTAACTGGTACACCATTCTCGTAGGCGCTTTCAAAAAACGTTTTCAATTGATGGATATTCCCGCCATAAAGTGTTTGATCATTTTCAACAAGCAATTGTATTTCTTTATGCTCGTTTAAAAACAAAAGAAGATCAGCAACATTGGATTGTTCTTTGTGAAAATGCCCTAGTGACACTTTGATCCATTTCGCTCCAAGCTCTTTACCTTCTTGGAAAATGACTGTTAATTCCTTTTCATTAAACTGATGATTCTTTTTCCATAACTCAATCGGGGCCGAGAAAACAGTGAACAATTGATATTGCTCCATTTCTTCTCTCATGATGTGTAAAGGCAAATCCTGTTCCGTGAGTAGTTCACGCCGAATCTCCACCCCAAAAGCACCTGATTGAGCAATCATTGGAAAAAATGAAGCTTGCCCCCTCTTTAAAACTTCAACTCTATTAAAAGCATTTAACGGAACAATGACATGGTGCATGGCATGGGCACCTCCTTTTCATTTAATAAATCGGTTTAGTAAATCGGTTTATAAACATTATAAACCTAATGTAAGCGCTTTGCAATAATAAGATTTAGACAATATTTTTTACACTTTTACCCTAAAAGCGCTTAAATTTTTTAGGAAAACGCATAATTTGTATGGAAAAATAAGCAATACCGTTTTCCCCCATATTTCAAAATGAACAAAGTTCAAACCTTCTTCATTAAATAGAAAACCCCCGAATCACCGCGATGATTCAGGGGACTGATTTTCTGTTTCGTTATTGTTTATCTGCGTTCGACAATTCTGCTTCAATCCTGCTCATAAATTCTTCTGCCGCATTATATCCTTGCTGTTTTAAATACCAGTTATTGGCAGCTGCCTCAATTAAGCCCGCCACATCACGGCCGGGAACAAGCTGGATATCCATCGTAGGAATTTTCACTCCCATATAATCGGTATAGCGAACTTCCTGATCCAAATCATTATATAGGGCATCTTTCTCCCATTTCGTTAAATTAATTTCGAGAGTGATTCTTGTTTCATCCTGGAAAGCCTTGCGACCATATAAGCGAACTACGTTCAACAGACCGATACTACGAAGAGCCAAAAACTCCCTCGTTTTCTCATCATGCGTTCCAAGAATCGTTTGCGGACTCAGTTTCTTCAATACCACAATATCATCCGCTACGAGTCGGTGTCCCCGGCGAATCAATGTGTGCGCCGTTTCACTTTTTCCTACACCGGAATTACCGCGGATCAAAATGCCGATCCCAGAGACATTCACACAAACCCCGTGCACCGCAATTTCTGGAGCAAGTTCCTTCACCAAATACGCATCCAATTTGGTAATAAAATCAGAAGTAATCTCCGGCTGTTTAGTGACTAGCAAAGGAATTTTTTGTTCTTCACAATGATGTTTTAAATAGGTAAGGCCATCTTCCCCAGCTGTCACGATAAAACAAGGGGGATGGTAATGAACAATATTCCCAATCCGGATTTTCCGTTCCTCTTTGCTCAGTTTATGTAAATACGTAATTTCCTTTTTCCCTAAAATTTGCACCCGTTCCGTCGGAAAAAAATCAAAATAGCCAACAAACTCCAAGCCCGGACGATGAGCTCGTGATTGGGTAATCTCTTTCTGGAGTTGATCCTCCCCCGCCAAAACCTTCAATGAAAACTTCTGAACCAAGTTTTCAACCGTTATTTTCTTCACCTTATCTCACGTCCTATTAAACTTTTTACTAATAAAATTATACTTAAGAAACATGAAAACGTCATCATTAGAAAAGCAGAAGCCTCCTGGTCAGCGTCGTATGACCTCCTCCCAAAAGCTATCGCTTTCGGTCGTGCGATGTGGATGCTGCCGGATCCTTCCTTGTGGTGGCCTCCAACTGAGATATAGGAAACACGAAGAGCGATAGCGATTCGATGTTGACTTATCGTAGGGAGGAGACCGAAAGGCATAAGACGCTAGGGGCTGGAGCTAGACATTTCTCGAGTCGGTTGAGCGGCTCTAATCTTATAAAAAATAGCCACCTAAAAAGCTTACACTTTTTGAGTGGCCTAAATAACGATACGCATGTTTGTTAGACAATAGAAACATTTAAATAGATTCAACTAACCTATTAGTATTCTAAATTTATTGCCCTGCTGCTTGGCGAAGAGAAATCAATCCCTGTGTTATAAATTTTTTTTCTACCTCTTCTTTTGATAATGGTTTGCTATAATAGTACCCTTGGACAAATTGACAGCCTTGCTCTTTTAAAAATAATAGCTGTTCTTCTGTTTCGATCCCTTCACAAATGACTTCTCCCTTAAGACGACGTGTTAATTCAAGTATACTTTCTATAATCGCCTTCTCACGCTCTTTTTCAGGAATGCCCTTGATAAAAGAACGGTCAATCTTCACTTTATCAATAGGTAGTTCCTTTAAATACTTTAAAGAAGAATATCCTGCCCCAAAATCATCTAACGAAATTTTAATGCCCATCAAGTTCAATTTCCCAAGAATGACTTTCACGTGGTTCATATTATGCATGAAAGCATCTTCCGTTATTTCAAATTCAATCGATGTTGGATTCGTTTCGAATTGTTTCATTAGGGATTGAACGATGTGAAGAAATGATGGATTTTCCAAAGTTGTAGGTGAAATATTGATGGCAATCGGAATTTCCCCAAAACCGGTATCTTTCCATTTCTTTTGCTGTTTCAATACTTCTTTTAATACCCATTCGGTTACTTCATGAATGATTCCGATTTTTTCACAAATAGGAATAAATTCAGAAGGAGAAACCATTCCTATAGTAGGATGGGTATATCTAAGTAACACTTCAAACCCAGCTAATTGATTTTCTTGAATATCCACTTGAGGCTGATAGACTAAGTGAAAATGACCTAGACTGACAGCTTGCCTTAACCCATCTTCTAGCATGATATTTCGATCCATCTTCTCCGCAATTTCTTTTGTATAAAAATGATAGGTCCCGCCTCTTTTTTCTTTTGATGCATACAATGCTTTATCTGCTTGAGCTAAAAGATGGTTGATATTCGTTTCACCACCGGAATAAATGGAGATCCCAATGGAGGTAGTCACAATAAATTCCGCTCCATTGATATTCCAAGGTTTCCTCATGCTTTGAATGATCGCGTCAGCGATTCGGATCACTTCTTGTTTTGATTCAAACCCATTAACAATAAGGGCAAACTCATCGCCACCTAAACGGGCGAGTGTATCTGATTCACGAATACATTTAGCTACTCTTTGCACAAAACCTTTTAATAATAAATCACCTGTCTTATGCCCGTGTGTATCATTTACCCACTTAAATCGATCACAATCTAGATAAAATAACGCAACATTCGTCTTATTTTGTTCCGCCTGCTGAACAGCTTTTTTCAAACGTTCCTGTAATAGACGCCGATTGGGGATTCCAGTTAATGCATCATAATACGCCATTTGTTTTAACTGTTTTTCCATTTTAATTTGGCTTGTAATATTTCTAACAATGACATAGATACCATCCATTTTTCCGTTCATCTCAATCGGAACATTTTTAACCCTTAGAAAGATCTCCCTTTGTTGTTTATCGTAAACACGTACTTGAAATTCATGAGGAATCCCTTTTTGAGAATCTTGAAAATAAGCCACTGTCATAGGAAGGTCATCAGGATGGATCATACGAAAAAAATCCATGCCATAAAGTTCTCCTTTTCGATAGCCAGAAATCCCCTCTATTGCTTCATTTGCCTCCATGATGGTTCCTAATGGATCCAAAATGAAAATCCCGTCTTGGTTTTGTTCGAATAAGGAGCGATATCTTCTTTCCTTATCACTGGCATTCTGCTCCGCTTTCTTTTGATTAAAATAAGAAAGAAGTAACACGATAGCAAACAGAAAAAAGTTAACCACCGTTACCACAATCAATAAAACTTGCCGGCTAACCAAGAGTGTGGGTTGTGTACCTGTCGTTTGAATATAAAACCCTCCGGACATGGCCATATAATGCATAAGTGTAATGGTTAACCCAATTAATACCGCCATTCCAAGAGTTCTTTTGATGGATGGCTCTCCATTTTGTCGACAACGATTCCAAACATACATAGATAAAATAGATAACAAGAAGGTTATAAGAATCGATACGATAACAAGTTTGAAATCATACCGAATCGAATTCCCCATCATCGCTTTAACTCCAGTAAAGTGCATGCCGATAATTCCTGATCCAAAAGTGATTCCGCTAAAAATGCTATGCCAATGGGAATCGTTCTGTTGAAAAAATAAAAGATAGGAAACCATCACTCCACTAATAGCAAGGAGTAAAGATACGATCACCATCGGAAAGGTAAATAAATGATAGAAATGAAAAGGATTTAAAGCAAGCAGTCCTGTAAAATGGACGGACCACATACTAATACCCATTACAAGAACTAGTAATCAACCAATATATTCTTTTATTCATGGTCGACGAGAGTTGATTGGCTACATGAATGGCTGAACACGCACCAAGTATCGCAATGAAAATAGAGAGTAGCACCAAATCAGACTGATAGAGATGATGGATGATTTGCATAGAAAAACTCCTTTAATTTCCCTTATACCTAAATCGTTAACGAACCAATTCGTTTTTTCTTTTTTCCTTTTCGACCATTAACAAATTTAATAAACTATCTAATTTTTGGCTGCATTCAATCGTTTGTTCTGAAGAAATTCCATATTTGTTTGCTAATTCAAACATTTTATTGCGGCGTTCTTCAATCAATTTAATAAGATAGTCCAAATGTTCCACTCCCAACCGCCTTTACATTACAATGGTCACAATTTTATTTTATAATAGCAAGATTCGTATTTGGGTGAATTGGATTTAAATAGAGGAAGTTTTGCTTAAAATGCGGATAGAGCGGTATGGAGTGGAGGGATTTTCCGGAATTTTGTCAGTAATTGTCTAATATCGTCAACTAATGGAAAAACAGCTCATAAAGATTTTCATAATCAAACAGACATCATTTCCACTTTTTCAAAAAAGAACAGATGATGCTACACACACCACCTGTCATTCCAAATATTTTAATAGAATGCTTAAAAAGCAGGAAATATCAATGGGCTTTGTTAAATAATCACTAAATCCATGTTTGATCGCACGGTTCAGGTCCTCTTTCCTAGCATTCGAGCTAAGGGCAATGACTGGGATGTCAGCGGTACGAACGTTTTCTTTTAATTTCTCAAGGACATGAAAACCGTTCATATCAGGCAGATTTAAATCTAATAAAATTAAATCATACTTTTGCTGATTGGCCATTTCTAGCCCTGCCAAACCTGTCTGTGCCACATGTAAGGTCACATCATGGATTTCTTTTAATATTTCCGTCACTAATAGCAAATTAGATGGATCATCTTCGATATATAAAATGGTAACGTTTTTTTGGATAGGAGATACAATTCTCTTCTTCTCATTATCCGGTTGCGCTATCTTTTGATTCGGATGGGCCAGCGGTAAGCTAATCCAAAAATCGCTTCCCATCCCCAAATGACTATTTACCCCTACTTGTCCACCCATTAATTGAATTAGTTGTTTAACAAGAGAGAGCCCCATACCTGTCCCTTCTATTTGTGAGTGTTCAAGTCGGAAGAATGGAGTAAAAATTTTTTCTTGCGCTTCAGGAGGAATTCCCATACCTGTATCTTGAATATGGACATAAAGAAAGTTCTCTTTACATTCATAGGTAATAAAGATATCTCCATTTTCTTTATTATATTTAATGGCATTCTCTAATAAGTTCAACAACACCTGCTTTAATCTTGTTGGATCCACATAAACATTCTGATTCCCAGCCATGGTCCTTTCATTCGTGATATAAATCCCTTTAGTAACAGCCACAGGCGCTACTAAATTGATACATTCCTCCATCATGGTTCGAATGTTCACGATTTGGGAGGAAATTTTCAGCTGCCCTGCTTCAATTCTTGAGAGATCCAATATTTCATTAATCAGCTCCAGCAAATGACGTCCGCCTTTTAAAATTTCCTTGACAAAAAAACGCTGCTGTTCAGTAAGGGATTCTTGCCCTTCTAACAATTGGGAAAATCCAAGAATGGCATTAAGAGGTGTCCTTAATTCATGACTCATATTGGATAAAAACTCTGATTTGGCTAAACTCGCTTTAACCGCCTCTTCTTTCGCTTGAATCATTTCTCTTTCTATCAATTTCCGTTTCGTAATATCAATTCCCGATCCAATGACCTCTACAACCCGCCCCTCTAGAAAAACAGGGCTCAACGTAACATAAAAATATATTCCGTTCATGGAAGCTTCAAAATGTGTGACTTCCCCTTCCCAAGCTTTCTCATAAGCTAGTAGTTTCGCATCTGCTTCTTCTTTCGGCAATACACCGTGCAACGGTTTTCCAACTACCATAGAAGAGGATAGCCCTAGTTTTTCTACTAACTCGCCCTCACATAAGGTATGAATAAACTGGTCTCCCATTTTCACATATTTAAATGTCATACCTTGTTGTTTTTGTATGGTATGAATGAGATCCAACTGTGCCTTCTTCATTTGATTTTTATGCTCAACCACTTCACTATTATCTCGCGCAAACACAAATGCTCCTGTCATTTTTCCATGAATCATAATAGGAACAAGTGTAATGAACATGGGAACCCATTTGTCTTCCGCATCTTGAATGCATGCGTCAAAATACGTTCTGTCTTCCTCAAGCAAATGAAAAAACTTCTGTTTCGCCTTTTTCCGATCTTCCTCATGTAAAAAAGAGAAAAAGGGTTTGGACAAGAATTGCTCCTTTTCATACTTTAATAATTCCATTGCTCTCGGATTCACGTGGACAATCTTCCCTTCGGTATCCACTGTCCATACCACATTCGGGTTGTGCTCGATCAATGATTGATAATGAATTTCAAACATCCGATACTTCCGAAGCTCATGATTTTTTTTCACAAGTCTGATAGACAAAAGGATGACGATGAAAATCAACGTGAATCCCAATGCCCATATAAATACATGAATGGAAGCTAAATCGAACATAGAAAACACAACCTTATAAAAATATTCCCATTATCTGTTGCTGAATACTACGTTATGTGGGACTTTAATTCGCGGAAAAATTATTCTCTCAAGTATTCCATTTTTCATCAACCATTTGGAATAACATCTATGAACTTAATAATCGAGTGACTTCATTAATTTTTAATTTAGAAATATAGGCAACTTTTTGCGTATGAAAGAATGAGGCCGTGTAAGTTTCACCAGAAGGTTCAATCTTTTCAATTGTTTTTAAATTGATTAAATAGGAACGATGGGTCTTAACAAAATAACTTGGTAGTCTTTCGCCTAGTTTTTGGATCGGTTCAGACGTTTCAATCTCTTGATTAGCCGTATGGACAACGGTCTTTCTTCCTTCTTTTTCTATAAAAAGAATATCCATAGGTACTACATATTGGAGGGAACGATTCGATCGAATCAAGAGTTTATTCGTTTCCTTCAAATTCTTGATTTTTTGGCTCATTTTTTTCAATTGGTATTGTTTTTTGGCCCGTTCAAGAGCCATATAAAGCCGTACCCTTTCCACTGGTTTCACAATATAATCCGTTGCCGAGATTTGAAATGCTTCAATCGCATATTCATCATACCCGGTAATAAAAATAATCTGTAAGTCTGGTAAAACTTCTTTACAAGCGATAACCGCTTCCAATCCATTTAAGCCAGGCATATGAATATCAACCAACACGATATCTGGTTTTTCCTCTATAACCAAATGAAAAAAATCGATGCCGTTTTCTGCCTCTCCTACGACCTTCAATTCCGGTAAATCCTTCATAAGATGGACGAGCAATAATCGGGAAGAAAGGTCATCATCCGCAATAATCACCCTTAGTTCATTCATCGGAATCCCCCCTAGTGGTATACTTGCAGAATATTTGGGACCTTCTATCCCTCATGTACGATAGAAATTCTTTCTTTGACTTCGCTAATTTTCAATTTAGATATATTGGCCACTTGTTCATAACCTTGAAATGAAACAATATAGGTTTCATGATGGGGTGAAATTTGAGCGATTTTCCTTAAATTAATAATATAAGAGCGATGCCCTTGATAAAAATCACTGTTCAGTCGGGGCAACAAGTTTCCTAATGTTTGATTGGTTTCATATCGCCCTTTTTTCGTGTGGACTAAGCATTTTTTTCCAATTTTTTCGATAAAAAAAATATCATCCTGAGGGATAAAGCGAATACATGCAGCGTCTTTAATGGACAACATATCCATAGACGGCTGGGATGTATGTTCTTCTACGAACGCCTTTTCGCACTCAATCCTATCTTTGGCTTTCTCCAGTGCCTGTAAAAATCGAACTTTTTCAACCGGCTTTACAAGATAATCGATGGCTTCCATTTCAAAGGCTTCGACCGCATAGTGATCAAAAGCAGAAACAAAAATATATTTAAGATTGGGGTAAATAGATACACTATCTTTAATAGCTTGGATACCATTTTTCTTTGGCATTCGAATATCGGTAATAATGAGGTCCGGCTTTTTCTTCATCACTTCATCAATTAATTCCTCCCCATTACTACCAAGACCTACCACTTGAAAAAAGGCGACTTCTTTCATAAAATATTGAAGAATTTGTAATGAATCCTGGTCATCATCGACTAATACGACCTTTATTGGGTACATCCTTCCAATCCTTTCATAAAGACTTTCCTACACTATTGACAGGTAAACGATACCCAGATCCTTCTTCAAGATGGCTATGGACCCTACATTCCCCCATGAATGGAAGAACATGTCAACTTTTTTACTCCCTTGAAAAGGGAATCATTTTAATCATCCTGCAAATGATATAAGAAAACAACATGTAAATATTACTAATTAAAAGGTCCCGAACAGATGTAACCGCCATAAAAAACATTCCGGATTAAGAATTTTAACAAATCCTCTTCACTCAAACAACTAAATAACTGATCCTTTGCTATTGTGTGAATTACAAAAATTGAAACGTTCCTTCCTTCGATAAAACCGCATGAACATTCTTTTTCTCATTTTCCAAGCGATACATTTGACTCCCAATCTGGATTATGGTTCCTCCTTGCGCATGATTGATTTTGATGGATTGTCCAAGTGGAACGGAAATTTTCGTTTTTTCTTTGCCTCTTATCCAAGTTTCTTCCACGACGACTCCTTTAGCTGCATACACATTTCCACCACAAAGAACCCCTTTAATTTCCACTCTACCTTCTGAAAAAATCTTCGTATCCAAACTTCCTTTTCCAATGATGGACACATCTCCACTACAAATAATCTCACTGTTTAAAGCATAAGGGATAATGATTTTGGCATTATTTGACTCACTGAAGGAATAATATACGCGAATTTTTTCCATCCGATCTTTTATGGACTCAATATCGGCTACATCTTTCAATGGAGAAGATTCCAAATTGAAAAATGCATCCACTAATTCAGAATGAATTTCTTTTAATTCAGGTTCCACCATATGCCGATGTTCATTCATAACGATCCATTTCTCTAATTTTTTAATAAGGGAGGGTAATTGTTGAAACTTTTTTTGTAATAAAAGACGGATTAAAGAGCGAATCCCCATTTTTCCCATATCTGATTTTTTAAAAAGAGGAGATTGAAAAACTTGGACGACAGCAGACGCTAAATCATGAAGTTGTGAAGAGACTTGGCTCAAGATCATTCCTAATTCCATCACAGATGTAAACTCTTTTCCTGCACTAAGACGGCCATTAAGGACATTTTTGCAGACAATGATGTGATTCCCAGCGGTAATCTTCGATTCATTGACCATGCCATGAACAACAATATCGTGCATGGCTTCCACTACTGCTTTCTCATCGACATCTCCTTTGATTTCTACGTCCCCATAAAATTGGATTTGTCCTGCTCGATTATACAAATGACCTGATTGATAATATCTCGGAATTACGCAAACAGCCAGCTTCTCCTCGCTTTGTTGAATGGACACTCGTCCCGGTAATAGAGCGACGATCTTTGAACCTTTCTCCAACAGATCTGTTCCTTTGCCTAATTGAAGTTGAATCGCTTTTGTTGAATTTGCAGGAATGCTTTCTCCAGTAACCGAATACCCTGCTTTTCCAGGTACAGGAGGATGAATCGTTCCAATCAACTGCCCTGATTGGACAAAATTTTGTGATGTTAAAGGTTGGATTCCATTCTCTTCTTTGGAACGTAAATGGCTAGAATCAAAAAATTCAGATGCCCATTCCACCCAACCATCTTTTCCTTGGATAGGTTCTAATCCTTTCGCAATAATAAATTGTCCCGATTCAGTGGCATTTAACGCTCTTTGAATTTCCTGTGGTTGAATCCCCGTATTGATTCCTAGTTCTTTCATTCTTTGTTCTAGATGAGTCGCTTGAAGAGGATTAATCATTTTGAGCTTCGTTTCGATTTGAAGATCAAGATGTGCACTTGGTTCCTGATCCTTTAATTGATGTACTTTTTGATAGCCCATTTCGACATTCAGGATGGCTTCCATTTTCGAAGGATGAAGCTGAATAGACCATGAAGCTTCTTTCCGCTCGTTTGGAAAATCAACCCTTATCTGATCCTTTTCTGAAAGGACAGTGGTTTTTTTGACTAATTTTCCATTTTTATAGAGATGCATACCTTCTGAAACCGTAATGGTAGGAAAATGTGCAGATGATTCCTTACAATAAATTTGTCCATCTTTTACCCAAACCTTCCCTAGATGGACTTCTGTTCGCTTTTCCTCTATTTCCATGGCTGATGTTCTGAATCGATGAACTTTATCGATAGTAAGATCCTCTTTATTTCGTTTTCTTAAAACCAATTTTGTCCCAAGTAGTCGAAAAAATCTCTTTGATTTTCGCTTCCTCTTTTCTTGAGGATTCTGTATCTTCGATAAGTTCCACCCTTTATTAATCTCTTTTTTGTTTTTCTTTCCTTTCGACAGATTCTTTCCACTCATCCTATTTTCCCCTTTAAGAGTGAATGATTGACGAGTTTACAAATACATCCGTTACCATCTCGTCAACTTGTTTCATCTTTAAAATAAAGACTTCCCCGTTCATTTTTGAATAAAAAAGGAATTTCCGAAATCAATTCGTTTTCTTCCATAAATCAACCATGCTTCCAATAAAGGTATTATCTAAAATCGTTTCATCTTTTTCTTTGTTCACCATTGAAAAGGAACAAGTGACAACTGGACGCCAGCAGAGAAACAAAGGTATTAAAAAATTCGTTATTTTTTACAATAGTAACGGGATGATATTTAAGAAACAGTATGATATGGAGATATGACAATCGAAAATTGTTAGTTTTCAATGTCTTCCTTTTCTAATGTTAAGAAAACTTGGCGACACTTTCGGTTCTTCGATCCTCGGTATCGTCCAAGTCTTTCCACTTCATCCATATGATCGCTCCACTACAAAACCCATTCCCGCAGTAATAATCGCACCATTTTCCCTCTCAATATTTAGGTCTATTTGTTTATATATCTAACAAATATTTACAATAAATACACCTTTTTAATCACCTTAAAACATTATCATTTTTCGGCACATTCTTTGACAATATTTTTACACTAAGATGGGGGAAATTTTGTCTAAAATGGTCGAATTTTGGATTATGTTGTTGAATTTTTCACATACACAAGTCAACAAACAAATAATTTTCATTGATGAACCTTAAATAAATATCAGTGACATCTATAATAACCAATAAAGACACCAAAATATGTCTAGTCTTCTTATCCCCTACCTTTTATTTCCCCATTTCCCGATTTTTTGATATTCTTTATAATTGGAATTCGATTTCTAAGAGGAAGAACACAATGAATAATGGTTGAATGAGGTACTGACACCTTTTTATACATAAAAAGTGGAAAAAAGAGGAAAAGTAAAAATATGAAATAGAAATGGGGAGAAGAGATGAGTGTAAATACGCAACAAAAACCTATGTTAACATTAGCTTGGCGAGGATTATTCGTAATAATCGGAGCGTTTATTACGGCCTATGGACTAGAGGCGGTATTGATCCCAAATAATGTTTCAGACGGAGGAGTGACAGGCCTTAGTATCGTTGGATCCCAGTTATCAGGATTGCCACTTGGAATTCTCATTGCCGTCCTGAATATTCCGTTTGTCTTTTTAGGATATAAACAAATCGGGAAAAGTTTTGCGATTAAATCGGTTATTGGTATAGCCTCTCTTGCCATCGGCACAGCTCTTATGCACCATGTACCTACGATTATCAAGGGGGATACCCTATTAGTAACTGTTGTTGGCGGGATCATCATTGGTTTCGGTATGGGTTTGGCCTTACGGAATGGTGGGGCTTTGGATGGCATCGATATGTTAGCCGTATTGCTTTCTCGTAAATTGCCTTTTGGTACGAGTGACCTGATTTTATTCTTAAATCTATTTGTGTTTATCGTTGTGTCCACTGTTTTCGGTCTTCAAGGGGCAATCTTGTCCGGAATTGCGTATTTTATTGCTTCTAAAGTCATCCACATTGTCGAAGAAGGATTAAGTGGCTCCAAAACCTTTCAAATTATCACCCGCGAACCAGAGAAAATGGTCGAAACGATTCGTGACCGCTTAGGTCGGAGTGCAACTTATAATTTGGCTCAAGGTGGATATTCCAATGAACCGATTAAAGTGATCAATTGTGTCATTAACCGATTAGAAGAAAGTAAAATGAAAGAAATTATTTATGAAATTGACAAACATGCCTTTGTAACGGTCTATGATGTGGCAGAAGTCAGAGGTGGCAATTTCAAAAAGAATGATATCCATTAAGGAAACAACGTTTCAAAAAAGGTCGTTCATTAATTTGTATGAACGACCTTTTCTCTATTCCTCGATTGGTTTAAGAACCCTTGCCGAATTGCCTCCTACCACCACTTTATCCGGTACATCTTTACATACAACGGCTCCTGAAGCGATAACGACATGATTTCCTATCTTCACCCCAGGGTGAATGACGGCTCTCCCACCAATCCAAACATTGTAACCAATCGTAACAGGTTTGCCATATTCTACCCCTGATATTCTTTCCTTTGCATTTAGAGGATGTGTCCCAGGATAAATATGAACTCACGGCCCGAGCATGCAATGGTCACCTATATGAATTTTGCAATCATCTAAAAACACACAATCAAAATGGGCATAGAAATTTTCACCGACGTGAAGATGGTAGCCATCATCACAACGAAACGTCGGTTCTATGTATATATTTAATCCCGTTGAACCAAATAGCTCTTTTATTCATTCCGTTCTCTTTTTCTCATCCGTTTCCGGTGTTTCATTCAATCATCTTGTTAGCCTCCGGGCATTCATTCGATCTCGTCGTCATTCGGGGTTTCCCGCCAAATAAAGTTCCCCATGAAGCATGTTTTCTTTTTCCGTTTTCATAAATGTTCCTCTCCTTTTTATCCCATCCATCTAAACGAATTCCAGAGAAAACAAAGAAAGCCTTTTTTGGACGGTATTCTTCTTAACCTTTCAAGTTTATTTTTTCCTTTCTATATCCCTTCCACACTAGCATAGAAAATGATGTATTGTTCACAAATTTGTCACAATCCCCCCTGACCTTTTGTCCTTGTTTTCCCTATATAGAGGTCGAAAGGGTGGTGCCATGTTATGCCTATAAAATCTGGCGAAATTACACAATTTGAAGGATATTCGCAGTTTACTTCTCTGAAAGAGTTTAACACTCATTTCGAGTGGTGGATGTTAGAACACAAGCAGAAATTTTCCAAAGGGGAATTGATCGGAATCAAACGTCTAGCTCGTTTTGCCGCTAAAGTTCCAGGGGTGGCAAATGCCAAAATCGGTACAATGTTAAAGGCAATTCACGAAGAATTCAACAACCATGGGATTTCCCGCTCTACTTTTAAACGAATGATCCAAAAATCCATCAAACTTGGAATCTTATCCGTGTATGAAACCGAGCGAAAAAATGGGGCGCAAACCAGCAATCTCTATGTTTTTAATCGTTTTCCTCCAAATGAACTACCTAAAGAGGAAAAATTGAACCACCATAAAGAAACCATTAATCTTTTAAAAACCAATAACCAAAAATCACGTAAAGAAACGCCAAAACAATCGAACCAAGTGGAAAACAGAACGGTACTAGATGACACCTATGTCAGCGACCGTGTGCCTCAACCATTCGTGCAAATAGTAAAATGCTTTTTTCCAGAAGCTAAAACGATTGAGGAATTTTGGAAAATGGCAGAAATCGCAGCCTATAGAAACTTGTGTGAAGAGAACCCAGAACGAATTCTAGAAACCGCCATCCAGGCATTCCGGCAGCTCATTAGGAAGCTAAAATATACCCAATCGGTCAAAAATCCGTTCGCTTACTTTTATGGCATTATTTTCAAAAAACTCCGAGTCCAGTTCTATCAAGATTTAGAGGACCTGCATGGTGATACAGAAGAAGATAGCGTTATATACAGAAAAATCCCGCCATTAGAAAAGATTCTAGACTGGGATCATAGAATGTTAGAACCTGATCATTTTGAGATAAAATCCTTGCTTTCTTTCTCCTATTAAAGATGTTTGATATGGGAGATGCCTAAAGCACCATGTTCCCAAAGTATCGATTCAACCTTTTTCCATTGGTCTTTCTCACAACGAATCATAAGGACAATTTCGGATGTCATTTTTTTCACTCCCCTCCTATTTTTCTTGACAAGAATCATTTTTAGGAGGAATCCGAGGAGTATGCCGCTGACGGCCCCAATAATTCCCCATATAATGGGGCCCCATTCTAATACATAGCCATAGATGGCACCTAACAACATAAAGCAAGTACCAAGAATGGCAGATACGTCAAACAAGCTTAATCCATCTGCTCGATGGATCGTATCAAAAAGCTGCCTTGGTTCCGTTCTTTTATCAAGTGGGGCGGCCAAGATTTGCTCGTTGGAAATATCACATTTCTCCAATTCTGAAATGGCCATTTCAATGAAAAGTGAGTTTTCAAAGGTAGCGATCACAAACATGGCATTCTCCCTCCTTTTTAAATGGGAGTTTTAAAGCGTGGATTTTGATATTTTTTACGCAAATAATGAGACATTTCTTTTTCAAACAGTTTATTTTGCTCCACCGCTGTCACATACGAATCAAAAATGATAAAAAGGTAAATGGAAGGGAAGTAGAGCACCCATTGCATGTTAAGGACCTCTTTCGCTTTGACAAAATCACCCCACATGGAATACTCAATACCAAGAAGAATATTACCTAAATAACAAATTCCAACGGTATAGATAAAAATAAAAAAGCCAAATATGACGTTATGAAGATAGAGGTGTCCGAGCCCAGGAAATAAAGCAGACCATACTAAGGCTACCCATGGTTTCTTTTTATCCAAATAGTTCATATCCCATGAACCCATGGTAATTGTAGGCATGGTGGCATCCTCTCGATCGGCCAATACATATTGTTTGTTTTGATCAATGGTTGAACGATAACCATCCCATATACCAAACATATAAATGGCCACGTACAAGATTAACCATCGTTCATTTAAAACTTCTTTAGCTTTATCAAATTCACCCAATAGGGTATACAAGATGCCAAGGTTCACATTTGCCATCCGATTGATAAACGTTTCCCATAAGATCAAAATGATCGCAACGACATATCGATGCTGCATTAAATGGCCAAACCCTGGATAGGAAAACGAAAAAAACGCAACCACCCAAGGATTTTTTAAATGCAATTGTGTAATGGAAAATTGAGATAAAAATGCTCTTTGCCTACGTTGGTTGGGAAATTGTGTCATGTCCTATACCTCGTTCATACTACTGTCATTCAGTATCCCCCATTGATTTTGAACTTATCCATTAAGCAGGAAAAAGGCAGAGCAAAAGAAAAAAACGAACTCCTTCATGTTAAAAGAGGATGCCTGGGATTTTGGATTAGCATCATGATGGTACAAAAAACCTTTTCCCATCATTAAAAACTGGAAACAAAAAAGACTGCTATTAACAAATTCATCATTCCGTTTTAAGCACTGTCCCTTACCTAACGTTTTTTTCCAAGTACATTCAACTGTCTGATTTTTTTATCTCATGTTCCAAAAAGGATCCATTCATGCCATTAGAGCCTTTTCCTTGACTCTAGCAGTTACGAATAGTAATTTTTATTTTACACTTACTATTTGTAAGAAAAGCTTTTAAGGAGGAACTTTTACATGTCAACAGTGACGACAAATTCACAAAATTTAATTGATATTATCAGAGAACGTCGCTCTGTCCGCAAATATGACCCTAATTATCAAATGACTCGTGAGGAAATCGAAGAAATTTTAAGCGAAGCCATCCTTGCGCCTTCTTCAAGCAATCTTCAGCCTTGGCGCTTTATGGTTATCGATAATCAAGAAATAAAAAAAGAACTTCGTTCGATTGCCTACAATCAAGAACAAGTGGAAACTTGTTCAGCCGTTATTGCGGTTTTAGGAGACAAAGAAATGTATAAAAATGCCGATAAGGTGTATCAAAGTGCTTATGAAGCCGGCTATATGAACGAATCTACTATGCAACAGCTCATCAACAATATAAACAATGTATATCCTAATGCATCCGAGGAAGTCCGAAAGAATATTGCTTCCTTTGATACAGGCTTGGTGTCTATGCTCATTATGCTATTGGCAAAAGCAAAAGGCTATGACACCGTTACAATGGGTGGATTTGATAAACAAAAGTTTATGGAAAAATTCAACGTATCGGACCGATACATGCCTATCGTATTAATTGCCATTGGAAAAGCAGCTGCTCCTGGGCATAAAACTACCCGCATACCAGTCAAGGATGTCATTGAATTCATTTAATAAGATTGACAGGCATGGAGCCCAAAAAGGAAAAATGATGGGAAACAGAAAAAGGGACATCTAGAAATTAAGATCCGACTTCTAGATGTCCCTTTTTTATTAAATGAAACCCATAATGACCCAAATGATCAAATCCTGATTCTTTGTACATTCTTGCCCTTTTAAACTCTTTTCTTTAAAGTATTAAGGACACAAATTGAAATATTCCCTCTCGACAATTTCAACCATTATTCCCCAAGAAATAAATCAGTTTTTGTCATATGAGATGAACATTTCTCTACTCCATTTCTACACGGTAAATTTTTCAACAGCTTCGTTCAATTCATCTACCAATTGGGAAAGCTGCTTCGCATGGATCGCTACTTCATTGGTAGTGACAGATTGTTCTTCCATAGCTGCAGCAATTTCTTCGGTTGAAGCCGTGGTCTGCTGAGAAACGACCGAGATTTCTTCAATCATACCGACAACAATACTTTTTTGCCCTTGGATCGATTGGATCGTTTCTACCTCTTCTTTGACCGATTCAAGCATTTTTTCCAATGAAGCATTCATTTGCTTGATAGAAGAAGTGACTGTTGACACAGCATTCTTTTGATCCATACTAATTCGATTCGTTTCTTCCATGACTTCCACTAGCTGTTTTGTATCCGTTCGTACACTATGAATAATCGCTTGAATATCATTCGTTGCTTTTTTAGACTCATCTGCCAGCTTCCGAACTTCATTAGCAACAACCGCAAACCCTTTACCATGTTCTCCCGCTCTTGCCGCTTCTATAGAGGCATTTAAGGAAAGCAAATTGGTCTGCTCGGCTATTCCAGCAATGACTTTAGTCACTTCAGAGATCGATTTCGATTTTTCATTTAATTGGGCAATCCGATCGGTTACTTTTTGAAAAGCACTCTCTAATTTTTGATAGGAATCTTCCAAGTTTTTCACTTGTTCATTTCCAATCTGCATTTCTTGTGAAGCCTCTCCAACCTCATGTTCAATATTCGCTGACTGTTTGGAAAGTTCCTCAATGGATCCACTTAAATCATGAACAGCCTTCGATCCTTTTTCTACTTCCATTGCCTGATTTCCAATTCCTTTCGCAATATAATCCACCGATGTGGAAACTTCGGATATAGCGGTACTATGTTCACTAGCAATGGTGGTTAATTCCTTCGTGGAATGATGAATAGATGAGACATTATCCACAACTGTCATGATTAATCTTCTCATCTGAGCTAGCATCTTATTGTAACTTTTCGCCAACTCTTCGACTTCATCCTTCGAATGGACTTTGAATTCTGTCACCAAGTCCCCTTCTGCTGTTTTTTCAATTACTTTTTGGAAATGAGCAATAATCTTTCTTAGTTTTTCCGCGAGAACAATCGCACAAATGACACCAATGGCAATACCTAAAAGAAGGGACCAAATGCCCGTTTTGGTAAAGTGATTCATCTTACTAGCAAAAATATCGTCAGGGGTAAAGGATAATACTTTCCAATGGACGCCAGGAATCGTCACGATTTCCCCTGTATATTTCTCGCCATTCCATGACCAATTTTGTTTTCTCGCTTTATCACTTTTATAAATATCAGTCACCCATTGGAAATCAGAATCAAACTGATTCTTATCTGTTAGTAAATCTGCTACCCCTTCAACAGCACCACTTTGTGCTGGGTTCATATTTTTCCCATCCGCACCTTCTATAAAGGAACTAACAATAATACCTGTCGCATCCAAAATCACAAGCTCAGCATTCGTCTTCTTCTCAATCTGCTCCCTGATGACTCCAATAGCTGACAAATCAATATCATAACCGAGTGCCCCGACCATTTCTCCATTGGTAAAAACCGGCGTTACAATGGATGTCATCATTTTTTTCGTTTGTTTGTCCTGATACACATCCATCCATTGCGTCTTCGGATTCTCACTCAATTGTTTATACGTTCTCGTATCGCGTACATCGACATCGTATTCCGTATAGGGAGAAATATGAATTTTTCCTGTAGTAAAATCCATATAATAAACGGCAATAAGATCCTTATTTTCCTTTTGAATGTTTTTAATAGACGCTTCCATACGTTGAATAAAATTCCCATCTTGAACATCATTTGAGACAATGCTAGCAAAATAGTTAATAGATGTCTCATACTTCTCAAGCGAAAGCCGCACTTCTTCAGCCGCATGATGCGCATTCGTTTGACTAGATTCCGCATGATCCTGTTTTAAAATCTTACTAATTGTAAAATGGTTAAAGATCACCGTTGCACCACTGGATATTAAAATGGCTAAACAAATGAAAAAAATCCATTTCACCCGAATGGATAGACCTTTTCTTTGACGGTGTTGTTCCTGTTGTGTTTCCATCTTAACCTCTCTCCTAAATTGATAATCCTATTACTTTATCGGATAAAAACAAGGAGAGTATAGTAAAAATGTATATATTAGACAAAAACGGAATAATTTTTCATCCTACCAAAAACAACCCCAAATCCCTGTCTGTTTAACATATTTTCTTCTCTAGTGATGAAACCGGAATGAATCAATGAAACGATTGATGAATTCTATCTATTCCAAACGTTTGTTGAAAGAGTACATGCGAAAATGGTCAATTCATTAATCGTTTGATGGAACACTTGAAAAACACTGTAATAGAAACATTTTTTCAAGCAAAGACATAAAAATTTTGTCAATTAATCAATCGTTTGATGAGTCGCTCTCCTTAATCACTTTCCAATCCTATTAAACTTCACAAAAATGACAAAAATTCTCCCTGTTTTTTGTGATTTATGTCACTTTAGGTGAGTGGAAAATTTTTTACTATGTACTTAACCGATACAAAAGGGGGAAATGAAATGTTTCTTGCTTGGTTAATGACAATTAGTTTATTTCTAACATGCATTTATACAACTATAGTTATTTTTGATAGATTGAAAGAAAGAGACGCATCTGATTTAGCCCAATTACAAGTCCAACTAGAAAAAATGGGCATGGATCATAAACAAATGAAACAAGCTATGTAATAAAAGAAAGAATAAGGGGCGGCATCCCCATAATCCTAGCCCCTTTTTCTATATTTTTTATTTTTAATAACTGCATGTAGATTGCCATGCTGCAAGGGATATCATGACATGTTTAAATCCTCCACTAGGCGATCGATTCCTTTCTTATCAACAACAGCAGGTTCCTACAACTCTTTATACCCGGGGTTGGTCTCAACGACCACCCCTTTTCTTTTGTCTTTCTCCTTCTAATTATATTATCGAGAAACTTTTTATGTATGGCGCCTTCATGCAAGTTTCTAACATCACCGAACCAACCAATAACCTCCCGTACAATCCTATAAAAAATAATTGAAAACATTTCTCATTTAACATAAAATAATATTGATTGAAAATGATTATCATTATTAAACAGGAGGTTCCTCTACCTATGAAATGGGCAAAACTATCTGGCATTCTATTATTCTCAAGTAGTTTATTATTCGGGTGTTCTCAATCCGAGCAAACCGCCTCCAAAGCCGAAAAAAAGGAAACAAGCCAAACAGTAACCGATTCCCTTAAAGGTGTAACGAACCAATACCGCGAATATGCCATTGGAGAGATGGAGGAATTTATCAAAAAGACAGAGGCATTTACCAATGCCGTAAAAAACGGCGACATAGAGCAAGCAAAAGCGCTATATGCGCCTGCAAGAATGCATTATGAACGAGCTGAACCGATCGCTGAAATATTTGGCGAACTTGATCCAAAAATTGATGCCCGTGATGGGGATGTTCCAGACACTGAATGGGGTGGTTATCACCGCATTGAAAAAGGATTATGGGAAGAAAAAACCACAAAAGGCTACGAGTCTTATGCGGAGCAGCTAATGAAGGATGTCAATCTTCTTAGGGCTAAGGTAGAAACTGTAGAAGTAACGCCCGATTTATTGATCACTGGTGCCGTTGACTTATTAAATGAAGTCTCCACCTCCAAGGTAACAGGAGAAGAAGACCGATATTCCCATACCGATTTATACGATTTCGCAGCCAATGTCGAAGGAGCAGAAAAGATTTTTCAACTATTAAAACCAGAACTAAAAAAGAAAGATCAAGAACTTTCAAAGGAAATACAATCTCGCTTTGATGAAGTATATCGTCTATTAGATTCACACAAACAAGACGATGGCTATAAACTTTACACCGATTTGTCCCAAGAAGAGGTAAAAGCGTTAAGCCAGGCTATTGATGCTCTTGCAGAGCCACTTTCGCAATTAGGCAAAATAACGGAGGCGGAATAAATGGCTAAGACTAATCCGCAGTTAGAAAATTCACCTATATCCTCCAGAACGTTTACCCGACGTGAGATGTTAAAAACAGCAGGGGTTGGCGGAATTGGTGTCCTAATTGGGGCTTCCGGCTTTGGCGGATTGCTTTCCATCACGGAAAACAAAGCGTCTAGTTCGAAACCGGATAACATCATCCCTTTCTATGGAAAACATCAAAGCGGTATTACAACCAAGCCGCAAGATCATATCTATTTTGCCGCACTAGATGTCACGGCAACAGACAAAACAGCATTAATCCAGCTATTTAAGGACTGGACGAAAGCTGCTGCCTTAATGACAGAAGGAAAGCCGGTTGGTGAACTGTCTAGCAATGGACTCCTACCACCGAAAGATACCGGAGAGGCAGCCGGCCTTTCCCCTTCTCAATTAACGATTACCTTTGGTGTCGGCCCCAGCCTCTTCGTTAAAGATGGAGTGGACCGTTTTGGATTATTAGGGAAACAGCCAAAAGAATTAGTTGATCTCCCTAAGTTTCCTTTGGATGCATTGGAAGAAGAGTGGTCAGGAGGAGACTTGTGTATCCAAGCCTGTGCGGATGATCCGCAAGTCGTCTTTCATGCCGTAAGAAACCTGATTCGGATTGCACGCGGCAAAGCCATTTTACGTTGGGCACAACCTGGATTTCAGCGAACCAAACAGGCCGATCCCAAGGAAAAAACGCCAAGAAACTTGTTTGGTTTTAAGGATGGAACAGTGAATCCCGATGTCAATAACGAAAAAGTGATGAATGAGCAAGTATGGATCCAACCTGGTGACGGTCCTAACTGGCTAGCAGGCGGCAGTTATCTTGTCGTCAGACGGATTCAGATGTTCATCGAAGTATGGGACCGAACCCATTTAAAGGAGCAAGAAAATACATTCGGACGTTATCGTGACAGTGGTGCCCCTTTGGGCAAAAATAATGAATTCGATTTACCCGATTTTACACAAAAAGACAAGAATGACGAATATGTCATTCCTGTAGATTCTCATATGCGGGTCGCACATGGGGACGGAACCCAACAAATACTGCGTAGAGGCTATTCTTACTCTAACGGGATGGATGGAAAAACAGGGAACTTCGATGCCGGGTTATTATTTATCTGCTTCCAACGTAAGCCAAGCAAACAGTTTATTCCGATTCAACAACGCCTGGCAAAAATGGATAAGTTGAATGAGTACATCTCTCACCGCGGTAGTGCTATTTTTGCTTGTCTTCCCGGCACAAAGCCAGGCGGATTTATCGGCGAAACATTATTCACCTAGTCAGGGGATGAAATGAACCATGATGAAAACGTGGAAAATTCTATTGTTGGTCTTCATGCTCCTTTTACCGAACGCTGTCCCGAGTTTTGCCGCACAAAACCATGACGAACTATTTGTCTTGATTGGCGATAGTTTAATGAAGGCAAAATCCGGAGATGTCGATACCGTAGCAAAAAATATGCAACAATTTTCCCAGGAATGGGAATCCATAAAGGATATGAACAGCCAACACGCCAAAAAGGTAAACCAAGAGCTAAAAAATGTTCAATCACTTCTAGCCAATCCAAATACAGACAGCCAGGCAGTCACCAAAAGTCTTTCATCGCTATCAACGGCGCTCGTTTTATATGATCAAGAACAAAATCCGGTGGACAAAAATGCAGCAAAAGAACAAGTCAAACAGCTGCTACCACTCATTGACCGTTTAAAGGACTCACTCGCTGATGGTGATCCCATGGTTTTAAAATCACGCTATCAAGCCATCATGAATCAATGGACAGCTTCGGAAAAAGCAGTTCATGATGAGAGTATAGTTGCTTATGGTCAAATCGAAAAATACATGGCCTTAATTCGAATTGCGATTACACAAGAACCAGCAGACCTTCAAAAAGCCAAGCAAAATACTGACCAGCTGACCAATGAAGTAAATAATTTCCTTTCCGGTAAATCAGCAACGGACGTAAACGAGAGCTATTCACTGACAGATGTAGCAACTTTATTGGATAAAGCAAAAAAAGCAATTGCAAACAAGGAATATGAGAAAGCAAGCACGGATTTAAATGAAATCCTCACCATATGGCCAACGGTCGAGGGAGAAGTACAAACGAGAGACAGCAAACTCTACAATGATATAGAAACCAATATTCCGGCCAGCATCAGTCTCTTAAATTCAAAAAATATCGATCAACAAAAAGCCGAGTCTATCGTTCAGGATCTATCCTCTCGACTCGCTCCGTTAACAGCTAAAACGAATTATACGTTTTGGGATGCTTCCCTCATTTTACTTAGGGAAGGATTAGAGGCCATGCTCATTGTCGGTACCTTAATTGCTTTTCTAAAGAAAATGGGGCATGCCAATAAACAAAAATGGATTTGGGGTGGAGTGGCTGCTGGAATTCTAGGGAGCGCAATTCTCGCCATCATTATCAATATGGCTTTTTCAAAAATCGTCGCCGCTTCGAGCCGAGAATATATTGAAGGTCTTACAGGAGTGGCTGCTGTAATCATGATGCTAACGATTGGGGCATGGCTTCATAATAAGTCAAACATCGGAAATTGGAAAAAGTTGATTGAGCAGCAGATGCACCAAGCCATCGCAAAAGGAAGCCTTCTTTCATTTACAGTCATTAGCTTCTTTTCCGTCTTCCGTGAAGGGGCAGAAACGATTATTTTTTACACAGGGATTACTCCCTATATCAGCTTGCAACAGCTCGCTCTAGGCATAGTTTTGGCCATTGGGATTCTAGCGATTATCGGCTTTACAATCATTCATTACAGTGTAAAAATTCCGATTCGACTATTTTTTAAAGCCGCAGCCATTCTCATCTACTTATTGGCCTTTAAAATAATCGGTGTCAGCATCCATGCACTGCAAATATCCAATATCTTATCTACAAGCACTGTGCAATCTCTGCCATATATTGATTGGATAGGCATGTATCCAACTTGGGAAACCTTTTTAACACAGCTGTTGCTCATTGTCATCATTCTTTTCACCACTTGGTTCGTTAAAAAATCGGCTGCAAAAAATACCTAATGACAAGCAACTTCATACAACAACCGGCAGGACTTAATCCTGCCGTATTTTTTACATTTTAAAAAGTTATCATCTAATCTAATGGTTAATAAATCCCTCTATTTGCTTTGTTCACTTTCCCTATCTAGCACACCCCGGCAAAAAATTTGTCGTCTAATCAATCATTTGATTCATTCCTCTATATGTGTTGTGATAGATCCATTCCTTCCTACATCACGGGAAAATTTTGTCGTTTAATCAATCGTTTAATTAGTTCCTCTTCTGCGTTACGAAATATCCATTCTTCTAATATCACAAAATATTTTTTCATCTAACCAATCGTTTGATTAGTCTAAGTGATAACTACCGCAAAATAAGTAATAGTTAACGCAAAAAAGGTGATAATTTAAGTAAAAAAAGCCTTTATTCTTCTAGCTTGTTCGACAATATAAAACATATAAACATTAAAAACATGAAAACAAGATATTAAATAAAACAACAACAAAACAGTTATAGTTATTGTTGTTGTTTTAATGATGATATTATTGTTTTCTATGATACACAACATGTAGATATGCGTAATGCAATGAATATATTTACATGTTCATTTGAGTACCAAAACTATGTAGGAGAACAGCAAAAGAATTACTTTGTTTCTAAAGAAACACTTATAAACAAATTAAAAAATACAACACATAAAGAGGAATTTGATCATTTACTTAAATTATTGCGGATGTTTAAAGCACCTAATGAAGATATAGTAAAAATAATGCTTAATTCTGAAAATGAATTGAAGATATAAGGAGAAATAATGAACAAAGAACAACTAATAAAAATGTTAGAGCCACATAAAGACGCACTAAGTACTGTAAAAAAATAGGATTAATATACAAAGAACATAACTTCCCTCCTTCTATAAATCTCATTTATCATTTTGGTTCTTGGAATATGGCTAATGGGATTATGTAATGGAACATATTATCCAAAATAACAAACGTTACGCAGTAGATTTGTATTGTGAAAGAGTGAAAATAATGAGGTAATGTTACTTATTGTATTTTAGAAAAAGTTATTAATTTACAATTTTTCTAATTTCCTTCTGCAAACTCGATCTCAAGTGAGGATTCGTCGGTAAACTCACTTGAGAACACAAACTTAAAAACCCCAATCACCGATGGGTTCGCCCGTAGGTGAATATATTAGCATTATATCTAGATATTTACTATGATCATTTTTAGGAAACTTAACTAATATAACATCTCTTTTTTCAGGAGTATTTGGCAAATCACTACGCCATAATGAAAATGATATATCCTCTTCACTCAATAAAGGTGATGTTTTCCATCCATATACCTCAGCGTCGACTGCATATCCCGTTTATTTGTATTCTAATTTTCCGTTTCTCTCTTCTTCGGTTCTACTGAGTGATTGATATGCAATAAAATCATATTTTTCATGATCATGCCAAGATAGCATTTCTTCAACTTCTTTTTTTGCCTTTTCTTCCGCTTCTTTTAGTTCTTGTTTTGTTTCCTGTTCAATTCTAATCTCATCTTCTTTCGATAGAGTTGGAGTTTGATTACTACAAGCAACTAATAATAAAAAAGGCAACAAGAAAACGAAATTTTTCATGAGTAACCCCCTTTTTTCTTCTTTGTTAAGGCTATAAAAAAAAATTTCCCATATTTGAATATGGTACGGATTTATAGATTGATCATCACTTTAACGACTCTTGTTCACAGACGCCATACAGGGCATTTTTGCGCAAAAAAGCTATGCCCATTTTGGTTTACCTTTAAAGCGTCCTTGGCCCTTTTTAGCAAATTTTAGATGTCTCCTTCTTCTAATTTTTTATTTAAAAGTACGTAGTCCTCTTTATTAAACATTATTGCTACTTTATCTAATCTATCTCCTCCTGGATATAAGTATAATTGCTGCTCGAATCGTATTCCTAAAGGTGAAACAGTTTGATGGATTAGATTTAAGATTTTAAAGCATTCTAAATCTACTCCTTCTTTTAATTGATTTTTTACATAAATAATTACAAAATCTTCAATTTGTTCAAATCTAAGCCTTCGAGGGGAAATATTATTAGCTTTACAAAGTCTTTCTAATAGATTTTTATAATGATTATTTTTCTCCAAAATAAATTACCCCTCCTTCCATTTTATGTTATTATATAATAAAAATGTAAAATATAGAAAATAGAGGGGGTTTATGAAAAAATTTATTTTCACAATAATTTTTTATGCTTTTTTCACTTGTATTAGTTACTCCAGCATTTGCTAATGAGCAAGATAATCAAGAACTAGAAAGATTATCTCAAACAGGAAAAGTTATTTATAAAGATGATGAAATTACAGTTATAAGTTTCGGTAATGATTCCGAAATTTCTAATGCTATTTTCAATCACCCTAATAGTGTTGTAAATGAAAATGGAATAAGTAGTAGTGATAATATTACTATGCCTTTTTCATCAGTTACTGGCCCTGGAGGACGAGCAAGTATTGTAGCTGGTGATTCATGAAGAATTGTGTATTGGTCTGTAAAACCTGCCACTGCTTGGCCATATCATTTTTCAGGTCTTGTAAAGTTAAGATATTATTCTGGATTTAAGAGAGATGTGGTTGTTGGTGGTATGGGAGCTTTAGGATCAACTGTTAGTGGTGCCGTATCCATGAACAAAAATAATGGTGGAGTTGCGTATCTATCAGGTACAGCATATGCATTATCAGGTAGTAGATACCGAGTTTTACCAGGAGTTTCTACTACATTTAGACCAAATTAATCTATTAACAAAGAGCATTGATTTCAAAATCAGTGATCTTTTTGATTACGTACTTGTCTGTACGATTATATTATAGGGGACGTAGTCGCTGGTAAAAATGGAATCTGATAAAAAGCTTAATATCTAGGCTCTGTTAAAGAATAATGTTGATTTTCTTCTTCAACTAACGGAAAGGTTAGTTAAATAAAAAACTCATTTAAAATAAAGTGTGTTAATATACAAATTAAACCATATTTAGGGGGTGTGATTATGTTTGTACATAAGATTGATGAGGAAGTATCTTTGAAGTTAATAGAATTAAAAGATGCGGAAAGGATTTTCGAATTAACAAATAATTCAAGAGAATATCTACGCGAATGGCTTCCTTGGCTTGATACTGTAACAAAAATTGAAGATACGAAAGATTATATAAAACTATCCTTAAAGGGTTTTGCTGAAAACAAGAGTTTGAATACAGTTATACTATTTAATGGAGAAATTGTTGGAGTTTCAGGTTATCACACGATAAATTGGTCACATAAATTTGCATACATTGGTTACTGGCTTGGTGAAAAATACCAAGGTAAAGGAATTATGACTAAAGTAGCTAAGGCTTTGACTGATTATGCTTTTAATGAATTAAAACTAAACCGAGTTGAAATTAGGGTTGCCGTGGAAAATAAGAAAAGTAGGGCTATTCCAGAAAGACTGGGGTTCGTAAACGAAGGACGTATTAGACAAGCAGAATGGTTGTATGACCATTATGTTGACCATATTGTTTATGGAATGTTAGCTGAAGATTGGAATAAAAAGTAGCTACTTCTTCTTTAACTAACAAGGGCGTTAGTTTAACAAGAGCAAGCATATGAAAAGACTGACATAATCAGTCGGCCTTTTTTTAATGTAAAAATCAACATTCAAATTTAACAGAGCTAATATCTAAAAAAAGGTGGAAGAAAAATTACAGACTATCTTCCACCTTAAAATTTATAGTTGCTTTTCTATCTGTCTTATTATATCCCGAGAAGAAGAATTAATTACTTAAGAATTAGAGAATTTAATAGTTTCCAAAGTAATTATCACATTTTTTTGATCTACATAGATGAAAATTAAAGATATTTTATTAATATTAGAGTGAAACCATCCGTCCTTTAAGTAAGGAAAAAAATCTACGTTTATAGAATCCTTAGTAGATTTTTAACACCCCACCTTTTTCTACTCGTTCTTACCGAAAATTCCCGCATGATCCCCGTACCTCCATTAAGGGGTTTTGGAGGTAAATTCTCTAGCCATATCCCTTTTTTCATTTTTTATAAAAAAAAAATTTTCCACCCCCCTGTCCTTTTCGTCGCCCAAACCCTATATAGAGGGTGAAAGGAGGTGATGAATGATGGCACAATCCTTATTAGTTGGCACAAAGCTAAAAATGGTATTCCAAACTGGTATCGATGATGACGGCAAACCAATTTTACGAACTAAAACGTTTAGCAATGTCCGTAAAGAAGCATCAGCCGACCAATTATTCCAAGCAGCAAACGCACTTGCCGTTTTATGCAATGATCCGCTAAACACGTTGGAGCGTACAGACAGCTCCGAAATCATTGCTTAATGGAAGGAAAAAAGCAAAGGCCTGTCCCAGCAACATATAGGACAGGCCCCACAAAAGAATGGAGGTGAATTAAATGGCAAAAACATTGGAATTAGAATTCGGCACAGAGTTTGGGAAAACGGCCCGAATTTCGTTAGAAAACCCGAAAGAGCCGATTGATGAGGCTCAAGTCAAGCAATCCATGGAACAAATCATTGCATCTGATGTTTTCTTTACGGCTACCGGTAAATTAGCCGTAGCAAAAGGCGCACGCGTAATTGACCGCAATGTAGTCGAATATGAATTGGCAGAATAGGCAACTAGAGGCCGGCTTCACTAGTAAACCGGCCTCTCTCCAATAGCAATATAAACGAATGGCCCCAGAAAGGAGTGAATTCTCATGGATCAACTGATTCCACTCATCAGCGAGGTCGGATTTCCGATCGTGGTAACCCTCTTTCTACTCTATCGGATCGAAGCCAAGCTAGATTTAGTGGTCCAGTCGATACAGAGTCTGCCCGAGCGGATGAAAGTGTAATTGTCACCCAAAACGTCCTATTTCACAGGGCGTTTTTAATTGAGAATATAACTTTTTAGACAGCTCCCCATATTCCCACTTTCAAACTATGTATCAAGCCCAACAGTAGATATAGATTATTTTACCTAAGAAAATTATCCTGTTTTTTCTATTTTATTGTAAAAAAGATAGGAACATTTTAACACAAAAGAAAAATATTTCATTATAATTTTCTCGTATACAAATATAAAAAGGGAGAACTAAACAAATGAAGAAAGCTTTATTGGCGATTCTTACTTTATTACTAATCGGAGGTACCGGTTATTTTGTTTATAGTAAAGTAGGAAATTCAAAATCAACAACAACAAAAATTAAAGAAAAGGAAATCTCAAAAACGGAAACAACCGAAAATAGTAAGCAAGTTCAAAAAGAAAAAAAGAAAAAGGAATCAAACAATTGGAATGGTGAGTGGACTCGTGTCTCCGTAAGTGATCCTGGGACGTTAAAAATTAGCAATTTCAATGGAAAGACGTTTGACCTTGCTCTTGAAGTTTTAAGCGGTGCGAATACAGGTGGAATTGATGGAAAAGCAACTGTTACGGGAAAGACGGCTATTTTGGTTAACGATGAATTTAATTGTCGACTCGATTTAACATTGAATAAAGATTCTATCACAGTTAATGAAACAGAAGGTTGTTATGAAATTGGTGGAATAGGCACGCACTTTGGAGGAGAATACAAAAATCAATCAGCAGCAGCAAAGACTCCTAAAGCTACTTTATCTTCACTAAGTATTATAGATGCTAATAGTGATAAAGATATCCAAAAGTTATTAGGTAATGACTACGATACATTGGTAGAAAATATGCAAATAATTGATTCTTATGAGCTTGAAGATACATTAGTTTTTGAAGGCGGAGTTCGTGGACTATATACCTTCAAGGAAGGGATTATTGTAAAAGACCCATTTAACCATTACTATATTGGCAATATTATAAATGATGGTGAAAAAGTAAAATTCTATACGAATGATATAACTTATAAAAATAAACTTCATCCAGTGGTAGATGAGTGGAGACAAGATTTCGCTGATTACCCAGTTGAATATATTTATAAAAAAATGGATTAGATCCTATCATTAACAAAAGGGAGAAGCCATCAATGGCTTCTCCCTTTTTCAATGAAAAAGTCTCCTTCGAATCCTTCCATCCCTGCCCTTAAATTTTTATAATTTTGTAAAAACAATGAATCTTTCTCCCTTTATTTACGTAATATGATGAGACTCCCCTTTTTGGGCAGGGCTACATAGGACCATGAAAGGAAGGAAAAATGCATGACCGTATTAGAAGTAAAGCATTTAAAAAAGTCATTTGGTTCCATCGAAGCTGTTCGTGACATTAGTTTTTCGGTAAATGCAGGAGAAGTTTTCACCATTATCGGTCCAAATGGGGCTGGAAAAACCACAACACTCGAAATGATTGAAGGCTTAGTTCCCCCTGATCAAGGAGAAATTCGCTTTCAGGACTTGACCTGGGACAAAGATGCCGTAGCCATTAAGAAAAAAATTGGCGTCCAGCCTCAATCGAGTGCCATGTTTGATTTATTGACCCCGAAAGAAAACTTAGACCTCTTTGCCACCTTCTATGATCAACCGAAATCGACTGAAGAAATTCTTGAACTTATCAATCTCACCGAACACCGAAACAATCTCGTCAAACAATTATCAGGGGGGCAGCGTCAAAGACTGGCCATCGGGCTGGCGATGATTAGTAATCCCGAAATCCTCTTCCTCGATGAGCCGACAACGGGGCTAGATCCACAGGCTCGCCGAAATATTTGGGACATCATCCTCCAGCTAAAGTCATTAGGTAAAACGATCATTTTAACTACACATTATATGGAAGAAGCCGAAAAATTAAGTGACCGTGTCTGTATTGTCGATCAAGGGAACATTGTCACATTGGATTCCCCCTCTTCCCTTATCGAAAAACTGACAAAAGAACGCGAAGTAAGTCTCTCTTTCCACGATGAAAAAACAACCATAGAAGCAGAACATTTTTCAAAAAATCTTGACTCCGTCATCCGAACAGAGCGAGAGGACACAACACTAAAACTCTGGACGATGAAACCGGAAGATTCCCTACATGACTTATTTCAATTCACAAAAGAGAATGACTATCATGTCGAACAAGTTTCCATTCGAGAAATGAGCCTTGAAGATGTCTTTATTGCATACACTGGGAAAGAATGGAGGGATTAAATTGAATAACTGGCAGCAATTTAAAAAAATGTTCATGACCCAATTAAAATTAACCCTTCGTGAAAAACAAGCATGGTTTTGGGGAATCTTTTTCCCTGTCATCTTAATGGTCATTTTTATGGTGATATTTAGCGACAACTCCGATGATGAATTTAAAACGGAAGTAGCGATTGTAAAAGAACATCCGAATCCCACGTCTGACATGCTGTTCACGCAACTGAGTCAGCTTCCTATCCTAGAAGTCAAATCTGACAAACCCGTCAGTAGAAAACAAGCAGAAAAATGGGTGAAAAACAAAACCGTCGATGCAGCGATCGTATTTCCTGAAACCGAAGGCGGAGGCCAATTTCTCATTTTGGTCAATAAAGAAGAAGAACAAGGAGTGACAACTCAGGTCATCTCAAGTGTTCTCGATAAATTTGTACAACAGGCAAACTTATCTGCCGTCGGGGCAACACCTTCCTTTGATGTCCAATTTCAATCCATTTCATCCGGAAATGCGAACCTAAGCTATACGGACTTCCTATTAACCGGAATGATTGCTTTATCCATTGCTCAAGGCGGAATGTTTGGCATGGTGGATTTAGTAGAAATGAGAAGAAAAGGATTAATCAAAAGACTAAGGATGACGCCTGCCAATATGGGCATTTTTGGGCTAAGTGATATGATCATGAGGTTGTTATTTAGTATCGTTCAAATCCTTCTCTTATCACTCATCGGCGTATTCATCTTTGGAGCCAATTTGTACATTAACTACCTCAGTCTGGCCATCGTCTTTTTATTTGGTGCCCTTTCCTTTAATGCACTAGGATACTTTATTTCTTCCATCAGTACGACACCAAATGCCTATATGGGGATCGCCAACATTTTCAGCTTTCTCATGATGTTCTTAAGCGGGATCTTCTTTCCAATCGAAACCATGCCTGAATGGCTCGTACCTGTATCCAAAGTCCTTCCACTCACCTATTTTGCTGAAGGCTTGAGAGACAGCATGGTGTATGAAACAGGAGTCATGTCAAGTACACTTTGGTTTGGGATTGGAATTTTAGTCATATGGGGCGCTCTATCCTTTATTGCAGGTTCCCTCCTTTATAAAAGAAAATCCATTGTCGCAACAAGATAATCACGAAAAAGGCCGGATCCACTGGGACCGGTCTTTTTTTAAAATTTATTTTCTTCCATCTATTTCATCTACCATTTTGTCCTCTACCAATTTTTTCAATAGGAAGAATTTACTAGAAATATAATCAGATTTTTCTAACAATTAAGGTTTTATACCCATTTACTTCCTAGCCTTTTAGAAGGAAAATAAAATCAGATTATTCGGATATCGAATAATCTAATTGATGAAAAGGGGGAAAAAGAGTGAAAAAAAATAGTAGATTAAAAGTATTTTCCAGCATTACAGCCTCTACCATCGTGGCTGCGTCCTTATTGGCCGGCACTTTTGCAGGAACGGCTACACCTGTATCAGCCAACCAAGGAAATATGGCTGAATCAGCACCCATCGACTTAAATATAGTGGATCATGACAGACTAGCAAAAGCTTTACAGAAAAGAGGGGTTATTTCAAAGAATGCTAGTAAAAAAGAGATCCAGAAAGCTGTAAGCACTTACATAAAGAAAAAAGAGAACAAAAAGCCTGGTAAAAAGCATTTAACCGATGAACAGAAGAAGTTTGACAAGAAAACAAAAGATTTCATCACTAAACAAAAAGACAAGCTAGCCAAACAGCTTCAAAAAGGACATGGAAACTATAAAAAAGGCAAACCTAATGGACCTGTCAAAGTAAATCCTGCGAAACAAGCAAACTATAACGGTCCCGTACGCACTGATAAAGTGCTAGTTTTATTGGTGGAGACGGAAGATTTCAAACATAACCAAGTTGTGCAAGAAGAAGGCTATATGTACGCTGATGATTTCAGCAAACAGCATTACGAAAATTTACTGTTCGGGGATCAAGAATTCACTCTTTTCAATGGAGAAAAAATTAAAACCTTTAAGCAATTTTATGAAGAACAATCTGGTGGAAGCTATACTGTGGACGGTACGGTTTCGGAATGGCTGACCATTCCAGGCAGCCTGAAAGACTACGGTGATGACCATCCAGACGGTGGCCACGATAACCTAGATCCACTTGGGCCACGTGACCTTGTAAAACGCACCCTGGATGCGGCAGTCGCTTCAGGCATCGACCTTTCCCAATTCGATGAGTTTGACCTATACGACCTTGATGGAGACGGTAACCAATACGAGCCAGATGGATTAGTTGATCACTTAATGATTATCCATGCCGGTACTGGTCAAGAAGCTGGTGGCGGAGCCTTAGGGGACAATGCCATCTGGTCACACCGCTGGGTATTAGATGGTGTGTATGCGGTTCCTGGATCATCAGCTAAAGTAGATTACTGGGGCGGTAAAATGGGAGCCTATGACTACACCATCCAACCAGAAGATGGTGCAGTGGGCGTGTTCGCACACGAATTTGGACATGATTTAGGCCTTCCTGATGAATACGATACGATTTATAGTGGACATGGCGAGCCGATTGGATCCTGGTCGGTCATGAGTGGTGGTAGCTGGAACGGTAAAATTGCCGGAACGGAGCCAACGAGCTTCTCTCCGCAAAACAAAGAATATTTCCAAAAAGTCATGGGCGGCAACTGGGCAAACATTACCGAAATCAATTATGAAGACATTGATAAAAATGGGGTCGCAACGGTTATTGACCAAAGCATCACAAAATCGAAAAACCCAGGCATTGTGAAAGTAAACCTTCCTGGTAAAGAAGTGAAAGGCATTCAAACAGACTTTGGCAGCCAATATTACTATAGTCAAAAAGGGGACGACCTTCATACATCCCTCGTCACTCCAGAGTTTGATTTGACCAATGCAACCAGTGCGAAGTTTACGTATAAAGCTAACTTTGAAGTAGAGTACGATTACGACTTTGTTTATGTTCATGCGATCGTTGATGGACAAGAAACATTAATCGATACGATCGGTGATGAAAACACTGCTGGCGGAATGGAAACAACACACGGAAAATGGATCGACAAAGAATATGATTTAAGTGCTTTTGCAGGCAAAAAAGTGAAGCTAGCTTTTGACTATGTCACAGATGGTGGATTAGCCCCTGAAGGGTTTGCCATGGATGAATTAAAGTTAATCGTCGATGGCAAGGAAGTATTTTCAGATGGCGCTGAAGGTACTCCAGCCGTTACGCTTAACGGTTTTATTCAAACGAATGGAACCTTCCTAAAAGACCACTACTATTACCTGGAGTGGAGAAACTATGCTGGTTCTGACAAGGCACTAGCATTCTCCCGTGGCGTAAAATATAATACAGGATTAGTCGTTTGGTATGCTGATGATTCCTACACAGATAACTGGGTTGGCGTACATCCTGGTGAAGGCTTCCTAGGAGTAGTCGATTCTCACCCTGAAGCAATTGTCGGAAAACTAAATGGTTCTGACTCCATCGAACAAAGTACCCGTTACCAAATCGCGGATGCTGCCTTTACTTTAGACAAGGCACCGGCCTGGACGATCGATTCTCCAACCCGCGGAATCTATGAATATCCAGGACTACAAGGAGTTACCCTTTTTGATGATTCCAAGTCCTATATGAACGACCTGATTCCTGATGCCGGACGTAAGGTTCCTAAATTAGGCCTTAAATTCCGTGTCATTGGAGAAGCCAAAGACAACTCTGCTGGGGCAGTTTGGATTTACAAATAAAACCTAGAAAAGACATCGGGCTTTATCCCCCGATGTCTTTTCTGTTTCCCCCATTATAAACCCCTATCACAATCTCCCCCCTATCCCCATCCCTCCAAAACATAGGTATGATATGCCGTGAAAAATGGAAGGATGTAACCGAGCCCATAAACAAATAAATAGAATTAGCTCCGTTTTTCATGGACGAGCAACGGAATTTGTAAAAAGGAGTAGAAACCCATGACCGATTTTTCTAAAGACATTCATATTGGGGAATTAATAGCTGTTTCCAAAGTGTTTCAGATCAATACCTATCGAATGTTAACATTACTAGAAAATGGTTCCATTGAAGTATTTAAAAATAAAGAGGCTTTTATGAAGAAATATGGAGACAAAGAATCCTATGGTGATTTAGAATGGTGTGAATTAAATAATGGAAAAATTTTTACAATGCTTAAATAGGAAGGAATAAGAAAACAGGAAAAGGCCATCCAGAAGTCGAACAGTCGGCTTCCTGGACAGCCATTATCCATCCTTAATTCATGCAAAGCTTCCTATACCTAGAACAATTTCGCCAATAAGCTTAATAAAATTCCAACAACACCGAAATCAGAGTCACCAAATGTCGTTCCTTCAAATCCTAGTGAACCGAGAACAGGAAGTAATAGAGCTGGTAAGAAAGAGATTAATAGACCGTTCGCAAAGGAACCGATCATCGCCCCACGTCTCCCTCCTGTCGCATTCCCAAAGACACCTGCAGCTGCTCCTGTAAAGAAATGTGGAATTAATCCAGGAACAATGACTTTTAAGCCAAAGACAGGAAGTAAAAACATCGAAAGAAGACCAGCAAGAAAACTAAATAAGAAACCAATAATAACGGCATTTGGGGCAAATGGGAATACCGCTGGACAATCTAAAGCTGGTTTGGCATCTTTCACGACTTTATCCGCAATCCCTTTAAAAGCTGGCACAATCTCTGCAATGAGCATGCGCACCCCAGCAAGAACGACATACACTCCAGCCGCAAACGTGATCGCTTGCATGAGAGAAAAGACTAAGAAATTCACTCCGCCACTTAACTCTGATTCTACGAAATCCTTTCCAGCCGCCGGAGCGACAATTAAGAATAAGATGGCCATCGTTAACGACATCGCTACCGATGTATCCCGCAAAAACCCAAGTGATTTCGGAACCTTTATATCTTCTGTCGTTTTCGATTGATCACCGAGATACTTCCCAATCAGTCCAGATGTAAAATAACCAAAAGAACCAAAGTGACCGACGGCAATATTATCATTACCAGTAATTTGGCGTACAAATGGTTGCAGCATAGCTGGCATGAAAACCATTAATAATCCTAGAATAATTGAACCAATGATAATTAATGGAATGCCTGTTACTCCACCTGTGGCAAAAACAGCAGAAATTAAACAAGCCATAAATAAGGTATGATGTCCGGTTAAGAAAATATATTTAAATGGCGTAAAACGGGCAATGACAATGTTCATAACCATCCCAAAAAGCATAATCATGGCAGTCTCTCTACCAAATGTTTGCTGTGCGATGGCAACAATCGCTTCATTGTTCGGAATAATTCCTTGAATATGGAAAGCCTTTTCAAACATCTTTCCAAAAATGTCGAGAGACCCTATTAAAATGGAAGCTCCTCCTCCTAAAATAAGAAAGCCCATAATCGTTTTTAATGTACCGGAAATCACATCGGCAATCCCTTTTTTCTGAAGAATGAGACCCAATAAGGCAAATAAGCCGACAAGAATGGCCGGGGTCCCCAATATATCATTCATAATAAAATCCAACATATCTTTCCCTCCTTTAAAAGTTACTTTGTCAACTCTATCTTTGAACTAGTAGTCTATCGATTTTCCAGTTATACTAAAAATGGACCTATTTTTCATGGCTGACTCAAAAGGGCGCTGCTCCCTCCCTATCTGCCGGGATGAGGAAGGGAGATGAACCGCTTCGTTTGTAGAGTCAGCTTTTTTTATCAACCTTATAAGATATGTTTTTCAAGCGCGCTTTTTAATTCATTTTGGTCTAAAAGATTTGTAAGGCCGACAACCGTACGTGTGCCATCATCTAATGCTGCAATTAAGTCCTTGGAACCAAGATATAAATCTGCCTTTTCAGTCTTAGCTGTCGTTAAATCTGTATGTGATACTTCTGCTTCAACACCTAACTGACCTAAAACATTTTTTACATTCATCTCGACAATAAAGCTGCTTCCTAATCCATTTCCACAAACAACAAGAATTTTTTTCATTGATGTTTCCTCCTTATTCTTTCGAAAATTGGTTAATGATTTCTTCCACTTCACCTGCGGTTTGGGCGGTTTTTAATTTTTCAAGGGTGTTTCCATCTGATAACATGTTTGATAATTGTGATAAGGCCTTTAAATGGGTTTCATTGTCAATGGCAGCGAGAACAAAAAATAGTTGGACTTGGTGGTCCGGTTTGTCAGAGAAAGAGCAGCTTTCCTTCAACCGAAGAAAACTCATACCAAGCCGATTGACTCCTGCATCTGGCCGGGCATGTGGCAAGGCAATTCCTGGCGCAATAACAATATATGGCCCCATTTCCTTTACATTTTCAATCATGGCCTCCACATAACTTGTTTGAATCGATTGATCCGCGACCAGTGGTTTCGCTGCCATCCGGATCGCTTCCTCCCAGCTCTCCGTCTTGTCGGCAAATTGAATTTTATCGATGGTTAGCAATTCATTTAACATCGGTTTATACTTCACCTCCATTTTCTCTTTTTTGATTTGGTAAAAACTCTTTAATTCTTGATAAAGCTTTTCTTCCTGATGGATATCGGCATATTTTCGAATAATCGAAAGGAGTGCTTCGATATCAGTACCTTCTCCATCAGAGGTAGACTGAATTTGTTTTAGAAGTAAGGTTTTTTCTGCATGATTCAAGATGGGATGAACGACATAAACGGGTCGACCTTTATCCTCAAGTGGCGTAGTGGAAATCACGAAATCCATTCCCGCTAAGTTAACCTTTTCATACTCTCGAACCGTCAGCACTTGAATGACATCCACGGTTGGAAGCAAGTCTTCAATTTGCTTTTGCAAGATGCGGGAAGTCCCTATCCCACTTGCACATACCACCATAGCTTTTTTTCTTTTGGCTACCTTTACACCCTCTTTATCCAACCATCCGCCAAAATGCATCGCAATATAAGCAATTTCATCGTCTGAAACAGGTTTTCCAAGCACATATTCAAAATGGTGGACCACCTTTTTCGTTAAAACAAATAAGTCATGATACGTATGCTTTAATGATTCGGATAAAGGATGGTCATACTCAATCCCATATTTAATCCGGAAAAAGGCCGGTTTTAAATGAATATACAAGTTTCGTTCCAGTTCCTGACGATTTTGAAAAAAGACACAAGCCAGTTTTTGAAAATCATCCACCATTAACTTAATCATCTGTTTTAAATGAACGAGTTGTTGGTTTTCTACTTCGCTCAGACGGTAATCACTTATTTTTGCTCCCAGAAGATAAGTGGTTAAGTAAAAAACCTCATCTTCTGGCACCGAAACTCGGAATGCGCTTTCAACTTTTTGACAAATAAAATGGGCGGCTTGATATTCCGTTGTTTCCTGAATGACTTCCTTTTCAACCGGGTCCATTTGAATGTATTTCCCTTGAGTAAACCGCTTGATTAATAGAAACAAATGGGCACTTAAAGCCTGGATGACCTCATCAGTATAATGAACACCTGTAAAGCGCTCACATTCATTAATAATTTCATAGATTTGCTCAAGGTCAGATCGCTGAAGCAAATCCAAAGGCAATGGGTCCTTTGAATGAACCGTCATTTGAATTTCCGATAATAATTCATTCCAGTTGCGATTCGTCATCACTTGAGACAAAAAGTAAAGCAACAATTTTCTTTTGTCCTGTTCTTGCCCTTCGATATAATAGCCTGAACTTCTTTGAAATTTCAGCTGCACATGAAAGGGAATCAACTGTGCTTTCAATTGTTTCATGTCCGAAAGCAAGGTACTTCGGCTAACATTTAATTGATCCAATAAATCTTGAAGAAAGATTTTATTCTCCCGGGTGAGTATCAAAATCGCCGCCCAGGCCATTCTTTCCCTTGGAGAAAATTCATAACTCTTTTTCTTATCAAAGGAAGCTAGTTTTTCTTTAACTCGCTTCTTCCCTTCTTCACTTAAATAAAAGCCGGCCGATCTGACATAACTCAACAATTCTATATTCTGATCCTTCAGCCAACCATTAATTTTTTCAACGTCATAATAAACGGTGCGTTTGGAAATGTTCAGTTCTTCCATAATCTCGCTTGGAGAGACATAAGCTGATGCATAAACCACTTTATTCAAAATGGCCATACATCGTTGGTCTAATACCATAAAGCGCGCTCCCTTCCTTCCGTATGTCTAACAGGGCCCTTCTATACGATGAAGAAAGTGTAAACTTTTTTGCAATGATTGGACTGTTATGTCCGTTTTTGTCTATCTATTATAAATATACTACTTATATCGCTAAATAAAAGTCCAATTGTTGTGTATAGAAGTTTGCAAGAATTGGACTCTTATTCTCTATGACTTTTTCTCGTGTATAAAGAGTTTTAGACCCTATCCGATCTTATTTCTTATTTTCCTACAAATTTTCCCAATAAGTATTACCAAATTCCCTATAAGGGTTTCCAAAATTTGTGATAATATGAGGGTGTATCGATACATTCTAATAGAAACTGAGGTTTGCTTTCCGTTGCCGCGGCCGAAAGTTGAATACTAGTAAAATCGTATGGTTAGGAGATCATGAAACTTCTTTGTTCTTACATGAAAACCATACATAAATAAAGACCCAAAAACGAGGGAAACAGGAGGAAGAAGAATGAAAAAGATCTCAAAACTACTAGCCAGTGCGGCCGTAGCTGTCAGTATATTTAGCTATTCTATTGGCACCGCCGATGCAGCTTCACAAGCAAAAACTTTAACTCTCCCAAGTAGTTACGGAACATTAACATCCAATGCTTGGAGATCCGGTCTTACTTCAAGTGGAAATACTTATCAATTTGAATATCAAACATCGGCTGTCTACTCAGGTAGTCAAACGGTAGAGTGGATCAAAACGAGCTGGGAAACTTGTGCTTCATTACGAAATAGCGCCTCCATGTCCATTGGTGTTTCTGGCGACGGAGTATCTGCTAGTGCCAGCAGCTCTTGGCAAAATATATGCGCAAGCGCTTATTGGCAAAATTCCAATGGAAGTAAAGGAGCCTACTCTAATCGGAGAAATGCGGTAATTAAGCCTAAATCTGATTACAGAAGCGGCACCGTTTCCATCCAAAACGAAGCAAAGGTTAAATTAAAAGGAGATGCTAGATCCTGGGCTATCAACGCATCGGTCTAATTCTATTCAAATGACAATTTCACAGGGGCGGTTCTTGTGCTTCCAGCCGTAGAACCGTCCCTTGGTATTTGGGGGAACAATCATGAAAAAACAATTAGCCATCATTTTGGGGATGATTCTAACATTATTTGGCTGCAGCCAGGATTCAAGTGGAACAGAGGAGTTTTTAGGCTGTTCACAGGAAAACTGTATTCTTGTATATGATGGGGTGGAATACATCACCTATGACACAACCTCCATGCAGCGGACAGGAAAAATCAGCACAAAAGAAAATGATTTTCAATACAGGCTTAGTAAATACGATCAATACATTACCTATGGGAACTCCGTCACTTCAGAATTTAAGATTATGAAAAGAGTCAACGAACGACTAGAAACGATATATGTCCATCCTAGTAAAACCGAAGCCATCTTTCCCTTTGCTTATGTCAAAGATGAACCTATTTTCGCAGTGATGGATTACGATGGTGATAAGCAAAAATTTATAGGACTCTTTCATTTAAAAAAGAATCAACTAGAACAGCTTCCAACGAAACAAAATGAAAAAACAAAAAAAATCTTTGGCATCGGTATTTCTGCCAATGATCAAATGTACACCTTATTACATGAAGATGGTGTCCAAAATTTATACAAAACAAACATCAACCTGTCAAAATTTGAACTCATTGCCAAGGATGTAACTCAAAATCTCAGCACCCTCTATGAAGACGTATGCTACATGAAAGATCAAACCTTGTATTGTGGCAAACAAGTCTTAACCAAACTTCAACCTAAGACCGTATTAGCATGGGTCGTCGGGGATCAATATATTCTAGAAGTCGATGACATAGGAAATTACGAAGTTAGGGCCGTCAAAGACAAACAACTTCTCTTATCAGGAAACAAGTTTATCGGTTTTGACGAAAAGTCATCCGAAGTACGAATCTACAGCGAAGGAAAAATGGAAAAGTTAGGGGACTAAAAACATGAGTGTCGCATTAAAACTAGAAAACATAAACAAACATTACACCCATCATGTACTGTCAGATGTGAATTACACTTTTAGCCAAACAGGTTTATATGCTATCTATGGCATTAGTGGCAGTGGAAAATCAACCTTATTAAACCTAATCGCCGGTTTTGATACACCAGACAGCGGCCGGATCCACTCCTCTTATCATGGACTAGAATATGTAATGCAAGAGCATATGCTTTTAACCAATATTACGGTGAGAGAAAATCTATATCTGAAACTTAATCTTACCAACAAGAAAGTAAGTGAATATGATTCACTCATCCTTGACACCTGCAAGAAGCTGAGCATTGAGCAGCTCATCGATAAAAAAGTATCCGTCCTATCTGGAGGAGAAAAACAGCGGGTGTCACTAGCGCGAGCCCTACTAAACGTCCCTGATGTCATTCTGTTAGACGAGCCGACAGCAAGTATTGACCATGATTTAAAAAGCGATTTATTGAAATTATTGCTACAGCTCTCTAAAGAAAAGCTGATCATTGTGACCACACATGATCCATTAGTGAAAGAATATGCCGACATCACGTTATACCTAGAAAGAGGTCATTTGCATGAATAAAAACTTAGTTGTGAAGATCCTGCGGAAGAAAACACACCGCTACCTTACCATTTCGGTCATCATCCTAGTAGTGTCCCTAACGATGATCAACTTGATGTTCTCCTACTTGGCGAATCAATACTACATGATCAACAGAGATTATTTGACGAACAATAATGTCAAAGTCATTCATGTAGACGGAAAAGCCGAACAAGGCAATTCCACACAAATTGAGCTTCAGGATGTACAAAGCATTAATACCCTCTTGAAAAAAAAGGGACTAGACAATAAGGCAAAAGCCTATCCTATTTATATTTTACCGACGGTCTTTGACCACTCTTTAGAAACCGGCATTTCACTGATGGGCCTAAGTGAAGAACTAGCCTTTCTAATAAGTGAAAATTGTACATTAAGAGACAACCATATTTGTCTACCAAAAGCGGATGCGAAAGAAATTCAAATTAAACTCCCTGTGATTGAGGAAAAAGACGGAGGTTTTTCATCTAATGAAACAGCGGATGTCACATTGACAGCCGAACAAGGGGCAACCAATGAAAATGCGATCCTTATCCATTCCATTCCGAATAACTACCAGGCCTATGTCAATGAACAAGAGGCACATCAATTCTTGAAAACGATGTTCAAAAACTCGCCAAATAGTTTTGAATACATAGAGCAATCGCATTTAGATAAAGTAATAGTATATGTAAAGGACATCAAAGATGTTGATACCATTGGGGAATTATTAAAAAACCATAACTATTTCACCAGCTATACTTTTAATAGCTTTGAAAATTTTTCAGCCAATATTAGTTCAGCCCAGATGATCCTGATCATTCTAGGAATCGTATTTCTCATCATTTCTATTATCACAGCCATTTTACTCATGGTAAATTTTATGAGAATCCAAAGAAAAGAAATGGCGATTCTGAAATTGATAGGATACGAAACAACGTCTATTTCGAGCATTTACACCCGATTACTGACCCGAATTCTCGGTAGGATCTTCCTTATCACTGTCCTACTCTATTTGATTAGCTATCTCTTTAAATGGATTCCGATCAGTTTTTCCTATTTCTTGATCATCATCGGACTCGACTTCCTCATCCTGCTCATTACCTTAGCTTTCGTCTACTTATTAGGCGTCAAGAAGATGAGCTCGTTATCGATGATCGAACTACTTAAAAAAGGAAAAGAATTTGAATAATGCGGACTTTGTCCGCTTTTTTTATGCTTGTCAACACCTCATTCTCTCCTTCTTTTTCTATCAAATCTTCTCGAAATGAAAAAAATCGGCGTTAAATTTGAATTTCGAATGGTAAATTCGTGAAATCAAGAGCGTTTTCTTCTCCAAATGTGAAATGGTACCGTTCGATGGAAACAGCTAAATCCGGTATGGTGGAAATACCCGGGAATTCACTGGCTAAGCGCGCTTTCCTGAAAGGACCTAACACTTGGAAAGCTTTGAAAAAATCGTCGAACAGTACGAGCCGATGATCCATAAGATTATCCACTCCCTCCACCTCTACAACAAGGATGAATTCTATCAACTCGCCCTGATTGCCCTTTGGGAGGCGAGCGAGCGCTATGAAACGGAAAAAGGAAGTTTTAGTAGTTATGCCTATACGTTTATGAAAGGTAGATTACTAGATGAATTGAGAAAACAAGCAAAAGAAAGCGACCATTATTTCTGCCCAAAAGAGGAATTTTGGGAGGTGGCTTCTGATTCTTCAAATCCATTCATCGAAAAAGAACTTCTCATTGACAGTCGCCACATCCTATCCCTAAACCAAAGAAAATGGCTATCCTACCACATGCAGATGGGCTTGACCTTGAAAGAAATAGCAGAAAAAGAAAATGTCTCTGTTTCTGCGGTCAAACAGTGGCGATCAAAAGCCATCGTAAAATTAAAGAAATGGATAAGCGAATCATAGATTTTTCAACAACAAACAATATAGGTATTTTTCACTGCTACTTTTGACACAAAATGTTAAGAATTTTGCAACAAATTAGTGCCAATTTTGTAATTTTTTGTGTTAAAATTTTTGATAGAAGTTATGACAATATAATGATAACAGTGACATTCCCCCTTTCCACTCTGACACCCCAGACAACATCACTGTTTTTCCATATCTCATCTGACTATTTTTCATCCATAGAAATGGCTTGAGCAAAAAATCCCTGTCCTCTTTATAAGAGGAAAGATTTTTATAAACAATGTAAGCGTTTTATTATAAGGGAGGTGAGGAAAATGTGAAGCAGCTTGTTTGGAACAAACTATGAGTAAGTGGTCTGAACAGGACGGTATTCTTAGTTTTGGGTAAGATAGCATCTAAATTTTGATAGTATATCTTTTTTCCACCTTTATTCAAACTAGACCATAAGGAGAGGTTCGCATTGAATATCGAAAAAAATTATATTATCAATGAAAATTTTATGTATATGACAGGTTACCATGACCGATTTGGTAAGCTTTGTTCCCTTGTACGGGAGAACAATCGCATGTTTATAGTAGATCAGTCCCCACTGGAAATTCTATCAGACAGTATCCGAAGTATTGGCTTTAGTTTAAAAGGAGCAATAGAATCGGCAAAATGGCATCTTGGAAATATTCCGATGTGTCCATTCATCGTCAATCCGATATACAAAATTTGTGTGTTTCCAACCAAATCAGCGAACAACCCAGAAACCATTTGGTTTAACCCCGATCACATCAAAAGAACGAAAGGAAACGTAAACCACACCATCATCACATTTAGTAACGGATTTGATCTCAAAGTTCCATGCCGGCTTTCTTCCTTTAACACGAAACTGCAAAATGCCGAGCAATTAATCAAACTAATCCTGGGAAAAACGCCATCCCATTAAACCATGTGTATCCATATCACCGCAACAAGGAAGGACATCATACATAAGAAATGTAAAGGGTTTCTCCAATAATAGGAACTCTTGATAGTAGTAGCAAGAGACCGAACATCTTGTAAAGACCATTTTCTACTACTCATATAACAAAATCACCATACCATTGGGGCGGTTTCATGAATTCCCTCTTTTCTTCCTATAGCGCTGACAAACCAATTCGCCCCCATGGTCACCCAATTTCGTGGAACCCATAGACTCGTCCCCCTTGATCATTTATCAAAAAAACACTATAGGGCTTTTTTGTATCCAGTTCTTTTAAACACTTCTTCATTTCTTCGTGATCTGTCGCTTCCCTTCCTAACGATTCCAGCCAAATTCTTGGATAGGAAGGTACAGGTAATTTCAGTTCATGTCCCTGTTCCGTGTATAGGAAGCAGAATTGATTTTTCATTTGATAGAATTCTAGCGTGATATTCTTTAACACCTCCCTATGGTCTATTACCATGCTGTGTTTTAGCCGCTGACTGATTAAGTAGTCCAAAATGGTCACCAACACCATTCCATTCACCCTTCCAGCTCGTCTTACTACACTATATGAACAGAAAGGGGAAAGATTCCAAATGCAGAAAGATTACTAGTTTCCCAATCGGGGGAAAAGGCAAAACGGGAATGTTAATGTTTATAAAAAAATGAGGAATCTCCATTTGAATGGTTTCCTCTCAACTTGCCTCGGTATAGTGGAATGGCACTTACATCTACTTTTTAAATAACTTAACGAAAAAGAAGACTACACCAATAATGAAGGCTAATATCAATATTGGTATGAATATATTTAATGACATATCATTCCTCCAACATAGAGTTTCTAACTCTATTTTACACGAAATTGTAAAATAATTGGATAAAATTATATATTATGGAAAAATTATGATGTTTCAATCCTAATACTCGTAAACTTTGATAGATAGCAGTCAGTTTAAAATAGAAATGCCGGATATACATCAAAAGCCGAGAAAGCTCTCCTTTCTCGGCTTAATCTATTCCCTATTCCAACCAGTAGCACCCCTATAGGTCATGAATAACGATGTAGCTGGCTTTAATAGGGCCATGTACGCCTACAACTAGGTTTAATTCGATGTCGGCAGAGTTACTTGGGCCGGTGATGAAATTGATGCAGGAGGCAACGCGACCTGTCTGTTGGTGGATTTCCCGCATTTTCACGGCTGCCTGGGTGAAGCGCGGAACCAAAGTGCTTTTTGGAATGAGCATAATAGACGTAGCCGGCAGGAAGTTGATGGTCCGACCGTGGTCTTTGTCAGAAAAGAGAACGACCGTGGCTGACTCAGCTAAGGTGATTTCACTGATGGTGATGCCGACATTGGCCTGTTCCGCACGGCGTACATTTTCATCTCCTAATGTATAATCCCATTCGAACACAGCCATATCACGGGAAGGCCATTCCTTCTTTAGTAAAGAATCGAGCCCCCACTCAGAAAAACGCTCGTCTTTACTAATGACCACTGGACCGCCACCATATCCTTCCACCACTTCATTTAATACATCCGGCAATCCTTTCAGATCGGTCTCATACAAGTTCGTATGAATCTTTTGGCAATGAACCTTCATGATGTCGAGCAGCTCATCCGGACTCGCGCCTTTAAACACCTCATGCTGAGGCTGATATTTCCACTCAGGACGTGGAATGGGGCCAGTCAAACGTGGCCGATTTAAGCTTTTTGAGATTTTATTTAAAAATGAATCCCGATTGTGAATCGTCCCGATCTTTGCCATATTTATTCGCCTCCCTTTTCGCGGTTTTTGAACCAATCCCGGAATCGTTCCTTATTCGGTGCCGGGAATTCGCGAATTTCCGTCCATGCCTTGAGCGGACCAGGTCCTTTGGAGATTTTATCCCCAACCGTAAATGGATTCATTGCGACCGGCGCCATTTTTGAGCCCATATTATAAAGAGCTGGCGATGCGGCTCCAAGTCCAAATGCCTTCATCAACATCTTTTCTGAAAACGGTGCTTTCCCTTCCTTTTCTACAATCACTTGACGATGTTTATGCAATAGCTGATGAAGCGGAATTTTCACCGGACATACTTCTGTACAGGCACCGCAAAGGGTCGAAGCATATGGAAGCTCCTTAAAGTCATCATAGCCACCCAACAATGGTGACAGAACCGCTCCCACCGGTCCTGGATAAATCGAACCATACGAATGGCCGCCGATATGACGGTACACCGGACACACATTGATGCACGCACCACAACGGATGCACTGCAAGATCGATTGAAACTCTGTGCCGAGAATATCGGAACGTCCGTTATCGACAATCACCAAATGAAATTCTTCCGGACCATCCACATCGAGCTCCTCTCTCGGACCCGTGAGTACAGTAATATAACTCGTCAGTTTCTGACCAACCGCACTACGTGTCAGCATGCTGACCAGTACTTCCATTTCCTCGAAGGTTGGAACCAATCGCTCCATCCCCATCACTGTAATTTGGGTTTTCGGTAGCGCCGTAACCAAATCGGCATTTCCTTCGTTTGTGACTAAACAAAAAGATCCTGTTTCCGCAACAGCAAAATTACAGCCGGTAATGCCGAGATCCGCTTCCAAAAACTTTTCTCTTAATGTCACGCGGGCATGGTAAGCCAACTCTTCTGGTGTCGATGTTTTTGTATAACCGATCTTTTGGGCAAAAACATCACGAATCTGCTCTTTGTTTTTATGCAAAGCCGGTACAACGATATGGGAAGGCGGATCATGATCATCCAATTGAAGAATGTATTCGCCAAGGTCCGTTTCCACCACCTCGCAGCCTTCCTCTTCCAGCATGGCGTTCAGACTGATTTCCTCCGTAACCATCGACTTGGATTTGACTATTTTTTTGGCCTTTTTCCGCTGCACCACACCGCGAATATATTCATTGGCCTCTTCCTTCGTTTGTGCAAAAAACACATGGCCGCCGCGTTGAGCAATATTTTCACTTAATTGCTCCAAATAGTAATCTAGATTGGCAAGGACATGCTGGCGGATTTCTTCTGCATGGTTACGCCAGTCTTCCCAGTTGCTTAATTCATCCGTGGTCACCACCCGTCGTTTGACCCCCATTCCGTCCTGGGCCCCGGCGACCGCACCACGCATGAAGGAATCATGGATTCCTTGTTCGACCCGGTCATTAAATTTCTCCGTGCTTATCTTCATGGCCATTGGTACTTCCCCCTATTATGAAAAAAATTAACGGCTATTCAAAACCTCGGCAATATGCAGAACTTTAATTGGTTTCCCAAGACGTTCCATTCTGCCCCCAATATTCATCAAGCAAGCGGCATCCGCGCCAACCAAATATTGGGCACCCGTTTCTTCGACATGATGGACTTTTTCATCCACCATCTGCTCGGAAATGGCCACATTTTTCACGGAAAATGTTCCACCAAATCCACAGCAACGTTCTTTTCCTGGTAATTCGGTAAACTTCAGCCCTTTGACATTTTTTAATAGAATCATAGGCGGTTCCTTGACACCAAGAAGCCTTGTCATGTGGCAGGAGGTATGATAGGTAACATTCCCTTCAAACCGGGCCCCGACATCCTCAATCCCCAACACCTCAACAATAAACTGGGTCAGTTCATATGTTTTATCGGCTAGTTTTTGTGCCCTCGGTTCCCATACAGGATCCCCTTTGAAAACATGGGGATACTCTCGGAACATAAACGCACAAGAACCGGATGGAGAAACAATGTATTCCGCATGCTCAAACGTTTCAATCATCCGCTTCATCGCTTCTTTCGCTTCTTTTACATAACCACTGTTATAAGCAGGCTGGCCGCAACAAACTTGGGATGGTGGAAATTCCACTTCACATCCAAGCCTTTCTAACAATTCCACCGTCGCTTTTCCGACATTGCTTTGGAATAGATCCACGATGCACGTAGCAAAAAGTGTAACTTTCATCCTTTTCTTCCTCTCTTTTAACCGATAAACAGGTCATCTGATGACTTAACACTATTAATATTTTATATCTTACAACAGAAACACACCATGTTGAAAGGGGTTTCAATAAAATATTTTTAATATTCTACCTATTTTTTAAATATAAACGTGGAGCAAAAACCGATACGATCACTAGACTTTCGAAGTCGAAAACATAAAAAAAGCTGTCCTAGCAATGGATAGGACAGCTCCGTTATCGTTATTTAAATGGATTTGGGGGCATGCATATAATATTTTTTTAAGATCGCATCGACGCTTTCCAGATGGTTAAGCATCCGCTGGCGGGCTACTTCTTCATCCTGGTCTTTGACGGCCATGTAGATGGCCAAATGGTCCTGATATAAACGCTCAATGGTCGTCTGTTTCGAAAACAGCCAAAGCCTTCTTGTTTCCCGCATCGTCTCCCCCATCATGCCGGAAACATGCTGCATCAAAGAAATTAACATCTGATTTTGCGACGCTTCAGCCAGTGTGAGATGGAACTGTAAATCAGCTTTTTCCCCGAGCTCTTCATCCCCTTTTGCCTCCAGCATCACTTTCAGCGCTTCTTCCAATTTCTCCAGATGTTCCTGTGTCCTGCGTCTTGCCGCCGCCGCGGCAGTCCCGGCCTCCAGAATCATCCGAACTTCTACCAATTGAGCAATATTCTCTTTATTCATCAAAATGGCTGTGGAAAGCGGGAAGGTAATAAGATCATTCTCAAATTCCTTCACAAATGTCCCCTCGCCATGCCTCATTTCAACAAGGCCCATGGCCCGTAAAGAAGTCAAGGCTTCACGGATGGCGGACCGGCCAACATTGAAATTTTCAGCAAGCTGTTGCACGGAATCGAGCCTGTCGCCCGGCTTCAACTCGCCGGTACGAATCATCTCATAAATCGCTTCCGCCACTTGTTCATAGATCTTTTTCGGTTTAATTTTTTTATATTCCATTGAATGGGACTCCTTTTAACGAATCGTCCTAAAACACGCAATTTAATTATACCGATTTCCAAAAAATTTGCATCCTTTCCCTTTCATTTTCTCTGTTTAGTAACCAAAATCAAAAGAGTGAAAAAATTTAAAAAAATTCTATTGTTTTTTTTATGAATCTACCTTTATAATTTTCCTATCACCATATTAAACATCTAGTCATCAGATGACCTTCTCATCATCTGTAAGCGGTTACTAAAAGGAAAGGGGTAATGTCCTGTTTGTTATCTATTCAAAAATCAATGATATTCAGAGATTCGTAGCCAAGCCAAAAGCAAAAGTTAATCTCAGGAGGAAATGATCCATGACATTTATTCAAAATTTTACGCCAGTCGGAGGAAACCTTTGGGTTAGTGCGGCGGTTGCCCTCATCCCAATCCTCTACTTTTTCTGGGCATTGGCCATTAAGAAAATGAAAGGCCATATTGCTGGGATAACAACGCTAGCACTTGCCATTCTGCTTGCTATTGTTGCCTTTAAAGTACCAGCCGGGATGGCACTCATGTCTGCCTCACAAGGGGCCGTGTATGGGATTTTACCGATCGGTTGGATTATCGTCGCCTCTGTCTTTTTGTACAAACTAACCGTCAAATCAGGTCAATTTGATATCATTCGTCACTCTGTCCTATCCATTACCGAAGACCGTCGTTTACAGGCCTTATTGGTAGCGTTCTCATTTGGTGCCTTCTTGGAAGGAGCGGCCGGCTTTGGTGCGCCAGTAGCGATTTCAGCGGCCTTGTTAGTTGGATTGGGCTTTCATCCCCTTTACGCAGCTGGCCTTTGCTTGATTGCCAATACCGCACCTGTTGCATTTGGTGCGATCGGAACCCCGGTGATTGCACTGGAAGGACCGACAGGGATTCCGGCTCTTGAAGTGTCCAAAATGATCGGACGCCAACTACCATTTTTATCCGTCTTTATCCCTTTTTATCTTGTGTTCATTATGGCCGGTTGGAAAAAAACGAAAGAAGTCATGCCGGCGATTCTCGTTTCTGGAATTTCATTTTCCGTCACCCAATATGTATCGTCCAACTTCTTAGGACCTGAGCTTCCCGATATTTTATCATCTTTAGTCTCTTTAATTGCTATGGCCGTGTTTTTAAAGTTTTGGAAACCAAAAACGATTTTCCGTTTTTCCCATGAACAAGAGTTTGCGGCTACCATTGCCATGCAAGCTGGCCAAACGAAACAAGCACAAGTCGTGCATTATACAGGTGGTCAAATTTTTAAAGCTTGGTCTCCTTTTATCCTATTAACGGGCACGATCACGCTATGGGGAATACCAACCATCAAATCAGCTTTGAGCGGCCACTATGAAGGTAGCAACGCCATCTTAAAAGCCGTGAACGTCATTGGAAAGTCCTTAACCTTTATGCCAGAAGTTCCGTTCGTTCATAACAAAGTGTTCAGCAAAGCCGGTGCAGCCGCCACTCCTGCGTTTTATAAAATGGAACTGCTTGCCGCTGCCGGTACGGCCATTTTGATTGCGGCCATAATCACCAAATTTATTGTCGGCATGTCTTGGAAAAATTGGGTGATCACCTTTGGAGAAACCATTAATGAAGTGAAGTTCCCGCTCATTACCATTGCTTCCGTCGTTGGATTTGCCTATGTAATCAATTTGGCTGGAATGAGCACGACCCTTGCCTTAACCCTTTCCAAAACAGGGGCTATCTTGTTCCCGTTCTTCTCGCCTTTCCTGGGCTGGCTTGGCGTATTCGTAACGGGTTCGGATACATCTGCCAACGTCTTGTTCGGCAACTTGCAAAAAATTACAGCCGAATCCATCGGCATGGATCCTGTTCTGGCTCTTGCCGCCAACTCATCCGGCGGAGTAACCGGAAAAATGATTTCACCGCAATCTATTGCCGTCGCTTGTGCCGCTGTTGGACTAGTCGGCAAGGAATCAGAGCTATTCCGCTTTACTATTAAACACAGTCTGTTCCTCGTCGTTTTAATTGGAGTCATGGTGTGGTTGCAAAATTCCGTTTTGAGCTTTATGATTCCATAACCACGAACGCGTTAGGCTCTATCCGGTTTTCGGAAAGAGCCTTGCTGTCTATTAGAATAGTGAAAGTTTACCCGACTATATTACTTGCTAAATTGGGAGAGGCTTTTGGCAAGAAGAATATTTTTTCAAAGACGACCCTACAAAAGTACTACCTCACAAGGATAAAAAGTACTTATTTATAGATTCAACCAGATTGGAGGAACGATCATGATCCATCAAGAAATAAAAAGGAAGTTTATCTCCATTGTTTCACCCGAAAATTTTCAAGACTCTCCAGTAGAGCGCTTGTCCTATTCTTTTGATTCCTCACCAGACATGCCGGCCATGCCTGATGCCGTCATCAGTCCGCGAAATACAAAAGAAGTTTCTGAGATTGTCAAAATTTGCAATGAACATCGAATCCCGATTGTCCCACGCGGATCTGGGACGAACCTGTGTGGTGGCACCTGTCCGGTGGAGGGCGGGATTGTCATGCTGTTTAAACACATGAACAAAATCCTCGAGCTGGACGAAGAAAACCTGACCATTACTGTCCAACCAGGAGTCCTTACACTCGATATCATTACCGCCGTCGAAGACAAAGGCCTTTTCTATCCACCCGATCCAGGTTCTATGAAAATTTCCACCATCGGCGGGAACATCAATGAAAACTCAGGTGGCTTACGCGGCCTCAAATACGGAGTCACCCGTGATTACGTCATCGGCCTTGAAGTCGTCATGCCAAACGGGGACATTGTCAGAACCGGTGGCAAACTCGCCAAAGATGTGGCTGGATACGACCTAACGAGTCTAATGGTCGGCTCGGAAGGAACACTCGGGATTATTACCGAGGCCACCCTCAAGCTCGTACCAAAACCGGAATCGAAAAAAACGATGCTCGCCCTTTACCATGACCTTGAAGCGGCGGCAAGAAGCGTCTCGAAAATCATTGCCAATAAAATCATCCCAGCTACGCTTGAATTCCTTGACCAACCTACCCTTCAAGTGGTCGAGGATTATGTCAAGATCGGCCTTCCAGTGGATGCGAAAGCAATTCTTTTGATTGAACAAGACGGCCCACCTGCTGTTGCCCAGCGTGATATTGAAAAAATCACGGCAATCTGCCGAGAAGAAGGCGCATTTTCCGTGGAAGTCGCCAAAACAGAAGAGGAAGCAACCGCTTTGACCACCGCTCGCCGCTGGGCTTTATCTGCCTTGGCTCGCCTTAAGCCGACAACCATTCTTGAAGACGCCACCGTACCGAGGTCGGAAGTCGCTAACATGGTTCGCGCCATCGGTGAAATTGCGGAAAAATACAATCTCCTTATTTGTACATTCGGCCATGCGGGAGATGGCAACCTTCATCCGACCTGCCCGACTGATGCGAGAAACCGCGAGGAAATGGAACGCGTCCATAAAGCCTTTGCTGAAATATTTGAAAAGGCGGTCGAACTGGGTGGTACCATTACTGGAGAACATGGGGTCGGTATTGCCAAAGCTCCATATCTTGAGTTAAAGCTCGGCAAAGCAGGTCTTGCCGTCATGAAAGCAATCAAGCAGGCACTTGATCCGAACAACATCATGAATCCTGGAAAAATCTTTGCCAAAGACGATAAAACTAAGTTGGTGATCCACAAATGACCACAGCCAAAAAACAAAAAATGATACAGGAACTATTTAAAGAACGGATGAATGAAGATGAACTCCTCAATTGTATGCGCTGCGGCTTTTGTCTTCCGTCCTGCCCAACCTATACGATGTCTGGTTTCAAGGAATCACAATCCCCACGAGGCCGGATTGCGATGATGAAAGGAGTCATGGATGGTTTGATCGAGCCAGATGAGGAGTTCAAACGATCCCTTAATCTGTGCCTGGGCTGCTTGGCCTGTCAAACCGTCTGTCCATCGGGCGTGAAATATGGCCATTTGCTCGAAGATGCCCGTGATATTCTCGCACAAAATAATTCCTATTCCTTTCCGGTAAGAGCGGTTCGAAAAACGGTGTTCAACGGTCTGTTCCCGAATCCAAACCGGATGAAAAGGACAGCAGGGTTGCTTGGTTTTTACCAACGCTCCGGCTTACAAAATGTAGCCCGTAAAATTGGCTTCCTCGGGCTCATTCCTGCCCATATGGCATTGATGGAAAAAGTACTCCCAGATATGCCGACAAGGCAGGAAGTAAAGAATCGACCTGAACATTTGGAGCCGATCGGAGCGAAAACCCATCGCGTCGCCTTCTTTAGTGGCTGTCTCATGGATTCCATGTTTTTAAAAACAAATGACGCGACCACCCGCTTGCTCCAGCTCGCTGGCTGTGAAATCGTTATACCAAAAGACCAAACCTGCTGTGGCGCTTTGCACGGCCACTATGGCGAAAAATCGGGATCTAAAGAGTTGGCAAAACGAAATATCGAAGCTTTTGAAGGGCTGAATGTCGATTTCATTATCACCAATGCAGGAGGCTGTGGCGGATTCCTAGTCGAATATGGCCACTTGTTAAAGGATGAACCTATGTGGGCGGAGCGGGCCAAAGCTTTTTCCGAAAAAGTCAAAGATATTACCGAAATCTTGGTGGCAGTCGGATTTCATCAAAAGGTGAAACTGATGCTTCCACAGCAAATCATTACGTACCAAGATTCCTGCCACCTTCGCAACGTGATGAAGACGGAAGCGGCCCCAAGAACTTTGCTAAAAGCCATCCAAGGGTCTGTCTACCAAGAAATGAACGATGCCGGACATTGCTGTGGTTCTGCCGGAATCTACAATATTATTGAATCGGAAATGTCGATGAAAATGCTCGATTACAAGATGGAACAGGCCAAAAACACCAAGGCCACCACCATTGTCACAGCCAACCCAGGCTGCCTGCTACAAATGAAACTTGGGATTGAAAAAGAAGGCCTATCGACGAAAATGCGCGCCGTCCATATCGTCGATTTACTATTAGAGGCGGTTGTGGGGGAATAATCTTCATGGTCTCCTTTAGATCTAGGCGACGAATCCAATATGCTTTACAACCTAGTAGAAGTAGAACCAAGTGGATTTCTACGTCACTAATAATACGGTTGTTCTGTCCCACTCATGTAGGGGCCAATACGGTGCAAGAAAGGTAATATCGAGTAGGAGGGGGTGACTAACCCCCGACCTCTCACACCACCGTACGTACCGTTCGGTATACGGCGGTTCAATTAAGTTTGACGTAGCTCTTGATATCTTTCGAATAGACTTCTTAACCCTCGACTCTTCCAATAGGAGTTGTCGAGGGTTTTGTGTAGAATGGGACTGCAGGCAATCCGCCAATATTTCTTGCGTGTATTTCCCCATTCGAATGCTTATGGCTTGGAACCCCTAATCCTCTGAGTTTCCGAATTCTTGTTTTCGGGGTTTTCCATTCTTTCCACAAACACATCCGAAGCCTTCGTCTAATCCATTCATCAAATTCTTTGAACTTACTTGGTGTTTCTGCCAAGGCAAAATATCCGCACCATCCCATTAAATACTTGTTCAGTTTCTCAATCCTTTTCTCCATTGGATACGGTTTCGACCTTGATGTAATTTCACGGATCTTGTTCTTCTAACGTTTCACACTTTCGTTCGCAATCCGTACCTTTGGAGCCTTATTGAATGTGAAGCTGAAACCGAGAAACTTCCGTTTCCAAGGACGGTCTACCGCCGATTTCTCTTTATTTACCTTGAGTTTTAACTCCTTCTCAATAAAGTTAGTAATGGAGTTCATGACACGAATTCCTGCTTTCTTTGTTTTCACATAGATGTTACAGTCATCCGCATACCGAACAAACTTATGTCCACGTTTCTCAAGCTCCTTATCCAATTCATGAAGCATGATGTTTGATAAAAGTGGACTGAGCGGGCCGCCTTGAGGCGTTCCCATGTCCGTTTCCATTACTACTCCATTGATCATCACGCCTGATTGAAGATACCGACGGATTAACTTCAGTAGAATTCGATCTTTGATCGTTTTCGCCAAGATCCCCATCAGTTTGTCGTGATTCACCTTGTCAAAGAATTTCTCTAAGTCTATATCGACTACCCAACGATATCCTTCTTTGATATAACCCTTTGCTTCCCTAACCGCATCATGTCCCTTTCTACCTGGGCGAAAACCATAGCTACGGTCCGAAAAGGTCGGATCAAAGTTTTTCGTCAACACTTGGGCAATCGCTTGTTGGATGAAACGATCAGTCACGGTAGGGATCCCTAGAAGCCTTACCCCACCGTTCGGTTTCGGGATTTCGACTCGACGGACGGGTAAGGGCTTGTAGGTCCCTTCTCTCAACGACTGTCGAATGGAGTCCCAATTTTCGTAGAGGTGTCTTCGTAGGTCTTTTACGGACATGCCATCTACTCCGTGACTTCCTTTATTCTGTACAACTCTTTTAAATGCCGCTATGAGATTTTCCCGTGACAAAATCAGTTCCATCAACATTAGATATCCTCTCCACGTGAACGAATCCTTTTATTTGTGCCATCTTCTGCTCCACCCTCTTGAAGTCCCCCGTGGGATTCACCACTTCCTCCTTCAAGTAAGTCCTATCGGATTGTCTGCTTCCACACAGAAGATGAACGCCTAGCGACTCGTTCTCCTTCATTGTTCAGTCCTTCCTCTTCCATCTCGAGCTTGAAAGAGTACTATGACTTCTGCTGACTTCTGACTGCTCAGCTATCTATCACTAGATAGGTTACCAAGGTTACTTGGCGTGCCAGCCAGACCTCCCCGGGTAAGAGTGTAATCTTTCCTTCCATCCATCTGCTTCATTTACTCTGTATCACTTTCGGCAGAAAGGGCTTTGTTTTGTCATGCAAACTCACCCAGTGATACCTAGCCTCATATGAAGTTCGTGTTCCTCAAACCGGAAGTTTGCCGCTCGCTTCCTTCAGATTCCGCGTCACCACGGACACCCTTGCGTTAAGCTAACTGCTACTTCTGCCTTCGCAGCTCGGGACTTTCACCCTATAGATTACACCCATGCCGGGCGCACATGCAAAATCCGGCTTTGGATGTCCAAAGCCGGATTTTTTTATAGGTTTATAATTTACAATCAAAGTCAAAGACAAGCAAATACAATAAATAGGAAAAAGTCCCTACTAAATATTTAAATACAATTGTTATTTTGATAATATAAAAATTGAATTTTTTTACTTATATAACATTATGAGGAGGATTTTGAATTTATGTTTTTATAGTTATTTATACCTAAAAACAACTAAAACATGCATTTATATTTTGAGGACTAATAAGGAGACATACATATGTTAAAAAATTTGTTCATTTTTGTGGCAACAGTTGTATTGGGAATTGGAGGGTATTGGGGATACCAGGAATTTGTTGCTCCAAAGGTAGAAAAAGTGGATTTGGCAAAGGAAAAACAAAATTTAAAAGAATCAAAGGCTATAGAATTAAATAAAGAAGAAGCCAATAATATTTTGAAAACAACACTTGATTCTATTTTCGAAGTTTTTGATAAGGCTGGTGAAAAGTATGGATGGGGAAATAATAATCCAGCTGATTTCAATAAAATTAGAAATTATTTATTATCTTTTGCTTTTAAAGAATTTACCGATACTACTTTAAAAGATTTAACTTCTGAATACTATTGTGAATGTGATCAATCATTTAAACCAAATTATCATAATGATGTAAGATTTACTTACGAACTAACAAAAGATAACATTCTAAAAATTAACGTATTAGAACCTGCAACAGAAATTAATAATATGGGTGCATTGTGGGAGTTTGAATTAAAAAAAGAAGCTAATAAATGGAAAATGTATAGCTGGAATCATCATTCTTTATTAGGAGAAGATATTCATCTTACAAAAGAAGAAGCAGAAAAACTTTTGAGTAGTAACAATGAGAAGCTTGAATTTGTAAAGGAATATGAATCAAAAGAAGCGAAAGGTAAAGCCTATCTTTTTAAAATACATAGTTCTACTGGTGAAAGTTTGGTTGCTATAAGTTCCAAAGATACTAGTTTAGTTTATGATTTTGAAGATACACAAGAATCTGTTAAACCGACAAATAAAGAAGTAAATCAAGGTAAGAAAGGATTCTTTAAACCAGCCAATAAGGAATTAAATCAAGCTAATAATGAACCTACTAGTCAGTTAGAGGAAAATAAATCTGAACAAAATAAAACAGCTAGTAGAAAGAATGAATATATGGCTAAACTTTATGAAACTGAATTAAAAGAAAGAAAAAATGAGTATCAAAGTGACTTTCAAATGAGAGATGATTATATTTATAACTATCAGTTATGGGATGACATGTTAAATGAAATCTATGGTGTACTAAAAACTCAGTTATCAGAAACTGAAATGACTAACTTAAGAAACGAACAACGTAAATGGATTAAAACTAGAGATGAAACGGCTCAAGCCAGATATGACGAAGAAGGTAGAGGAACAATGTCTGCTATGGTAGAAGCTGAGACACTCTTTAAACTAACAAAAGAGCGTTGCTATGAATTAGTAAGAGACTATATGAGATAATGAATAACAGTATTAAGCGTTCAGCGTAAAATTTAATAGAAGGAATCTTTGAAAATATTAACAATGCATAAACAATAAGCTATATGCTATTAAAATTAAAAAATGGCTTATACGAATAGACTAGATTGTTCGTTTAAATAAAAGCAGGGGTTACGGATAAAGTCATCGGTTCATAATCTCAAACTGATCAAGATCACATCAAAACTACAATACCGTATATCCCAATTCTTTGTGATATATTGATCTGCCAAGTTTATCATTTTCCTTATACAATCTTCATTAGAAAAAAGTTTTGTTTTGGTACTTATCTAAATTGATAATGTAGATTTTCTAATAATTTTCGTAGCATAAATTTCCTAAGTATGATCATGATATCCTGTAATTTAATTTACCAATTATTAAATTAATAAAATGACATAAAAGAGGAGCTGTCAGTGACAGCTCCTCTCAGATTGTAGACAAAAGGCATTCCGAATAAGCTTAATTCGAAATGCCTTTTCAAATTTTAAACAATTTTTGGTCTATATAAACTTTAATTTGACCCCTACGGGGTCAATTATTATACCATTTTTGGACTAGTCCAAGTCCAGTTTGCCAGTTTCTTTAAATTCATTGCAGCAAAAGTAAGCATCGCCTGCATGGACAATTTTTTAAGGCCTCTTAAAGTCGTCCACCGCATACCATGCTTTTCTTTAGCATCAGCAAACACACGTTCAATAGTTTCTTTCCGTTTTGCATATATAATTCGATTCTCTGTTGTATAACGAAGGTGATCAGCTTCCTCTAAATAATCTTCCCAAACATGCCGTTGAATTAATTTTTGATGATTTTGGCTCTGTGTGCATTGAGTTAATAAAGAACAATTCTTACATTTAGTCGGATTAGAGAAATACTGACGATAACCTTCCTTAGTAGTTGTTCTATATTCTAGGACTTGTCCTTCGGGACATATGTAACAGTCAAAATGTTTATCATACACACAGTCATGTTTTCTTAAATAGCTTTTCTTTGTACGTGGGCGTGTATAGGGTAATACAGGTCGTATATTATTTTCTATTAAGTATTGAGCAATGGCGGGTGTTTTATAGCCAGCGTCAGCAGCAACAGCATCAGGCTTTCCACAGTTTTCAATGACCTTTTCAAGCAAGGGTTCAAACATCGTACTATCATGAATATTACCTGGAGTTACAATCGTTCCCAGAATAAATCCATTTCTATCAGCCGCAGCATGAAATGAATAAGCAAATTGTTTTGTGCGCTCATCCTTTACGTAG